>CACPKQ010000035.1 GCA_902634455.1 uncultured Pelagibacteraceae bacterium | reverse complement strand
ATAAAGTAGGTATTGTTACAGGTTTAGCTTGGACCGAATTTGGTGGAGAAATATTGAAAATAGAAACAGTTCACATGCCAGGTAAGGGAAAAATGCAAATCACTGGTAAATTGGGTGATGTAATGCAAGAATCTGTAAAAGCAGCAAAATCTTTTGTTAGATCCAAGAGTCTTGAATATGGAATTATTCCTCCTTTGTTTGAAAAAAGAGATTTTCATATACATGTTCCAGAAGGAGCAACACCGAAAGATGGACCTTCAGCAGGTATAGCTATGGTAACATCAATTGTTTCAGCTATTACAAATAACCCAGTTAATAGAGAAATTGCAATGACAGGAGAAGTAACAGTAACTGGGCAAGTTTTACCAATAGGGGGTTTAAAAGAAAAATTACTTGCCGCACATAGAGCGGGTATTGCTAAAGTAATTATTCCAAAAGATAATGAAAAAGATTTAGTTGATATTCCCAAAAAAGTTAAAGAGGATATTAAAATAATTGCAGTAGAAACAGTTGACGAAGTAGTAAAACTTTCACTTAAAAATGAACTAAAAAGAGTTGAGTGGACTGAAGTTGAAAATATTTCAGAAACAGGAAAAGAAAAATCACAAGCAAGTATACAGTAATTAACAATTTACATTATCTTTTCGTTGATGTATTAGTACCCTGATTTTGGGCGGTTAGCTCAGTTGGTAGAGCATCTCGTTTACACCGAGGGGGTCAAAGGTTCGAGTCCTTTACTGCCCACCAAAATTTGGGGGTGTAGCTCAGTTTGGTTAGAGCGCCTGCCTGTCACGCAGGAGGTCGCGGGTTCGAGTCCCGTCACTCCCGCCATTAATATTTATTTTAAAGGATATAATGGCAAATTTAACAACCCTTTTAATTTGACAAAATATTTTTCTATAGTATTTTGTCGATATTTTTTGGTTGGAATGTAGTACTTACGTACTAAACGCTGCCACAAATAACCTGACAGTTATTTCATCTAAAAATTAAACTATTAAAAATTTTATGCCAACAATTAACCAGTTGTTAAGAAAAGGAAGAGATAAGCAAATTGCTAGGAACAAAGTTCCAGCTTTACAAAAACAACCTTTAAAGAGAGGAGTTTGTGTTAAAGTTTACACAACGACTCCAAAAAAACCTAACTCTGCATTAAGAAAAGTGGCAAGGGTTAGACTGTCAAATGGTTTTGAGGTAACAGCCTATATTCCTGGAGAAGGGCATAATTTACAGGAACACTCTGTAGTATTGATAAGAGGTGGTCGAGTTAAAGATTTACCTGGAGTAAGATATCATATACTTCGTGGTAATTTGGATACCCAAGGAGTTGCCAACAGAAAAAAAAGACGTTCTTTATATGGAACGAAAAAAGGTAAATAAAAATGTCCAGAAAAAGAAAAGCTCCAAAAAAAATTCCTATTGTAGACCCAAAGTATAAATCAGTAATAATTCCTAAATTAATAAATTCTATAATGTATGATGGTAAAAAAACAATAGCAGAAAAAATTATTTATGATGCAATTAATAAAATCAAGTCAAAAGTAAAAGAAGAACCATTAACTGTTTTTAATGAAGCTATCAGAAATTTAAAACCTTCTGTAGAAGTTAGATCTAGAAGAGTAGGTGGGGCCACTTACCAAGTACCAGTTGAAGTAAAAAGTAAAAGGTCCCAAGCTTTAGCATTAAGATGGTTAATAGATGCATCAAGAAAAAGAAAAGATAAGGAAATGTCAGACAAAATTTCTAACGAAATTTGCGATGCTTATCAAAACAGAGGGTCTGCAATTAAGAAAAAAGAAGATACACATAAAATGGCAGAATCAAATAAAGCTTTTGCACATTTTAGATGGTAAATTATTATGTCAAGAACTCATACATTAGATAAATATAGAAACATAGGCATAATGGCTCACATTGATGCTGGCAAAACAACAACTACTGAAAGAATACTTTATTACACAGGAAAGAGTCATAAAATTGGAGAGGTCCACGATGGTGCTGCAACAATGGATTGGATGGAACAAGAACAAGAAAGAGGAATTACAATAACATCTGCAGCAACAACATGTTTTTGGAGAGATCATAGAATTAATATTATTGATACTCCAGGACATGTAGATTTTACAATTGAGGTTGAAAGATCTTTAAAAGTTTTAGACGGAGCAGTTGCTGTTTTTGATGGTGTAGCTGGTGTTGAGCCTCAATCAGAAACAGTTTGGAGACAAGCTGATAAATACAAAGTTCCAAGAATTTGTTTTGTAAATAAATTAGATAGAACAGGTGCCAACTT
>CACPKQ010000034.1 GCA_902634455.1 uncultured Pelagibacteraceae bacterium | reverse complement strand
AATTCTCTGATAAAGAGAAAAAATCTCTAAATGTTTTGTGTAAAGGTGCGGCTTTAAGATATTTATTAACAAGAACTTATGATTACTTAAATACTCCAAAAAGTGCAGTTATTAAGATAAAGAACCCAAGAGAATATATTCAAAAACTTAAAGTTCATAATCAATTTAACAATTTTAAAAATTATTATAATTAAATGATTAAAATTTATACTGATGGTTCTTGTTTAGAAAATCCAGGAAATGGTGGATGGGCAGCAATAATTATTGATGATGGAAAAAAAACTGAGATTAAGGGAAGTAAAAAAAATACTACAAACAATCAAATGGAATTACTTGCTCCTATTGAAGCTTTAAAGAAAATTCCAAAAGGTAGCAAAGTTCAAATTTTTACAGACTCTAAATATGTAAAATCAGGAATAACAGAGTGGATACATAATTGGAAAAAAAATGGATGGAAAACTGCAGACAAACAACCGGTTAAAAATAAAGAACTTTGGGAAGAGTTAGATCTTCTAAATAATGAATTTGAAATAAGTTGGAATTGGGTAAAAGGACATTCAACAGATAAATTAAATAACGAAGTAGATTTAATCGCTAGAGAGGCTGCTAATTTATGATCGGGGCACCTGACAAGAAAATAACCCTTATTGCAAGTTTTTGTTTTTATTATTGAAAAAATAGATTAATAAACTTTTAAATTTCAAACAAATATAATGAAAGCTTATAAAATCATCAAATCTAATATTCATCGCAAGGGCCTTTGTGCTGCACGTAATATAAAAAAAGGTGAAAGAATAATTGAATATAAAGGAAAAAAAATTACCCACAAACAGGCGGATGAAGATACTAAGTATGGCTATGATATTACCTATTTATTTACGCTTAATAAAAAATATGTATTAGATGGAGATTTTAAATTTAATACAGCTCGCCTAATAAATCATTCATGCAATCCTAATTGTGAAGTTATTGAAGAAAAGAAAGCAGTTTTATGGATTACTGCAATGAAAGATATAAAAAAAAATGAAGAATTGTCTTATGACTATGGATTTAGCTTTAATTGTAATTATAAAGATCATATTTGTAAATGTGGATCTAAAAATTGTGTTGGCTTTATTGTTAGAGAGGGCTCTCGATGGCGAATACCTAATATTCCCGAATAAGGTTACAAAGTTCGAGGCACCTGGCAACAGAACGCCCCTTTCTTCGATATTATCTAGTTATCTAAATGATTTTTAATTAAACCCCTCACGAAGTTTGCTATAAAAACTGAAGAGATTTTAGGGGTATATTTTTATTTATTTTTTCTTTAATTTTTTAAGAACTATTTTTTTCCAATTGTAATGTCGATCTCTTGAGTTAACTACAATTATTCTTTCTTTTTCAAAATCAATAATAATATTTTGTCCACCAAAACCACTCATTCCTAAAATTTTTCTTTTAGATAAACCAATAATATTAAAATGAAATTGACCCCCATATTTCTTTGAATACATTGCTACATCAAATTGACCAGATCTATCGCCATCATAACGATCTTTATTTTTGTTTATTCTTTGCTCATAAATAGTTTTTAAGTATTTACCTACACAAGTATCATTATTCCAATGATCCATAATTGACTTTGCAATTCTCAAATAATCATATCTATCTGCATAAAAAGAATATCTTCCATATTCTCCTTTTTTTTGATCAAAAAATCGTGTGCGAATTGTTTTACTAAAAAATACACTATTTTTAACTTTAGCATCTTCTTTAAAAACTTTATTTAATAATTTTTGATAATCATCACCTACTTTGAAAATTGTATAGTTCATTATAGTGTTTGTTGCTAAAGCATTATAATTATAAATTGGTTTTGATTTTTGAGTACTCTTTAAAATTTCTGAATTCATGACCTTTTTGATTGGATAAACATTTACATTAAAATCTTTTTGATCTTTAATGCGATTATCTGAATTAAACTTTTTCTCACCAATAATTTTTTGATCACCTGCCCTCATATTAAGTAAATCAATAAGTTTTTGCCCTTCATACAGTGTACCTTTTACAGTAGACCAGTCATCTAATTTTACATTGATGTTATCTATATAACCTTCACATATTGCATAACCCGTAACATATGATACTAAACTTTTGCCCATAGAATGTGATGGAAGTAAACCCTTGTTATTTTTAATATAGGATGGAAGATCGTGTTCATCTATTTTAATTTTATTATCCTCAAATAATAAATAACTAACTAAACGTGTTTTTTTTTTATTTTTAATTTCTTTTATTACGTCTTTGTCTTGAATTAAATCTGAGTTGAATTGATAATAATTATTTGATCCTTTTACTTCGTATTTCCAGAAGGCATCAAAACTATATTCTTCATATTGATGTTTGGCATAAGTAGTAGAAAAAATTAGGATATTAAATATAAAAATTAATATAATTTTTTTCATAATTTACTTTTTATAAAGATTTTTACATCTTCTGTGTT
>CACPKQ010000033.1 GCA_902634455.1 uncultured Pelagibacteraceae bacterium | reverse complement strand
GAACGCGTATAATGTTAGGTATTTAATTTTATTCTTAATCGTAGCTTTAATAATTTCTTCAACAGTTTTAAGACCCTGTTTGTGTCCCAAGTTTCTTGATTTTTTATGTTTTATACCCCAACGTCCATTACCATCCATAATGATGGAAACATGCTTAATGTGATTCATATTTTCATTATTTCTTTTTCCTTAGAAATAATCTTTTCATCTATTTTTTTTATATGTTCATCTGTTACACTCTGAATTATTTTTTCAAATTTTTTTTCTTCATCTTCGCTTATTGTTTTAGATTTTAACATTTTTTTTAATTCATCATTCCCTTCCCTTCGTATATTTCTTATGGAAACCTTGCATTTTTCTCCCATTGTTTTTATTATTTTTTTCATCTCATTTCTTCTTTCTTCACTTAAGTCAGGAATGGGTAATCTAATAAGTTGTCCATCTATTTGTGGATTTAGACCTAATTCAGACTTTCTAATTGCTGAATCTATTAATGTAACATTGTTTAAATCCCAAACCTGTATATTTATCATTCTTGCTTCAGGAGTTGTTATGCTTGCTAACTGATTTATTGGCATTTTTTGTCCATAAACATCAACTTTAACTATATCAAGCATATTCGCATTTGCTCTTCCTGTTCTTAAAGATGAAAGTTCTTTCGTAAAAACTTCAAATGTTTTATCCATTTTCTGGCTGTATGTTTTTTCGTTAAACATTATTCACCTATTTTTAATCTATAAAAATCATTTATTTTTAAGTCTGATATTTTTAATTCATTGATGACATCTTTTACTTTCTTTTTAGGATCCATAACCCATGCTTGAGTCAATAAACAATTTTCTTCTTTAAATTTATTGAGTTTACCAATACTAATCTTTTTTGCAATTTCTGTTGGTTTTCCCGAATTTTTTAACTCTTCTGATATTAGCTCCATTTCTTTTTCTAAAATTTCTTTATTTATAACTGAAGATTCTAAAGCTAATGGACTTAAGGCCGCTATATGCATTGACAATTGTTTTCCAAATAAATTTAATTTTTCTGTATTTTCTTTGCTTTTTAATGAAACAATTACAGCTAATTTTGATAAATTATCCTTAACTATGGTATGAAGATAGGTAAAATTTATTGAATCTGAAAAATCTAATGTTTTTGTACGGCCAATTGTAATTTTTTCACCTATTTTAGCAATCATTGAAACTAGATTTTCATCTACAGTTTTATCATTTTTCATTTTTGTTTTTTTTAATTTTTCAATATTTGAATCATTATTATTATTTAATTCAGATAATTCTTTAACAAAGTTAATGAAATCTTCATTTTTTGCCACAAAATCAGTTTCACAATTTACCTCAATAATTGAGCTTTTTTTTTCATCACCAAAAAGAGCTACTACTCCTTCTTTTGCTTCTCTTGACATTTTTTTTGAAGCTTTTGCAACGCCTTTAATTCTTAAAATTTCTATAGCTTTATCTATATCTTCTTTTGCTTCCTTAAGTGCAGAACTACAATCAGTAAATCCTGCACCTGATAATTGTCTAAGTTTTTTTATTTTTTCAACTAAACTCATGATTTTTAAAACTATTAATTTAATTTAGAAGTTTCTTCTTTTTTTGTCTTAGATTTACCTTTAACTTCTTTATTAATTTTTTTTTCAGGTGTGTTTTCTTTATCTTCTGTGTTAGTAGGTATTTCTTTTTTTGCATTTAATATAGTTTCTTTTATTAAATTACAATACAAATCAATAGATCTTCTAGCATCATCATTTCCTGGTATTGGAAAATCAATTCCTTCGGGATCTGAATTTGTATCGAGAATTGCTATAATTGGAATATTTAATTTTATTGATTCTTTAATTGCTAAAGATTCATAATTTGTATCAATCACAAAAACTAAATCAGGAATTTTCTTCATTTCAGCAATACCTCCAAGTGATTTTTGTAATTTATCTCTTTGAACGCTCATTTTTAGTAATTCTTTTTTTGTAAAACCTCTATTTTCTGTAGAAAGATCTGTATTAATTTTGTGAAGTTTTTTTATAGAGTTAGAAATAGTTCCCCAATTAGTCAACATACCACCTAGCCATCTATAATTAACATAGTATTGATTTGTACTTTTTGCTAGATCAGCAATTGATTCTGCTGCTTGTTTTTTTGTTGATATAAATAAAATTTTACCTTTGTTTTTTATTGTTTCGTATACTTTTGTTAAAGCTAAATTGGTTAACTCCAAAGTTTGAGTCAAATCAATAATATGAATTGATTCTCTTTTTCCAAAAATATATTTTTTCATTTTTGGATTCCATCTAAGAGTTTTGTGACCTAGGTGTACACCTGCATCAAGTAATTCTTGAATTGTTAAACTTGGTATTTTCATTTTTTTTACCGGTTGTACCACCACAATTATTCCAACTAAGGACCGGAGGTATCACTACCAAAAATTGTGTGCGTATTAATTTATGCAGCTATGTACATATTTATTATTAATAATACAAGTTTTTTTTTATTTAATTAATGTACATATTGCGTGATTTTTTAAAGATTCTAATGATTTTATATCAATTTTTCTCTTATTTTTAAGTTTAAATGTAATTTCTTTATTATCATCTTTAATGATTATTTTTACAT
>CACPKQ010000032.1 GCA_902634455.1 uncultured Pelagibacteraceae bacterium | reverse complement strand
AAAACAAAAAAAATAAAAGATTTTAAAAACTATAGAATAAATTCAAGTTTAATGAAATTGGCTCGTAGAGATGCTATCTTTTTGCATTGCCTCCCAAGAGGAAATGAAGTTTCAGAAGATGTTTTTTTAGGAAAACAATCTAGAGTTTGGCAACAAGCTCTTAATAGAGTTTATGTTCAAAAAAGTATTTTGTTATATTGTTTTGGAAAGCTAAGGTAATGGCCTAGGACTGTCACTATTTTGGTTTAAATATAATATTACAGATGCTCGATCTTTTTCAGACTTTAAACCTGCAAAACCCATCTTATTATTAGGTATCCATTTTGAAGGTTTAATTAAAAAACCATTCATTTCTTCCCAGTTCCATTCTTTTTTATAACCAATTAGAGCTTTTGAATATTTATAATCTGTTATTGATCCTACTGGTCTGAACATCACATTCCAAAGTTTAGGGCCAATTTTATTTCCACCTTTCTGAGTTACACTGTGACACGCAGCACATTTTTTAAATACTTTTTCACCATGTGCAACATCTCCTAATGCAAGGAAAGCTGATAAATCTATTGAAGTTTCTGCATTAGCTTTAACAGCAGTACCTTCTGGAGCTTCAACTTTATAAGCTACAACATCTTGATTTTTTACTTCAAATACCAAGTCAGAAATTTTGCCAATTCCATAAATCAGCAATACAGTAAACAATATAGCAGCAATTATTTTATTTATTTCAAAAGAATTCATTTATAATAACTAATTGCTCGTATAACATGATAATTAGTAAATTACTTATATATTTTGATTATAATATTTGCGTCGCTTAGACGCATAAATTTAGTAGTCAGTAATAAAAGATGTCAAAAACATTAATTCTAATACCAGCTAGATTATCAGCAACTAGATTGCCAGGAAAACCATTATTTAAAATTAATAATTTATCAATTATTTCACATGTAGTTAGAAAAGCACAAGAATCAAATATAGGCGATGTATATGTAGCAGCTGAAGATCAAGAAATAATAGAAGATGTGGAAAAAAATGGAGGAAGAGCAATTATTACTGGAAATTATCATAAAAATGGAAGTGAAAGAATTTTAGAGTGTTTTGAAAAAATAGATCAGAAAGATGTGGACTATATTATAAATCTTCAAGGTGATGAACCAAACATTAATTCAGATGATTTAATAAAATTAAATAAACTTGTAATAAAAAACAAATCTCAAATTGGTACACTTGCAGCGCAAATCAAAGGTAATTCTATAATGCATAATACAGATATAGTAAAAGTAATTACTAAAGAAAAAATAACAGAAACCAACTTCCCTTTAGCTTTTGAATTTAAAAGAAAAATAAACCAAGTTATGGAGAATTATATATATCACCATATAGGTGTATATGAGTATGATGTTAATATTTTAAAAAAAATAGTTAAATTAAAACAATCTAATAATGAAATTAAAAATAATTTAGAACAACTAAGAGCAATGGATAATGGTTTTAAAATTAACGTAGCTTTAGGAAAATCAACTTCTATAGGCGTTGATACAATGGAAGATTATCTAGAAATAAAAAAAATAATGGAATATAAATCTTAGCAATATGAAAATAGCATATCAAGGAATTGCTGGAAGCTACAGTGAAAGTTGTGCTAGGGAAAATTATCCTGAAGCAAAGACCATACCATGTAGAACATTTCAAGATGCATTTGAGTTGGCTCAAAATGATAGTACAATTAAAGCAATTATTCCTGAGCAAAATCAATTAATTGGTTCAATAAATATCGAGACTTTAATTCTTAAATACCGACTTAATATTTTTGCCGAACATTTTTATAGAATAAACCATAATCTTTTAGTTTTGCCCGGTTCAAAATTAGAAGATGTTAAAGAAGTTCATTCTCATACAGCGGCTTTAAGTCAGACAAGTGGTTTTATTAGAGAACATAAATTAAAAGAGATAGTAATGGCTGATACGGCCGGTAGTGCAGCTTATATATCAAAAAAAAAAGATAAAACTAAAGCAGCTATAGCATCTAAGTTAAGTGCAGAAATTTATGGTTTAGATATTTTAAAATCCGATGTCCAAGATGATAAAGAAAATTTTACGCGTTTTTTAGTTTTTCAAAAAGATGTATCACAACCAGACTTTAAAAAAGAAGAAAAATATATTACATCTTTTTTATTCAAGTTAAAAAATAAGCCTGCCGCTCTATACCAGTCATTGACAGGCATGTCTTTACGACAGGTAGATATGACAAAACTACAGTCTTTTTCTGAAAAAGGTACTTTCTCTTCTTATTATTTTTTTTGTGAAGTTCAGGGACACATTAGTGAAGAAAAAGTTGCTGGAGCATTAAGTGATGTTGAACTGCACTGTTCTGAGTTTCAATTATTAGGTGTGTTTAAACAAGATACATTTAGAAAAAAATCGACTTAATTAAATTTTTTGTAGATTAGAAAATTTTACTGATATAATACATTGGGGGCTAGAGGTGAATACTGCTTGAACCCGATCAGATCCTAACGGAAGCAATCGTAGAGACAGTTTTTCAGGTTCTAGTCCCCTGAGATTTAATATGAATAATAGTTCAAAAGTATTGGCACTAAAATATAGACCACAGAGCTTTAACGATTTGATAGGCCAAGAAGAAACTGTCCAAACAATTTATAATGCTATAAAATCAAACAAAACACCCAATGCATATTTATTTACAGGAATAAGAGGAATTGGAAAAACTACTATTGCAAGGATTGTGGCAAAATCTTTGAATTGTATCAATGGAGTTGATCAACTTTGCAAAAAAGATTATTGCGAGCATTGTAAATCTATAACAAGTTCAAACCACATTGATGTACTTGAAATGGATGCAGCAAGCAAAACGGGTGTAGATGATGTAAGAGATCTTATTGAATTTTCGAGATATGGTCCAACTTCAGCCAAATATAAAATTTTTATTATTGACGAAGTTCATATGCTTAGCAAGCAAGCATTTAATGCTTTACTTAAAACTTTAGAAGAACCTCCTGAATATTTAAAATTTATTTTCGCAACGACTGAAATAAAAAAGATTCCAATAACTGTATTATCAAGATGTCAAAGATTCGACTTATCTAGAATTAGATCTAATAAATTATTTAAATTTATAAATCAAGTTAAAGATCAAGAAAATGGAAATATAACTGAAGATGCAATTAAACTAATAGTTAAAATCTCTGAAGGTTCTGTAAGAGA
>CACPKQ010000031.1 GCA_902634455.1 uncultured Pelagibacteraceae bacterium | reverse complement strand
GAAGAAATAGATAATAAGATTAATGAACTTAGAAACAAATTAAATTCTACAAAAGAAAGTTCAATTGAAATAAGAGAGAGAAAAGCAAGTTCTGGAGCAACCATTGAAGGTTTAAAAAAAAGAAAAACTGACTTGCTTGAAAGAATAGAAAGTGAGTTAAATTTAAATGAAAATAATATACTTGAATTTTCTAATCTTGAAACCAACGAAGAATTTCCTGATGCTGTTACCCAAGAAGAGCTATTGGATAAAAAAAAAAGAGAGAGAGATAAATTAGGTTCAGTAAATTTACGTGCAGATGAAGAAACGAACAAATATGAAACTGAAATAAAAAAAATGGAACAAGATAGACAAGATCTTGTAGCAGCAATTATAAAATTAAAAGAAAGTATAAATGAACTAAATCAGAAAGGAAGAGAAAGACTTTTAGATGCCTTTGAAAAAGTAAACAGAAAATTTAATGATGTTTATACTAAGTTGTTTAATGGAGGAAGTGCTAAACTAGAATTAGTAGACTCAGAAGATCCTCTTGATGCAGGACTAGAAATGCTAGTGAGTCCACCAGGAAAAAGATTACAATCAATAACTTTGTTATCTGGGGGAGAACAGGCTTTAACTGCTTTATCATTAATTTTTGCAGTATTCTTAACTAACCCAGCACCTATATGTGTGCTTGATGAAGTAGATGCTCCTTTAGATGATGCTAATGTAACTAGGTTTTGTAACCTTCTAGATGAATTGACAAAAATTACTAATACAAAATTTATAATTGTAACACATCATGCTCTAACAATGTCTAAAATGAATAGGCTTTATGGTGTGACTATGCCAGAAAAAGGAATAAGTCAGCTTGTTGCAGTTGACCTACAAAAGGCTGAAAGTATGGTTGCTTAGATATTTATAGTGTCAAAAGATCAATTCAAAACTCGCCTAGAAATTGCAAAAAAAAAAGCTTCTAAAAAAAGTTTTAAAGAAAATCAAAAATCTAGCTCAAACCTTGGGATTGCTTTTAAATTAAGTACTGAACTTGTGGCCGCAGTTGCTGTAGGGACAATTATTGGGTTTATTTTAGACGATTGGTTTGATACTAAACCTTGGTTAATTTTAATATTTTTTTTCGTAGGTGTTGCTGCAGGAATATTGAATGTAGTTAAATCTGCGAAGAATATGCAAAAGTAGATTATAAAATGGCAACAAATCCAATGCACCAATTTGAAGTTTATAGAATTGGACCAGAAATAAGATTAGGAGAAATTGACATTTCATTCACTAACGCAAGTCTTTTCATGATTATAAGTTCATTAGCTATATTGGTTATTTTTAATTTAGGAGCAAAAAAAAATTCATTAATTCCAAATAAAATTCAATTGCTTGCTGAATTAAGTTATTCATTTGTATCAAAAATGATTAGCGATACAGCTGGATCAAAAGCAAAACCTTATTTTGCTTTTATATTTTCTTTATTTATGTTTGTGCTTTTTTGCAATATGTTTGGAATGATCCCATATTCTTTCACAGTAACAAGCCATATAATTGTAACTTTTGTTTTGGCAGCATTTATATTTATTGGGGTTACAGCAATTGGTTTTATTAAGCATGGTTTTGGATATTTAAAACTATTTGTCCCGAGTGGAGTACCAGTAGTTTTATTACCATTAATAGTTGTTATAGAAATAATTTCTTATTTAAGCAGACCGGTTAGTCTTTCTGTAAGATTATTTGCAAATATGATGGCTGGACACACTATGATGAAAGTATTTGGAGGCTTTGTAATAAGCCTTGGAATAGTAGGAGGATGGCTCCCTCTAAGCTTTTCTGTTGCTTTAACTGGTTTGGAGATATTAGTTGCTTTTCTTCAAGCTTATGTTTTTGCAATATTAACCTGCATCTATTTAAATGATGCATTAAATTTACACCATTAACAATTAAAGGAGGACATAATGGAACTAGAAGCAGCAAAAATGATCGGAGCAGGACTGGCAGCAATTGCATTAGCTGGTGCTGGAGTAGGAATTGGTATTATCTTTGGTAATTACCTTTCTGGAGCAATGAGAAATCCATCTGCAGCTCAGAAACAATTTCCAAATTTATTATTAGGTTTTGCACTTGCAGAAGCTACAGGTTTATTTGGATTAGTTGTGGCTTTAATTATTTTATTTGCATTTTAATTAATGTTTTTAAGATTATTTTCTAAGCTAATTATAATTAACTTTTTACTAATCAACTTAGTAGAAGGTGCAGAAAGCAGTGGAATGCCACAACTTAATCCTAAGTTTTGGTTTTCACAAATTTTTTGGTTAATTCTTAGTTTTGGAATACTTTTTGTAATACTGTCAAAATTAATTTTACCTAAAATAAGTAAAAATTTAGAAGTTCGGAAATCACAAATTTTAGAAAATATTGAAAGTGCAGAAAAACAAAGAGAAGAGTCGGAAAATAAGATTAAAGAATATGAAAAAATAATATTTAAAAGTAAAAATGAGGCAAAAAACTATTTTAATAAAACAAGGGAAAAAATTCTTAAAGATATTGATAAAAAAAAAGCAGTTTTAGAAACAGAAATAAATGAAGAAATTTTAAAAGTAGAAAAAGAAATTTCTGAATTAAAGAATAAATCTCCAGAAAAAATTAATAAAATAGCAATTGAAACCTCTTCGGATTTAATAAAACATCTGATTGGAGTTGATGTAAATAACAGCAGTATTTCTGCAATCGTCGAAGATATTTCAAAAAAAATAAAAGAAAAAAATCATGTCATTTGATGCTACATTTTGGGTTGCTGTTTCATTTATTCTCTTCTTTTTGGGTTTAGTTTATTTAAAAGTTCCACAAAAAATCAACGAATTGCTAAATAAACTTATATTAGAAATAAAAATTGAAATAGAAGAAAGCGAAAAATTAAGATCAGAAGCTAAAAAACTTTTGGATAATGCTCAAAATAAGCTTGATGGAGCTAAAGCTGAAACCACAAAAATTTTAGATCAAACAAAAAAGGATAGTGAAAAATTAATAATTGAAATGAATGATAAATTTCATAAATCAGCTGAAAATAAAAAAAAATTAGCTGAAACAAAAATCATTCAAATGAAAGAAACTGCTATAAAAGAGATAAGAGATGCTTCTGTAAAAATAGCTATTGAATCAGTTAAAAAGATAATTTCTTCTTCTATCGATAAATCTAAACTTGATTTACTTTTTGAAAAAAATCTTAAAGAAGCAAAAATAGAATTAAAAAAAATTAATTCCTAGTATTATTTTATAATTTTTTTACTTTTCTCAAAAAAAAATATAAATTACCAGTATGAATTCTATAGTAATAGGTGCAGGTTTTGGTGGTATTGCAGCTGCTTTAAGACTGAGAGCAAAAAAACACAAAGTTACTTTGATTGAAAAACAACCGGATCTTGGTGGTAGAGCAAGAGTATTTAAAAGAAACGGATTTACCTA
>CACPKQ010000030.1 GCA_902634455.1 uncultured Pelagibacteraceae bacterium | reverse complement strand
AAATTATTTCTTATGTCTTTAATGTTATGCATTTTTTTCTTCAGTTTTTCTTTCGATTATTTTTACTGAAAAAATTGACAATTCATACAAAATTAATAAGGGAATCGCTAAACCAATTTGTGTTATTGGATCAGGAGGTGTTAAAATAGCAGCAGCAGCAAATATTATAACTACAACGTATTTTCTTCTTTGTGTTAAAAATTTAGAATCAACTAAACCCACTCTGGCTAACAAACTGAGTACCACTGGTAATTGAAAACTTAAACCAAATGCAAATATAAGTTTCATTATTAATGAAAGATACTCATTAACTTTAGCCTCTAGTTGAATTGGTAAGTTTGTGCTCAGGCCAGTACTTTCAAAAGATAAAAAAAACTTAATGGCAAGTGGCATAATCAAATAATAAACAAGCATGCCACCAAGAAGAAACAATATTGGTGTTAATATAAGATACGGCACTATTGCTATTTTTTCATGTTGATAAAGACCAGGTGCAATAAACTTCCATACTTGAATTAAAATAAAAGGACTTGTTATAAAAAAAGCTGCAAAAAAAGAAACCTTTAAATATGTTAGAAAAGTTTCTTGCAGTGCAGTAAAAATTAACCTTCTTTCTATAGAATCATTTTCTACAGCTTTAGCATAAGGTTCTACAAGAAACCCATATATATATTCTGAAAAATAGTAGCAAACAACAAACAATAAAAATAAACAAATAAATGAATTAATCAATCTTTGTCTAAGCTCAACTAAATGACTTATCAAACCACTCTCATTTTGATTTTTTGTCATTAATTTCCTTGTTTGTATTTTTATCGTTTTTATTTATTTCAGATTCATTAAATGTTTCATTTTCTAAATTAGAAACTTCACTTTGAAAATTATTAATATATCTTTTTATTGAACCAATCCACGAACCTATCTTTTTTAACATTATTGGAAAGTCTTTCGGACCGATAATAATTATCGCAATAGAAACGATTATTAGTATTTCAAACCAGCCAATTTGTGGCATTAAATTTAATCTTTTTTATTTGGATCTTGATTATTAGAATCCTGGTTCTCAGATAAGTTTTTTGTAGACTCATCCTCGGTAACATCTGAAGACATGCCTTTTTTAAAACTTTTAATACCTTTTGCAACATCGCCCATAAGGCTTGAAATTTTACCTCTACCAAAAAGTAAAACAACTAAAATTACAACTATCGCTATTTGCCAAAACCCTATACTCATATGAAAATTATATACTTAATATTAATTTTTTAAAAGTATCTTTTTTTACTCATTATCATCATTCTTCAATGTACTACTCAGCATTTCATCAATATTAGAATAAATATTTTCCTTTCTATCTTCTTGCTTTTCTTTATAAAATTTTCCTGTTCCAAAAATTGAAGAATCTATAGTTGTACTATCAATAAAACCTGCAGCATTTAATTCTTCTACTGTTGGTAAGTCAGATAGTTTTTTAAGATTGAAATGATTTAAAAAATCGTCGGTAGTTCCGTATTGTATAGGTTTACCTGGAACATCTTTTCTTCCTAATGGTTTTACCCAATTAAGTTCCATTAAAATTTCCAAAGTGTTTGTGCCAAATGCGACACCTCTTATTTCTTCAATTTCTGCTCTTGTTACAGGTTGGTGATAAACAATTATGGATAAAGTTTCTATAGCAGCTTTAGACAATTTTTTTTCAACAGATTTTTGTTTTGACATTAATTTAGATAAATTTTCTGCAGTTCTAAATGACCATTTTTTAGATATACAAATTAAATTAATTCCTCTATTACGATAAAAATTTTGAAGTTTTTCTAAAGCTTTTGGGACGTTTATTTTTTTGGTAATTTTTTCTTCTATTGTATCAACATCCAAAGGTTCAGCTGCAGCAAAAAGAATTGCTTCAATTTCTCTTTCACCTTCATTAATAGCTTTCGGAAAACTCACTATATTGTTTTTTTTAAATTTATTCATTAAGCTTTTTTTATAAAAATATCGTCAAATAAATTATTTTGTTTTATTTTTATACTTCCTTCCTTTGATAACTCTAAAGAACCAGCAAAGATTCCTGCTTTTCCACTTTTTTTTAAATTTTGTGATGAATTAAATGTTTCAGGTAATAAATCATTTAAATTTTTCCAATCAGAAAGTTTTCCAAAAAATTCTTTTATCCTATTAATTCCTTCTTCGGTTGTAAAAACAGGAAGTTTTGGAATATTTATTTTTTGAAAGTTTTTTGTCATTATTATAGATGAATAAGTTTTAAGTATTTCAAACAAATTTAATGAGTATTTTGTGCTATAAATAGATTTAATATTTCCTCGCATTCCTCTTACAAACACATCTTTACCTAATCTTTTTCTTTTAAGCATTTGTTCTGATAGCAATCTTATCAATTCTAATTTTTTTAACTGAAGTTTTAATTTTTCAGCTATTTCCAAAGTCTTAAATTCCTCTTCTTCAGATTCTGGTAAAAGTAATTTAGATTTTAAATATGCAAGCCAAGTTGCCATTATCAAATATTCTGAAGCTAACTCAAGATTTAAATTTTTAGCTTTAAGGATAAATTCATGAAATTGATCAGCTAATTTTGTTATCGAAATTTTTTCTAAATCAACTTTCTGAGATTTTGCTAGGTCTAACAATATATTTAATGGACCTTTAAAAACATTTAAATTAACACTAAATTCATTTGAATCATTTAATTTCATAAAATTATATTATCTTATTATTTCCTTAAATTGTTCAGTTTTTTTTATAATAAATTTATTAACGATCGGTGAATTTTCAGCAACTTTAATCATTTGATTAAGATTGCCATTGCAGTGTAGAACTAAATTACAACCTGCTGTAAATGCTTTTTTGGTATTATCTGCTATTGAAAATTTTAATGCTTTCATTGATATATCATCAGAAATAACTAAGCTTTTAAAGCCAATTAATTTTCTAATTAATTCAATCATTTTTTTTGAATGTGTAACACAATTATTTGGATCGATTTTTTCAAAAATAATATGTGCTGTCATAGAAAAAATACTTTTTTTACATCTGAAAGGAAAAAAATCTCTTTTAATTAAATATTTAATATTTTTTCTAATAAAGGGTGTATTTTTATGACTATCAACAGTAGACAAACCATGTCCTGGTATATGTTTCATAACTGTCGCTATTTTGTTTCTATGAAAAAGTTTAATAAAATGTTCGCCTATTTTCGATACATTCTTATAATTTTTTGAATAAGCTCTATTTCCAATTACACTATGAGTGTAATTTCTTTTAATATCTAAAATAGGGATTGTATTTAAATTAATACCAAGTGTATTTAATAAATATGAAATTTGTTTAACATATACTTTTGAATAGAGGTAAAACTTATTTAAATCTTTTTTATATAAATTTCCAAAAAATTCTCCTGAAAAAATAGAGCTATCAATAAATTTATTTAATCTAGAAACTCTACCACCTTCTTCATCTATTAAAATTGGATATTTATCATCATAAAAAACTTTTCTTATAGATTTTGTTAAATTCTGACTTTGCTTAATCGTTTTTAAATTTCTTGAGAATAAAATAATTCCC
>CACPKQ010000029.1 GCA_902634455.1 uncultured Pelagibacteraceae bacterium | reverse complement strand
AGAAAATCTCCCTCAATTATCGTTGGATCTACTCCATCAAAAAAATTTCTTAAAGCAAAACATAGAACTCAAATGCTTTCTCTTTCTAATGCATTTAATTACGATGATCTTTTAAACTTTGAAAAAAAAATTATAAATTTTTTAGATTATAAAAAAAATCATAATTTTGAATATAGTGTTGAGCCAAAAATTGATGGAATTTCAGCTTCATTAAGATATCAAAAGGGTCATTTAGTTATGGGTTTATCAAGAGGAAATGGTATTGAAGGAGAGGTAATTACAGAAAATCTTAAAACTATTTCTGATATTCCAAAAAAAATTAGTTCAAAAAACTTTCCTTTAGATATTGATATAAGGGGAGAGGTATATATTTCTAACGATGATTTTAAAAACATTGAAGACAAATTTGCAAACCCAAGAAATGCAGCATCTGGTTCGCTTAGGCAAAAAAATTCAAATGAAACAAAAAAAATACCTCTAAAATTTATTGCTTACACTTTTGGTTATTTTGGAAATTTAAAATTAAAAAAACAATCTGATTTATTAAAATTGTTAGAAAGCTGGGGTTTTAAAACAAGTAAATTTAATAAAGTAATTTCAGGATTAAAAAATTTATTAAACCATCATGCAGAATTTGAAAAACAAAGATTTAATGTAGAATATGATATTGATGGATTAGTTTATAAAATTAATGATTTTGAATTGCAAAAAAGATTAGGATATGTTGCTAATGCCCCAAGGTGGGCTGTGGCTCATAAATTTTCATCTGATACTTCATTTTCTAAAATATTAAAAATAGATATTCAAGTAGGTAGAACTGGAGCTTTGACACCTGTTGCTAAAGTAAAACCAGTAAATATTGGTGGAGTAGTTGTGTCCAATGCAACCTTACATAACGAAGATGAAATAATTAGAAAAGATATTAGAATAGGTGATACGGTTAAAATAGAAAGAGCAGGAGATGTAATTCCCCATGTTCTTTCAGTTGATTTTAAAAAAAGAATAAAAGATTCTAAAAAATATATATTCCCAAAAAATTGTCCATCTTGTGGGTCAAAAATAATTAAAGAATTCAATTCAATAACTAAAAAATATGATGCTGTAAAAAGGTGTCCAAATGAAGGATTTAAATGTGAAAGTATTGCTATAGAAAAAATTAAACACTTTGTTTCTAAGGAAGCATTAAATATAGAAGGATTGGGCAAAAAGGTTGTTGAGAAATTTTGGGCACTTAATTTAATTAGATTTCCTCAAGATGTTTTTAAATTAAATTTTGAAAGAATAGAAAAATTAGATGGGTGGGGAAAATTATCAGTCTTTAATTTAAAAAATGCAATTGAAAGATCAAAAAAGATTAACCTAGATAGATTTATATATGCCTTAGGAATTAGGCATATTGGACAGGAAAATGCCAAACTACTTTCAATTCATTTAAAATCAATTCAAAATTTTTCAAAAATATCAAAAGATTTTAATTTTAATAATTTATTAAATATTGATGGAATTGGTGAGACGCAAGCAAAATCTTTGAAGAATTTTTTTTCAGATAAAGTGAACTTAAACGTTATTAGTGAACTTAAATCTTATATGATAATTAAAGAAAATATTCAAACTACAAAAGGTATATTTAAAAATAAAACATTTATGTTTACAGGTAAACTTGGAGAAATTAGCAGAGCAGAAGCAAAATCATTAGTTGAAAAAAATGCTGGTAAAATCATCAGCAACGTTAATAAAAAGCTAGACTATTTAGTAACTGGAAAAAATCCAACTAATCGAAAAGTTAAACTGGCGATGGATTTAAAAGTGCAAGTTATCAAAGAAGAAGAATGGAAAAAAATGTTAAATTAAGTTTAACAACCATTTTCTTTCTTTATAATTTAAATATTTATGAATTTTTGCATAAACTTTTAAATGATATTTAAACAAATAATCTTTCTCTTTTTTATTTAAAAGTTTAAAATTAATTAAATCAGTATCAATCGGTGCAAGTGTCAAATTTTCAAAAGAAATTTTTTTTTTAATTTTTTTTATAAAAACTAAATTTTCAATTCTGATTCCAAATTCGTTGTCTTTATAATATCCTGGTTCATTACTTAAAATCATTCCAGCTTTTAAAGGAACAAGGTTGTATTTTGAAATAGCCTGAGGTCCTTCATGAACATTTAAAAAAAAACCCACCCCATGACCTGTCCCATGAGCATAGTCTAAATTAATTTTATTTAAATAATGTCTAGCTCTTTTATCTATATGTTTACCTATATTAGTTTTATTAAGATTAGTATGAACAACAGCAATATGTCCTTTTAAAACTCTTGTGAAAATATTTTTAATTTTTTTTTGCGTTTTTGAAAAGCATATAGTTCTTGTTACATCTGTGGTTCCATATTTATATTGCCCACCAGAGTCACATAAGAAAATATCATTTTTTTTAATTTTTCTATTTGATATTTTGTTAGCTCTATAATGAATTATTGCACTATTTGGACCAGATCCAGCAATAGTATTAAAACTTGGATAAAGATAATTGGCATTTTTTTTTCTCATTTTTTCTAATTTTTTTTCTGCGTCAATTTCTGTAAAATTATATTTTTTAAGATTTTTCATCCAATAAATAAACTTAGTTAAAGCTGCACCATCAATAACATGTGTTTCAATCATATTTTTTATCTCTGTTTTATTTTTAATTGATTTCATAGTGTAACAAGGGTCATTTAAACTTTTAATACTAAACTTTGATTTAATTATAGACTCATAGAATATTGAACAAGTTAATTTATCTATACAAAAATATTTTCCAGACAATCTATAAACTACGCTAATGAATTCATCAAAATTAAAAAAATTAAAATTTTTATAAGGTTTAAACTTTTTTATTTCTTTAATTTTGTCTTTTGATGAAAAGAAGTATATTTTATTGTTTTTTGTTAAAATAATTTGGCAATTAGGTATTGGGCTATGCGGGTTGTCTTTTCCTCTTAAATTAAGAAGCCAGGCGACATTCTCAGGTGCACTAATAAAAATATTATCAATTTTCTGTTTATTCAAATTAAAAATTAACCTATTTATTTTTGAATTTACAGTTTCTCCTACAAATTTATTTTTTAATTGATAAAATATTTTATTCTTGTTTTTATTAAAATTAATTGGTTTTAATTCGTCGATTAAATTTTGATTTAAAGGGAATAAATTGCAGCTATCTTTAAAGTTTATTTTTATAGAGCTATTAGTAAATAATTTTGGATCATAACCTAGTGAAACTTTTTTATTTTTTTTTAAAATTTGAAACGGCATAAATTTAGGAATTTCGTATATATAAAAGTTTTTTCCTGCTTCAATTCTTGCTTGCAATGTGTATCTTCCATCAACAAATAGAAAATTTTTATCTTTTAATATGACCGCCAATCCTGCTGAGCCTGTGAAATTTGAAATTTCTTTTAGTCTGTTTGGATAAGCATATTCAGAAAAAAACTGGTCATTTTTAGGTATAATATAACCATCTAAATTTTTTAATCTTATAAAATGTCTTAATTTTTTTATTTTATCTATAATCACTTAATTTTTAATTCTTTTTTGATATCTAATCCAGCCCGGACTTTTAATTTTACTTTCAAATTCAATATCTTGATTAAACTCAAAATTATCACCATTGTTTTCATTTTCACCCAAAAAATTGTTTTTTTCAATATGTTGATCAGGAAGTTCATCAATAAATCTTGAAGCAATACTATCTATCCAGTCTCCTTGATAAAATCTATTCATTGAAAATGATATATTAGCTATTTTTTTTGCTCTCGTTATACCTACGTAGGCCAACCTTCTTTCTTCTTCCAAACCCTTTTCTCCTTTTTCTTCAATTGATTTTTGATGAGGGAATAGTCCCTCTTCCCATCCAGGTAAAAAAACTACATCGAATTCCAATCCCTTTGAAGCATGTATGGTCATAAGATTTACTTTTTGACCTTCCCAATTATTATCAATAGAAGTTGCCAAGGCTACGTGGTCCAAAAAACTTTCAAGGTTGTCGAATTCTTTCATTCCGTTTAATAATTCTTTAATATTTTCCAATCTATTTTCATTTTCCAAATCTTTTTTGTTCTTAAGCATTTGACTATATCC
>CACPKQ010000028.1 GCA_902634455.1 uncultured Pelagibacteraceae bacterium | reverse complement strand
AGCATTTAAATTTTTCTTATATACCTTGTTAGGATCTGTCTTAATGTTAATTGCTATAATTTCTATTTATTGGATTTCTGGAACAACAGATGTTGTCAAACTATATGATCTTGGAATTGATATTAAATATCAAAATTTATTATGGTTAGCCTTTTTTAGTTCTTTTGCTGTTAAAACTCCGATGTGGCCAGTTCACACATGGTTGCCCGATGCTCATGTAGAAGCTCCTACAGCTGGTTCTGTCTTATTAGCTGCAATACTACTAAAAATGGCAGGATATGGTTTTATTAGATTTTCTTTAGGCTTATTTCCAATAGCTTCAGAAAATTTTATTCCAATGATTTACATTTTAAGTCTAATTGCAATTATATACACATCGTTGGTGGCTTTAATGCAAGAAGATATGAAAAAATTAATAGCATATTCTTCTGTTGCACATATGGGATTTGTGACTCTTGGTATTTTTACAATGACACAACAAGGAATTGAGGGAAGTATCTTTCAAATGATTAGTCATGGACTTGTATCAGCCGCTCTTTTTCTATGTGTAGGTGTTGTTTACGATAGAATGCATACTCGATTAATAAAAAATTATGGAGGAATTGTTTTGATAATGCCGAAATACGCTATTGTTTTTATGATATTTACATTAGGAGCTATAGGTTTACCAGGAACAAGCGGCTTTATCGGTGAATTTTTAATTTTATTAAGCGCTTTCAAAAAAAATATTTTAGTAGCATCTATTGCTTCATTAGGAATTATTTTTGCAGCTGCGTATATGCTTTGGTTATACAAAAGAGTTGTTTTTGGAAATCTTCTCAACAATGAATTAAAAAATATGATTGATCTGAAAAAAAATGAAATTATTATTTTATGGAGCCTTGCCATTCCAACAATTTTTTTTGGTTTTTATCCTGATCCGTTGCTAAACACTATTGAGATATCTGTAGAAAATTTAATCGATGTTTATAATAATAGCTTAAAGATAAGTATGGCTAAAAATATATATGAATAATATCAGTTTTATATTACCAGAACTTTTTATTTCTTTGTCATTGATGTTTTTATTAATAGCAGGGGTGTTCAAAAAAAATAGTTCTAATTTAGTTTACAATCTTTCAATTTTTTCTTTAATTATATTATTAGCTTTGGTTATAAATCTATTTTCTATTAAAGAAACATTTCTGTTCAGTAAAAGTTATATAGTTGATGATCTATCAACATTTATGAAGATGTTAACTATAGGATCGGCAATTTTTGTAATGGTGACTTCAACAAAATATTTAAAATTGACTAAAATTTTTAAAATTGAGTATCCTATATTAATTCTTTCTTCAATATTAGGAATGTTGGTTATGATAAGTTCAAATGACTTGATTGTATTTTATATGGGTTTAGAGCTTCAATCTTTAGCATTATATGTATTGGCATCTTTTAATAGGGATAACATTCTATCTTCAGAATCAGGTTTAAAATATTTTATATTAAGCGCCTTATCTTCTGGTCTTTTGTTATATGGATGTTCTTTAATTTATGGATTTTCAGGTTCAACTAATTTTATTTTAATATCGGAAAATTTATCTACAGATAATTATGCACTAACTTTTGGAATTGTTTTCATTTTAGTTGGTCTTGCATTTAAAATTTCTGCAGTTCCATTTCATATGTGGGCACCTGATGTTTATCAAGGTTCTCCTACTTCGGTAACTATTTTTTTTGCTATACTACCAAAAATTGCTGCTTTAACTGTTTTTATTAGATTTTTATACGTTCCATTTATAAATTTAATTGACCAGTGGCAAATGATAATTGTTTTTATATCTATAGCTTCAATGTTGTTTGGTGCAATAGCTGCTATAGGCCAAAAAAAATTAAAAAGGCTTATTGCATACAGTTCTATTGGCCATATGGGTTATGCATTAGCCGGTTTATCAGTTGGTACAAATGGTGGAATTCAAAGTTCAATAATTTACATATCAATATATTTAGTTATGAATTTGGCTTTCTTTTGCGGTTTATTTATGTTGAGAAAAAATGAGCAATATTATGAAAACATTGAAGATCTTTCAGGCTTATCAAAAAACCACCCAATATTATCAGTAAGTTTTTTGATTATACTTTTTTCACTAGCAGGAATTCCCCCTCTAGCAGGATTTTTTGCAAAATTTTATATCTTTATGGCAGTAATAGAAAAATCCATGTACTTTCTTGCAATAGTTGGTTTATTATCAACTGTAGTAGCCGCATATTATTATTTAAAAATAATAAAAATTATTTATTTCGATTCTGAAAAAGAAAACTATGATACGGATCATCATGTAGGACTTAAAGTGTCATTAACGCTTTCGGTAATATTTATTCTTTTTTATTTCATATATCCAAATGGATTGATTGAGATAATTTCAAAAATAAATATTATTTAATGAATTTAAAAAGTTTTTTTTATAAAAAAGTTAATAGCACCAATGATTTAGCTATTAAAAAAATAAAACAAGGATATCTTAATGGCATCATAATTTCAGAAGAACAATTAAAAGGAAGAGGAAGACGTGGTAAAAAATGGATATCATTAAAGGGAAACTTGTTTATAACAATTTTTTTTGAAATAAGTGAAAAAAAATCACTTCAAATAATTACTAATTTTAATCTTAATATAATAAAAAAGATATTATCAGATCTTTTAAAGACTAAAATTTCTGTGAAACCACCAAACGATTTGTTAATAAATAAAAAAAAAATATGTGGAATATTACAAGAAACTATTTTTTTTAATACAAACAAATTTTTGATAGTAGGAGTAGGAATTAATTTGATAAAGTATCCAATAATTAAAAATTATCCAACGACAAGTTTATTAAACGAAAAAGGTCATAAAATTAGTAAATTAAAAATTATAAATATGATTAAAAAAAAGTATGAAATGAAATTAAAAAAGCTTAAAATTAATAATTTAATTAATAGAAATATAAAATGTATTTAATCGGAGATATAGGAAACACCGAAGTAAAAATTTGTATATTTAATAGTAGCAAAAAATTACAAAAAAAAATTACTTTAAAAACTAATTTAATTACAAATAAGTATTTAAATAATAAATTAAGTTTTATGAAATCATTTAAAAATAAACTTCACAAAGCTTTATTTTGTAGTGTTGTTCCAAATTGTTATAAAATTATTAAATCATTTATTAAAACTAAATTAAAAATTAAATCAGTTGAAATAAAAGAATTAAACCTTGATCAATTTTTAAAAATTAAAGTAAATAAAAAACAAGTAGGATCTGATCGAATCTCAAATGCTATAAGTGTTATTGACGGTAGATCAAATTTTATTGTTGTAGATTTTGGAACAGCGACAACTTTTGATGTAATTATTAAAAATAATTATTTAGGTGGTATAATAGCTCCCGGTGTTAATCTTTCATTAAATACTTTAATTGACAAAGCTTCATTAATACCACCAATTAAATTAGCCAATATCACTAAGGTTTTGGGAAAAAATACTGTAGCTGCTGTTAGGTCAGGTTTTTACTGGGGATATATCGGACTTATTGAAAATATAATAAAAAAAATACATCTTCAAACAAAAAAAAAATATAAAGTTATTTTTACAGGTGGCTTGTCTGACCTTTTTAGAAAATCTATTAATCAAAAAATATATTTTAATCAAAACCTCACTATTAATGGTTTAGTTAAAATAATTAAATTAACTGAATAGTATGAAAGAAGAATTATTATTTTGTCCATTGGGCGGTTCTGGAGAAATCGGTATGAATATGAATCTTTATGCTTATGGTAAACCTGGCGATCAAAAGTGGATAATTGTTGATGTTGGTGTAACATTTGCCGATGATAACTTACCAGGAGTTGATTTAATTTATCCTGATCCTGGTTTTATTACTGATAAAAAAGAAAACCTATTGGGGTTAATTTTAACTCACGCTCATGAAGATCATATTGGCGCCATTGCTTACGTTTGGCCAAAATTAAAATGTAAAATTTATGCAACTCCCTTCACTGCAACTTTAATCATAGAAAAATTTAAAGAAAAAAAAATTGATATCGTTCCTTTTTTAAAAATAGTTAATTTAAATGGTGAGATTAATCTTGAACCATTTAAAATTGAATTTGTAACACTTACACATTCTATAATTGAGCCTAATGG
>CACPKQ010000027.1 GCA_902634455.1 uncultured Pelagibacteraceae bacterium | reverse complement strand
GTATAAATTGCCATCTAGTTTAATTTTCCTGGAATTTTAAATGTTATATTTTCCTTAACTATTTCTATTTCTTCTATCGCCACTGTAAATTGTTTTTTTAAATTATTTATAAAATTATCAACCAATATTTCAGGCGCTGAAGCTCCTGATGAAATTCCTATAGTTTTATATTTTTTAATTTCATCAAAAGGTACAATGCTTTCAGAATGAATTAATCTTGAATCTGTACATCCAGAATTTTTTGCAACTTCAACCAACCTTAAAGAGTTAGATGAATTTCTGCTTCCAATAACAAAAAACATATCACAATTTTTTGCTATTTTTTTGACAGCAGCTTGCCTATTTGTTGTTGCATAACAAATATCCTCTTTTTTTGGTTCTTTAATTTCTGGAAATTTTTTCTTTAAAGCTGATACTATTTCCTTTGTATCATCAACAGAAAGAGTTGTTTGCGTAACAAAAGCTAATTTTTTTTTAGATTTATTTTGATAATTGTTAACATCATCAATATTTTCAATAAGATCTATTTCACCTTCAGGAATTTGACCCATAGTTCCTATTACTTCTGGATGATTTTTGTGACCGATTAGTAATATTTGTAAACCATTTTTATTTAAATTTTCAGCCTCTCTATGCACCTTTGATACAAGTGGACATGTTGCATCTACGTATTTCATTTTTAAATTTTCTGCTTCAACTGGAACTTTTTTTGGTACCCCATGTGCAGAAAAAATTACCGGTCTAGATTTATCTTTAATTTCTTCAAGCTCTTCAACAAAAATTGCTCCTATTTTTTTTAAACCATCTACAACGTATTTATTGTGAACAATTTCGTGTCTCACATAAACTGGCGCTCCATATTTATCAATACTTTTTTTTACAATTTCTATAGCACGCTCTACGCCAGCACAGAAACCACGTGGGGCGGCAAGTAAAATTTTAATTTCTTTGCTTTTCATTTTTTTCAATTAAATATTCAAGCAATATATGTGGAAAAGTTAAAGACGCCAAACCAATAAATATTATTTGCGATATAGCATTATCTAAAAAGTAATAATTATTTAAAAAAAATAAAGAAACTAAGAATAAAATAGCAGTTAAAATAGTTAATGGTATTGCTTTAATTAAAAATTCCCTCAACCCTTTTATAAAATTTTTTTTATTTAACTCATTAGATAATTTAAATGAATGTCTAATAGAATGCAAAAAGCAAAAATAAATTGTAAATGCTAAAATTGGATTTAAGAAATAGTTTAGAAGCAGGATGGATATAAAATCCATCAATAGTAGTGATTTAATATCAATATGTTTATTTAATGAAATAATAATATTTGCAAATAAACTAACTGCTATAAAGACGTATAGAAATTCATTCGATATAAGTAAGCTTTGCGAAATATCAAAATTTAAATTATTGAAAATATTTAGAGTTTCAGTTTTATGAAATAATAATGGGGCCGTTATCACAAGAGATCCTTTAAAAAAGTAAATTAAATCAAGTTTAGATTTGTTGTTTATAAATTCCGAGTCTTCTTTGCCAAAGTGATATGACGCAACTATTAAAAAAATTAATAATAAAATTTTAGAAAAAAATAGCCATACTATAATTATACTTACCCCAACAAAAATATATGAAATATAAAATATTGAAGAGGATTTATAATTTAGAAGTTTTAGTAATTTTTTTCCTTTTATGTGATCTAACGCCCCATGTGAAATTCCTAAACTTAATATAAGAAACAAACATAAAAAAATTAGACTATTATTTCTTAAAAATTCAAATGCTGATAGCAAGATACATAAATTAAAAAAAATTAATGAATGATAATAATTTATTTTACTCATCTAATTTAAAAAATATTTTTAATAAATATCCATTTAGGCATTTTTAAGATTATTCCCAGATCTTCAAAAATGTTACTTTTGTTTGATAGAAATTTTATAACTGTTTTGGAAGATGCTTTAAAAATATTTAAAAATATTTTTGGCATTTTATCTGGATTGTTTTTCAAAACATTTAAAAAAATATTATCAAGAAATTCATATTTTTTTCCAATATGGTAAACTTTTGTATTTTTAATTTTTTCAATATTATTAGTTATATATTTGCTATGATCTTGGATATTAAGAAAAGTATATCCAGTGCTTAAACGAGTCATACCTCCAGCAGATCCAATATTAATTTTATTTTTCTCTGCTTTATTCAATGGATAGAATAAAGGTATAGCTCCTTCTTCTTCATAATTAATTTTATAATTTTTTATTTTAAGAGTTTCCTTGACATATTTTTCTAATTGAAAATCATAATCATTTAATGTTTTATCATCCATTTTCGATAACCAAGTTGTTTCGATTAAAGCCTTATTTTTTGCAAAAGGTAAGGTATAAAAAAAGTGAACACTATCTCTTTGATCACAACCAAAATCCATTAAGTTAAAAATTTTATCATCAAAAATATCCCCAGGAGTTTGAATTTCTATACCTTTAAAGTGTTGCCAAAGATTTGTTTGATAATTTTCTTTTGATGGAATGCTATTAAATATAAATGAATTATTTAAGTTTAATTGATCTGTATCTTTAAAAAATTGAATATTTTTATTTTGTTTTAATTGATTTAAGATTTTTTCATAAAATAAACCACTATCTATAGTTTGGTAAGGATACTCTTTATTTACAACTTCATGAGATCCTAATTTAGAATTGATAGAAAAATTGTTCCAACTTTTGATAACACAGTCATCAAAGTTATGATTGGTGACTTTCCAAAATGACCATGTTTTATCTCTTTTATATTCATCTCTAGTTTCAACTATAGCTAAAGTTTTATCTTTTAATTTTTTTTTTATATCTAGTTCGTAAGCTAACGATAAACCAGCACAGCCACCACCCAAAATGATATAATTAAATTCTTTCATCTAGATCTACTTCCTTACTTATAATTTCATGTTCATTCTTTCTTTGATGAGACTCAACATCTTTTAAAAAAAGTAATATTAAATCAAATAAAGATAGAATTGTTTGATATATTTTTCCAAAATTATTAACATAAATTTTTCCTGATTTTTCATAGTTCTCTATAGTTTTTTTTTGTATAATCTTTCTTCCAATTTGTCTGTAAACCCTTCTGGCCACAATTATTGCAAACCTATATTTAAATGGAATATTCTTTATTGAACTAAATGAACTTTCATAAAACATATCTGCTAGTTTTAAAGTTGCTTCAATGTTTTCAAAATCTGGTTTAATATATTGTCTATTAATTTTTTGATCTTCAGCCACATCTCTAGCTATATTTGTAAGTTGCATTGCAATACCCAAATCTATAGCTCCCCTTAAAGACCTTGTATCATTTACATTTAATATTTTACCCATCATCAAACCAACAGTTCCCGCTACTCTATATGAATAAACCAACAAATCTTTTATTGATCTAAAATAAACTCTTGGTTTTAAATCTGATTCAACGCCCTCAATTAAATCATCCAAAATAATTGGTTTAATATTATTATTATCTGCAAGGATAATCATATCTTTTATAATTAGTGTATGTTCATTTTGATCAAATTCATTTCTATCATTTTTATTAAGTTTATAATTTTTTTTAAAAATATTTTTTATTTCGTTAAATCTTTCTACTCTTGATCCTAAGGTAGTTTTCTCATCAACTATGTCATCTAGTATTCTGCAAAAAGCATATAGTTTAGAGCAATCATTATAAATTTTTTTTGGTAAAAAAAAACCAGCCCAATTAAATGATTTAGCAAATTGAGCTAGGTAGTTTTTTTTTGACATTAAATTATTTTATCCAATACTTTGGCTGATGACAGAACACCAGGTATCCCTGCCCCTGGATGAGTACCTGCTCCTACAAAAAAAAGTCCATTATAAATTTCAGATTTATTGTGAAATCTAAAGTAAGCTGACTGTGAAAATTTTGGTTGGATCGAAAAACCAGAGCCATATTTAGTATTAAGTTCTTTTTCAAAGTAATTTGGAGTTAAATAAAAGTCTTCAACAATATTTTTTTTAAGATTTGGCATTAAATCTTTTTCCATCCTATCAATTACTAAATCCTTCATTTTTTCACCCTCAATAGACCAATCAATTTTTGATTGATTATTTGGCACAGGAACCAGAACGTAGAAACAATCATGCCCATCAGGAGCCATAGATTTATCAGTAGCAGATGGTCTATGAAGATAATAACTTATGTCATTATTTAACTTTTTATTATCAAATATATCACTAAGATGTTCTTTGTATTTGTTACCAAATTTTATTGAATGATGTTCTACGTCATCATATGTTTTTTTAGTTCCAAAATAATAAACAAATAATCCCATTGAATACTCCATTCTATTTTTTTTCCATTTAAAAAAGAATGAGTTATTCGTATTTGCATTTAACAATTTTTCATAAACAGCAGGTGGGTCTGCATTGCAAATAACATTATTAGCGTTTATTTTAGTTTGGTCATCCAGTTTAATACCAGTAATTTTATTATCATCTGAAATAATTTTAATTACCTCGCGTCCTTTTATTATTTCTATACCAACTTCATTCATCAATTTTTCAAAACCTTTTATAATATTTCCAGTTCCACCCATTGAGTAATGAATTCCCCATTTTTTTTCTAAATATAAAATTAGTCCATAAATAGAAGTTGTCGTAAAAGGATTTCCACCAACCAAAAGAGGATGCATGCTCAATATTCTTCTTAGTTTTTCATTTTTTATATACGAGGAAACCAATGAATAGACTGATTTGTAGCTTTTAAGTTTTAATAATTCCGGCAATTGTTGCATCATTACAAATGGTTTATCAAATGAAACATCCGCAAGTTCAGTAAAACCTTTGTCAAAAATTTTTTTTGTAAAATTTACTAATTTTTCATAACCTTCAACATCTTCTTTATTTATTTCTTCAATTTGTTTTTTCATTTCAACTTCATTACCTGAATA
>CACPKQ010000026.1 GCA_902634455.1 uncultured Pelagibacteraceae bacterium | reverse complement strand
ATTGCTTCAGAAAAATTAAATACTAATTCATTTGTTTTTTTTATCAAACATTTAATTTTTATATTATTAGCATTTGTAATTTTATTTATTTTTTCTTTTTTTGAAAAAAACAAAATTTTTAATACTTCTTTAATATTATTTATAATTTTTTTTATTTTTTTATTATTAGTTCCATTTATTGGAGTTGAGGTTAAAGGATCTAAAAGATGGATAGATGTAGCGGGGCCATTTCCAAGATTTCAACCAATTGAGTTAATAAAACCTTTTTTTATAGTTGTAATTTCATCTATTATTTCAATTAATTTAAGCAAAAAAATATATTTTAATTATTTTTTAAGTACATTGGTCGTAATTCCAATAATTTTATTATTAATATCCCAGCCAGATGTAGGTCAAACTTTTTTAATTTTAATGACATGGTTGTCTTTAATATTTATATCTGGCGTAAATTTATTAATTTTTTTTTCTTTTTTTTTTATTATTTTTGGAATTTTAACTTACTTAGTCATTTTTATTCCAAAATTTGAATATATAAAAAATAGATTATTGTCTTTTTTGGAACCAGGGACAGGTAATAGCTATCAATCAGAAAAATCTTCTGAGGCTTTAATTAATGGAGGTTTTTTTGGCCAAGGTATTGGCGAAGGAAAATTAAATTCAGAAATTCCAGAAGCACATACTGATTATATTGTTTCTGTAATATCAGAGGAGTTTGGATTAATAATAGTTATTCTAATTATGTTAATTTATTTAATTTTAGCCTACAGGGTTATTAAAAAAATTGATGAGGAAAAGGAAAACAAAATAAAATTAATTTTGTTAGGCTCAATAACATTAATTTTTCTCCAAACATTTGTTCATATAGGAGTAAATTTTAGAATTTTACCAACCACGGGCATGACCTTGCCTTACTTAAGCAATGGCGGTTCATCAATAGTTGGTACTGCAATTTTATCAGGAATTATTTTGAATTTAACAAAGAGAAATATAACTTAAGTATGAAAAAAGTATTAATATCAACTGGAGGATCTGGAGGTCATGTAGTACCTGCATTAAACTTGTATAATCATTTAAAAAGCGATTTTGATGTAAGACTTTATACTGATTTAAGAGGTGCAAAGTATATTCCAAAAGAATTTAAAAAAACTATTTTTGAAGTAAGAAAAATTCCTGAAAAAAATTATTTTTTCCCTTTAAAAATTATTTTTTTATTTATTGCTTTTATTAAAGCATTAATTCATTTTATTGGAAAAAATATTGATATTGTAGTTAGTACTGGAGGATATATGTCTTTACCTATAGTGCTAGCAGCTAAAATATTTAATAAAAAAATAATTTTATTTGAACCAAACTCAATAATAGGAAGGTCAAACAAATTTTTATTAAAATTTTCTTATCAAATATTGTGTTACGACAAAGATATTTTTACAAAAAGTGACGAAAAAATAGCAAAACACAGTTACAAAGCAGTTATAATTGAACCAATTTTAAATAATTGTTTTTATTCAAAACAAAACATCAGTAAATCAAAAGATGATATATTTAAAATTTTAATAATTGGTGGTAGCCAAGCATCTTTATTTTTTAGTAAACAATTAAACAATGAAATTATTCAAATATCAAAAAAATATAAAATAGAAGTAACTCAACAATTATCAACAGGTTTTAATGTTGATAGCTATAAAAAAGAATATGATAAAAATAATATTAAAAATAATTTATTTTTTTTTGAAGACAATTTTTTATGTAAAAAAAATAACTTTGATATTGCCATAACAAGAGCTGGCGCATCATCATTAGCTGAGTTAGCTCATTTAAATATTCCTTTCATTTCAATACCATTTCCTTATGCAATAGATAATCATCAATTATTAAATGCAAAAAGGTATTTTGATTTAAATTGTTGCTGGATATTAGAAGAAAAAAACTTTAATTCTGGTGATATTTACGAAATAATTAATCAAATTATGACAAATAAAAATGAATATTTTGAAAAAAAAAACAATTTAATGAAATTTAATAAAAATAAAAATTGGGAATACATAAACAGCAAACTTATAAAATATTTTAATGACAATTAGTTTAGGAAAAAAAGAGATAATTCATTTTGTAGGAATTGGTGGAATAGGAATGAGCGGTCTTGCTTTGGTAATGAAAGATTTGGGTTTTTACGTAAAAGGCTCAGATCAACAAAGTAGTAAAAATATTGATAGATTAAAAAAAAATAAAATTAATGTTCTTATTGGACATAAAAAAAATAATTTATCAAATGCAACTTTATTAGTCATTTCCTCAGCGATAAAAAAAAATAATCCAGAATTTGTTGAAGCTAAGAAAAAAAAAATTCCTATCTATAAAAGAGGAGACATGCTTGCAAATATTGTTTCTCTTTATAAAAATGTCGTTATTGCAGGATCTCATGGAAAGACAACAACTACATCGATAGTATCAACAATATTTTCAAAATCTAAATTAGAACCAACAACAATTAATGGTGGCGTGATTAATTCTATAGGAAACTCTGCTAAACTTGGAAAGGGCGAATGGTGTGTTTTAGAATCAGACGAATCTGATGGCAGTTTTCTTCAATTGCCATTTACTTACTCTATTATTACAAATATTGATAACGAACATCTTGAGCACTATGGTTCAATAAATCACTTAAAAAAAACATTTATTAAATTTGCAGAAAAAACACCAACTTTTGGAAAAACTTTTATTTGTTTAGACGATAAAAACAATAAATCAATTATAGGTAAAATTAAAAATCAAAACATAATTACTTATGGATTAAATAAAAAATCTAATTTTAGGATTAAAAATATTAAGCTTCATTTTAATTCGTCTATATTTGATTTGGAGGTTAATTTGCCTAATCAGAAAATAAAAATATATAAATCTTTTAAAATACCTTTAATTGGAATTCATAATATTAAAAATTGTTGTGCTTCGATAGCCGTAGCAATAATGATGGGTATTTCTGTTAATTTAATTAAAAAAGCAATTTTAGAATTTAAAGGAGTTCAAAGAAGATTTAACTTCATATTTAAGCATCAAAAAAGTTTATACTTTGATGATTATGCCCATCATCCAACAGAAATATATGAATTGCTTAAGTCTACAAGAGCAGTTTATGGATCAAAAAAAATAATATCAGTATTTCAACCACATAGAATTTCTAGATTAAATGCTTTAAAAAAAAAATTTACAAAATGCTTTAAGTTTTCGGATCAAGTTTTGTTGTGTCCAATTTATAAAGCAGGTGAAAATTTAAAATTAAAATTTAATTATTATAAATTTGCTAAAGAAATCATAAAAAATTCTAAAGTTGAATTGATAATGATAAATAACGAAAAAGAGCTAGCAAATTATGCTCGTCTAAACATTCATGGAGATAAAATTGTGATTGGAATGGGGGCAGGGTCAATATCTAATTGGATGAGAGAATTAAAACAATTATTAAAATGAATATTGAAGATATAGAAAAATTCTCTCAAAAAAAAATAAATCAAATTTTTTTTGACTATGAAATAAAAAAAAATAATTGGTTTAATATTGGTGGGAAAACAAAGATTTTTTTTAAACCAGAAACACTATTTGATTTAATTGAATTTTTAAAATTGTATAAAAATAGAGGTAAAATATTTGTTATTGGAGCAGGTTCTAACATTTTATTTAAAGATGGCATATATGAAGGTGTAGTTATTAAATTAGGAAAGAATTTTTCAAGAATTTCAATTTTAAATAAAAATACTATTATTTCTGGAAGTGCTATACTAGATAAAAAACTTTCAGAGTTTGCTTTAGAGAACAGCATTGGAGGTTTTGAGTTTTTGTCTTGCATTCCCGGAACTGTTGGAGGTGGAATTAGAATGAATTCAGGCTGTTTTAATAGAGAATTTAAAGATATTTTAATTTCAGTACAAGCCATCGATAAATATGGAAAAATTTTAACTATTCCAGAAAATAAAATTAAATTTGGATATAGAAAATGTGATCTTCCAAATGATCTCATTTTTTTAAGTGCAACTTTTAAAGGAAATAAAAAAAATAAAAAATTAATTAAAAAACAAATTGTTTTTTTAAAAGAAAAAAAGGACAAAACTCAACCATCTAAAATAAAAACTGGAGGTAGTACATTTAAAAACCCAATAGATCAAACAGATAAAAAAGTATGGGAAATAATAAAAGAGTCAGTCCCCCTAGATGTTAAATTTGGTGATGCTGTTATTTCTCAGAAGCATTGCAATTTTTTTGTTAATAAAAAAAATGCAAATTATAGTGATATGAAAAAGTTAATTGATTTTGTTAAAGAAAAAGTTATGACAAAAACAGGAATAAGATTAGAATTAGAAGTGATTCTAGTAGAATAAATGAGAAAAAAAATTTTAATTCTTGCTGGTGGTTTTTCAAGAGAAAAAGAGATCAGCCTTCAGACTGCTTATGCAGTAAATTTAGAACTAAAAAAAAAAAAATATTTAACTAAGATATGTGAACCAGACGGTAACCTAATTAACAATTTAAGAAATTTTAAACCAAATGTAGTTTTTAATGCACTTCATGGCAGGTATGGAGAAGATGGATATATTCAAGCAATATTAGAGTCTGAGAAAATTAAATATACCCATTCAGGTGTTAAGGCATCATCTATAGCTATGGATAAGGAAATCTCGAAAAAAATATTTATAAAAAATAAAATTTTAACACCAAAGTATTTTAAATTTAAATTTAAATTTAATAAAGAATTTAAAAAAAAAGATTTAATTAACAAAATAAAAAAAAAACTAGGTTTTCCAGTAGTTATAAAACCTTTTAATGAAGGCTCAAGTGTTGAGGTTTATATTTGTAGTAAATTAAATTTATTAAGTAATTTATATAAATTAACTTCTTACAAGGAGATTATGATTGAAAAATATATACCAGGAAGAGAGATACAAGTTGCAATTTTAGGAAATAAAAAATTAGGTGCAATAGAATTAAAACCAAAAAGAAAATTTTACGATTATGAAGCTAAATATAATCCAAAAGCTAATACAGAGCACATTATTCCAGTAAAGATAAAAAAAAAATATTTGGATAAAGTACTAACAGTTGCTTTAAAAGCACATCAGGCAGTTGGATGTAGAGGAGCCACTAGGTCAGATTTTAGATTTTATAGAAACAAGTTTTATTTATTAGAAATTAATACTCAACCAGGAATGACTTCTCTTTCTTTAGTTCCAGAAATAGCGAGATATAAAAAAATAAGCTTTATCGAATTAATTGAATGGATGATAAATGATGCATCAATTAACAGATAGAAAAAAAAATTATTTATTGTATTTTTTTATTTTTATATTTTTAAGTACTACCAATAATTTATCTCTTTTAAAGAATTTCGAATTATTTTCTAATATACAAAACATAAAAGTAGAAGGATTAAGAGATGATTTAAATTTAAAAATAAAAAAAAATCTTAACTTTTTATTAAACGAAAATATTTTTTTTTTAAATAAAGAATTATTAATTAACGAATTAAAAAAACTTAACTATATACAGAGTTATAAAGTATCTAAAAATTATCCATCAACAGTTGTTATAAATATAAAGCAAACTGACTTATTAGCGATCACAGTAAATAATAATAATAAATATATTATTGGATCAAATGGCAAACTAATTGATCATGAAATATTTAATTCAAATATTAATTTACCAAATTTTTTTGGTAAATTTTCAAGTAAAGATTTTGTTTTTTTTATAAATATTATAAAGCAAACTAATTTTAATTATAATGAAATAACAGATATTTTTTTCTTTCAAAGTGGAAGATGGGATATTAAAACAAAAAACAATCAAACCATTAAGCTCCCCAAAGAAAATTTAAAAAAAGCTTTTATAAAAGCAGCAAAAATTATTAAAAATAATAATTTAAACCATAAACTTATTGATCTCAGAATACCAAATCAAGTAATTCTAATGAATGGCTGAAAAAAATATCGATACATACATTGATTTAGGATCTTCAAAAATAAGAATAGGAATATTCG
>CACPKQ010000025.1 GCA_902634455.1 uncultured Pelagibacteraceae bacterium | reverse complement strand
TATTATTTTTTAAATAATTATTATTTTGTTCTATAAATGCATACCCTTTTTCTTGATTGATAATAAGTTTAAGTTTTGATTTTACATATTTTTTAAAAGTTCCATGTCTTTCCAAATGATCGGGTGTAATATTTAAAATTATTGCAAAATCAGTTTTAAAATACTTGCTATATTCAATTTGGTAAGACGAAGCCTCAATAACAAAAATGGTTTTAGGTTTTATATTTTTCTCTGATAATAAAGGTTTGCCTATATTTCCTAATAATCTGACATCATAATTGTGCTTTTTTAAAATTTCGTATAACAGTTTTGAAGTGGTAGATTTACCATTTGTACCTGTGATTGTAATTTTTTTATTTTTTAAATTATTATAATAAAAAATATCTAATTCATTAACTATCCTGTCTATATTTTTTGAAAGATATTTTTTTAAAGAACATTTTTTAATATCTATTCCTGGACTTATGACTATTTTATCAAAATTATTTAAGATTAATTTAGACTTGTTAATTAAATATTTTTTTAAATTTTTAGGAACACAAGATTTTTTATCATCATAAATTTTTACATTATTATTTTTTTTAAGATAATAAAAAGAAGATTTTCCACTTTTACCACATCCATAAATTAATATATTTTTATTTTTAAATTGATTTGCTAATTCTAGCATTATCTAAATTTAAGTGTAGCAAGACCAATCATGGCAAGAACTATAGATATAATCCAAAACCGTATTACTACTGTTGACTCTGGCCATCCTTTTTTTTCAAAATGATGATGTATTGGAGCCATTTTAAAAATTCTTTTTCCTGTTAGCTTAAATGAAATTACCTGAACTATTACAGATATTGCCTCAAAAACAAATAGGCCCCCTGTAATTGCCAGAACTATTTCATGTTTGGTAATAATACCAATAGACCCTAATGAACCACCTAAAGCTAATGAACCCGTATCTCCCATAAAAATTTTTGCTGGAGGTGCGTTAAACCATAGAAAACCTAAACAAGCGCCAATTATAGACCCACAAAAAACTGTAACTTCACCGGTACCTTCAATATAAGGTATTTGTAAATATTCAGAAAAAACTATGTTGCCTGATACATAGCTTATAAATGCAAAACAACCAGCCACTAATATAACTGGTACAGTTGCTAATCCGTCTAAACCATCAGTTAAATTAACAGCATTAGAAGAACCAACAATTATAAATATATAAAAAGGAATAAAAAACCATCCTAGATTAATAATTAAATTTTTAAAAAAGGGAAAATATAAATTTCTTAATTCTTGTGTATCAATAAAATTCATTAAAATATAAATTCCTAAAAATGCCAAAAAAATTTGTAAAAATAACTTAATTTTTAATGAAATACCTGAGGAATTTTTCTGCTTAATTTTTTTGTAGTCATCATAAGCCCCAATAAAACCAAATGACAAAACTATAAACATTAAAAACCAAATATATGGACTCGATAAATCTCCCCATAATAATATTCCTGAAAATAAACCTAATAAAATTAATAAACCACCCATTGTTGGTGTGCCAATTTTTTTTATTATATGATCTTCTGGCCCGTCTGATCTTATAGGGTCGTGTATTTGTCGAGCAGAAAAAAAATTTATAAACGGCGTTCCTACCAATAAAACAACTAGCATAGATGTAAACATTGCTAAACCTGTTCTAACAGTCAAATATTTAAAAACATTTAAAAAAGAATAAGTATCAATAAGATTTAAAAATAAACTATAAAGCATTAGATCTTCCTAACTTTATTTTTGAAATTATAGTATTTAACCCAGTTGAGTTTGAACCTTTTGCCATAAGATAATCATTATGTTTTAAATCGTTTTTCATTAATTTAAAAATTTCTTTTTTATTTTTTAATATTTTACCTTGTTTTTGTGTTTGAATTTTGTTGAAAGTTCCTCTTATATATTTGCCATATACATATACTTTATTTATATTTGATTTGTTAAGTGTTTTTGCAGCTTGTTTATGAAGTTTTTTTGAAAATTTTCCTAATTCTAGCATATCTGCCAATAATATATATTTCCTCTTAGGGGAAATTTTAATTTTATCAAAATTATTTATTGCAAATTCTAAAGACAAAGGATTTGAATTATAACTTTCATCAACTACATTAATTGTTTTTCCATCAATTCTTACTTTTGTAAAATCACCTCTACTATTAAGTGGTTTAAAATTATAAAAAATATTTTTTTTAAGATTTCTGACGTCAATAAAATCAGAAATAACTGCGATTGCAGATAAAATATTTACAACATAATTTTTAAAATATTTGTTTATAGAAAATTTTTTTATTTTGTTATTTATTCTAATATTTAAAATTAATTTAGATTTTTGTTTAACTATTTTTAATAATTTAACATCTGCTTCATTTTTTACACCAAATGAAATAATCTTTAATTTTCTTTTTAATGCTTTAAATTTTAAATAATTAAAAAATTTGTCATCTTTATTTAAAACGATAGTGCCTCCAGTAATAATATTGTTAATTATTTCTGATTTGGCTGAAGCTATTCCTAGTAAATTTTGAAAATTTTTTATATGTGCATAAGAAATATTTGTAATTACACCCAAATCTGGCATCACAAGTTTTGTTAAATTATCTATTTCTCCTTTTTTATCCATTCCAACTTCAAAAATTCCATAAACATCTTTTTTCCTAATGTTAAATAAACTTACAGGAACTCCATATTTATTATTGAAAGATTTTTTTGAATATGTGGTTGGAAAAATTTTATTCAAAGTTTGTCCTAACAATTCCTTTAAAGACGTTTTTCCTGAACTTCCGGTAATTGCAATAGCTTTAATATTTGAGCTTTTTCTTATTGATCTAGCGCAGTCAGTTAAAAAATTTAATGAATTATTAGTTTTTATTTTTTTATAATTTAAATAATTATAATTTTTTTCTACAATAGCAAGTGAAGCTCCTTTTTTTATAGCCTCATCTGCAAATTTACTTCCATTTATTTTTTTTCCTTTTATTCCAAAAAAAATATCGTTCTTTTTTACATCTTTCGAATCTATTGAGGCTAAGTTTATTTTTTGATTTTTTTTAAAAATTTTTTGTTTTGTTTTTTCTGCAACTATATTTAACTTCCAATCATTTAATAATCTATTATTTTTATGTTTTATATTTTTTAAAATACATTCTGAATCAGAAAAAAATCTTTTATTAACATATTCTTGATAATTTTCATGCCCTTTTCCTGCAACCAAGAGTATATCGCCGCTATTAATATTTTTAATAGCTTCTGATATTGCTTTTTTTCTAGACGGAATCTCAAATAATTTTAATTTACTAATTTTTTTTTTAACTTCTTTTCTAATTTTTTTTGGATTTTCATTTCTAGGATTATCATCGGTTAAATATATTTTATCACATAAATCATTTGCAATTTTTCCCATAATCTGCCTTTTTGCTTTATCTCTATTTCCGCCGCACCCAAAAACTATAGAAATTTTACTTAATTTAAATTGACTTTTTAAATTCAATAAACAAGTTTTTAAAGCATCTGGGGTGTGAGCATAATCAAGTATAACTTTAGAATTATTTTTTAAATTACCAATCTGTTCAAATCTACCCTTGACTGATCTAATTTTATTTATTGATTTAATTATTCTTTTCATTGACAAGCCGCAGTTATTAGCTGCAATTATTGCCATAATTAAATTTTTTATTTGTATTTCGCCAATAAGATTTGTGACAAAAGAATAGTTATAATTATTAAAAACAAATTTAACTTCTTGTTTATTTCCTATAAATTTATGCTTTGTAATTTTTAAATTAGAATTTTTTTCACCAATTGTTATTGAATTTAATTTTCTTTTTTTTGATATATTTTTTAGTAATTTAGACTCTAAAATACTATTATCATAAATCATCTTAGAATTTTTTTTTAACAATCTATTAAATAAAATCATCTTTGATTTTAAATAATCTTTAAAAGATTTGTGGTAATCTAAATGATCTCTAGATAAATTTGTAAAAATTCCTATGTTGAATTTTAAACCATCTAATCTGTGCTGTTTTAAACCGTGGCTTGAGGCTTCCATTATAACATTTTCTATTTTTTTTATTTTTATTTTATTAAGTATTCTATTTAATGTTATCGGATCCACAGTTGTATTAATTGTACTTAAACTTGAATTATTTATATTAATTCCAAGTGTACCAATAGATGCTACCTTTTTTTTATTTAACTTAAGAATTTGAAAAAAAAAACTTACAATAGAAGACTTTCCATTAGTGCCTGTAACAGCAATTAAATTCTTGGGCTTTTTATTGTAAAGCCTACTTACTATTTCTGAAAGTAATTTTCTTGGATTTGAGGAATATAAAAATAAAATATTTTTTTTGTATCCTTCATATTTGATATCTGAAACAATTGTTTTAGCACCATTTTTAATAGCTTTGTTTATAAATTTTTTTCCATCAATTTTATTTCCTTGAATTGCAAAAAAAATATAACCTTTTTTAATTGTATTACTATTAAATGAAATACCAGAAAATTTATGACTTAAAAAATCTTTCCTAATATTTGAAAAATAATCTTTTATTAGCATTAGAATAACAAAAGTTCTTAATATTTTGTGGCTAAAATTGGTCCAATACTTTTTATTATTTTGCCAGTTATTACAACCGTGGTCCAACCTGCGGTATTTCTCCAATTGCCTTTATATTTTTGCCCATTTGATAATGTATAAATATATTCTTTATTTGGTTTGGGTTCATCAAGTAAAACTAATAATAAGAACTTTGGATTTGATGATGGAAAAATAGAAACAAAAGTATTTATTTTATCTTTTGTATAAACACCGTTTTTTACTTTATCTGCAGTACCGGTTTTACCCGCAACTTCATAGCCTGGTATATTTGCAAAACTTGCTGTACCCTCTTTCGTAGAAACAACCTTTCTTAAAATAGGGTTTATTTTATTACTAACTTCAGTTTTAAGTATTTGTTTTTTATCGTAATTTATCTTTTTTATTAAAGTTGGATTAATTGCATAACCTCCATTTGAAATAATAGCATATGCCTTTGCTAATTGTATAGGTGTTGTGGTTATTCCATGTCCGAATGAAGATGTTGCGAGTCTGCATTTTCCCCATCTAAAATTATGTGGTTGACCAACTTCTTCAATGTCAAATTCAATCCTATTTAAAATACCTAACTTTTCTAAAAATTTTTTATATTTTTCTAAACCAATTTTCTGGGCAATTCTTACAGATCCAATATTGGAAGATCTTATCAAAATTTGTTCTGTCGTTAATTTTGCAGGAAGTTTTTTATCGTATTCTGATATTATATTTCCAGCACAATAAATCTTCTTTTTTAATTCTATAAATTCTAATTCTGGTTCTATAATACTATTTTCAAAACCTGCTGCTAAAGTTAATGTTTTAAAAACAGAACCTAATTCATAAACTCCTTTTGTAATTTTATTAGTATAATTTAAATCAATTAAATTTTCTCTTTTATTTAAATTAAAATCTGGAAGAGATATTAAGGATAAAATTTCTCCATTATTTAAGTTCATTAGCAATGCCGCACTACCAATATTATTAAATATCTCCTTTGATTTTAAAAGTTCTTCCCTTATTAAATATTGAACAGCAGTATCCACAGTTAATTTAATTGGTTTATTTTTTTTTTTAAGTTCATAATCATAAAATTTTTCAATACCTGAAATTCCTTTATTATCGTCATCAATTTGACCAATTATGTGACTAAACAAATTTTCCTGGGGATAAATTCTTGATATTTTTTCCTCTGTAATAATTGATTTATCTCCTAAAAGAAGAATTTCTTGTAGTTTTTCTTTCTGTATTTGTTTTTCGATGTAAAAAAATTTTTTACCATTTAATTTTTCCGTAATTATATTAAAATTTTTATTTGGAAAAATTAGTTTTAAATTTATTAAAAGTCTTTTTTTATCAATAACTAAGTTTGGGTTAATACCAACATTTGTAGTGGTAACTGTTTTTGCCAGTATATTTCCTGATCTATC
>CACPKQ010000024.1 GCA_902634455.1 uncultured Pelagibacteraceae bacterium | reverse complement strand
GAGTTTATTTAGTTCCAGCATTTACTGGTTTAGGAGCCCCTTATTGGAACCCAAATGCAAGAGGTATTATTTGTGGATTAACAAGAGACACTAGTCAAAATGAAATTATTAGAGCAACACTTGAGTCTGTTGCTTATCAATCTTACGATCTATTTAATGCTATGAAAAATGACGGGCTTAAACCTAGTTTAATTAAAGTAGACGGCGGAATGGTTAAAAATAAATGGTTTTGTCAATTTTTATCAAATGTAATTAATACAAAAGTTATAAGACCCAAAGTTCAAGAAACTACAGCTTTAGGCGCAGCTTTTATGGCTGGATTAAAAATAGGTGTTTATAAATCTCTTTCAGATATTTCAAAAAATTGGAAAATAGATAAGAAATTTACTCCAAAAATAAGTAAACGAAGCCGTACTAATCTATTGAAAGGTTGGGAGCAAGCAATTAGAAAAACTCTAATATAATTATGAAAAATATTTTAGTTATTGGTTCAGGAGCTATGGGAGCAGCTTTTACTATACCTTGTTTAGATAATAATCATAAGGTTACTTTATGTGAACCTTATAATTATGGGCTTGTTAAAAAAATACTATCAAAAAAAAAATTTCACCCAAGTTTAAAATTAAATTTACCTAAAAAACTAGTTATAAAAAAATTTTCACAAGAAATTTTCAAAAAAAAATGGGATCTTATAGCGATTGCAATAAGTTCCATAGGCATAGATTTAATTAGAGAAAAGTTACAACAATTAAAAAGTAACTGTCCTATTTTAGTTCTAACAAAAGGACTTAAATATGAAAAAAAATCTAAACGAATTATTACAATGTCTGAACAGTTAAATAGTGGCAATAGGAAATTAAATTTGTCAGTATTAAAAGGACCATGCTTGGCAAAAGAGCTTGCAAAAAAAATAAATACCAGTGTAGTAATCGCAAACAAAAATGTTAATACCGCGAAGTCAATTGGCAAATTGATTTCAACCAAATACTACAAGATAGAATATTCCAATGATGTCAGAGGAGTGGAAATATGTTCGGCAATTAAAAATATATATTCTATGATAATCGGAGCGGGCGAAGGTTTAAACACTTCATCATCTATATTTCGTAAGTCAATTTCTGAAATGGTTTATTTAACAAAATTTTTTAAAGGAAAAGAAGAGACGGTCTATGGTCTTGCTGGACTAGGAGATTTATATGTAAGCGCATTAGGTGGTAGAAATAGTAAAATGGGAGAATATTTAGGAAAAGGATTTACTTTTAAAAAAGCTAAAAAAAAATTTATGTCAAAAGATACAATTGAAGGGGCTCAACTGGCTCTTGAAATTGCACCATATATATTAAAAAAAATTAATAATAAAAAAATTTCTTTAATGACTGATTTGTTAAAAGCAATCTCAAAAAATAAAAAATTAAATATAAAATGGTAAGTAAACTATTTTTTTGATTGATTTAAAAAAGCTTTTAAAGAATCATCCATTGCAGATGCCCATGGAGTATGATGAACTGGAGCAATAGAACCAGTAACTGGTGAAGAAAAAGATTTATTTCTATAAGTCATAATATCTTCTACTTTATGATGTTCCCATTCTTTAAAATGCTTTCTAATTAATTCAAAATCAATTTTTGGATAATCAGATAAATCGTGAAGTTCTTTCGTATATTCAGTTTGAAAATCTATCATTTGGTCTGGATTTTCTAATTTTTCTTCCAAAGCTACCCATTTATTTATATCTTTTTCAATTTCAGAATTATTTGGGAGTTTAATTTTACCCATTATTACATCTCTTGCGTACCAAGCCTGACAATCGAACATATTAAAAGTATGAAATTGATCTTGCATGCCTAAATAAAGTAATTTGTAATTATCTTGCCATACAACACCTTTATATAGTTTTGGTGGATACAATCTATTTCTTGTTTTTAGCTTAAGATCTTCTGTTAAAAATGGAAAATGATGAAGATAACCAGAGCATAAAATTATTGCATCTGCATCTTGCTTATGACCATCTTTAAATATTGCTTTATTTCCTTCTAGTTTATCTAAATAATGTACTTCCTTTACTCCACTGGGCCATTTAAATCCCATTGGGTTATGTCTATAACCTATGGTTACAGTTTTGGCTCCATATTTGTGGCATTGAAGTGCTACATCTTCAGCCGAATAACTACTTCCTAAAACAATAACATTTTTACCTCTGAATTCTTCAGCGTCTCTAAAGTCATGTGAGTGCATTATTCTTCCAGGAAAAGATTTCATTCCCGGGTATTCCGGAATAAAGGGAACAGAAAAATGTCCAGTAGATACAACTATATAATCAAAAACTTCTTTTAAAAACTTATCATTTTTTTTATCATGAGAAGTAACATCAAAATTATTTCCATTAAAAATTACATTAGTAACACTAGTGTTAAATCTTACTTTATTTTTTAGGTTACCTTTTTTAACTCTACCAATTATGTAATCATACAAAACTTCTCTTGGTGGGAATGATGGAATAGGATTTCCAAAATGTTCATCAAATGAATAATCTGCAAACTCTAAACATTCTTTTGGTCCATTTGACCAAAGATATCTATACATACTGTTAGGTACAGGGTCACCATATTGGTCAGATCCAGTTCTCCAGCTATAATTCCACAACCCTCCCCAATCTTCTTGTTTTTCAAATGCAACTATTTCAGGAATTTTTTCACCTTTTTTTTCTGCTTGTTCAAATGATCTTAACATTGAAAGACCACACGGACCTGTTCCAATTATAGCTACTTTAGTCATTTTATTTTTCCCTTATTAATAATTTTTGTAAATTTATCTTATCTAAATATTAATTCAATGATTTTAATTCTTGCAATAATTAAATTTTTAATTTTAATTAACCCTTTAAAAATAACTCTATGCCTAAAATAATTTCAGCTTATGTTAACTTTGTGGATTCAATTTGTGTAAAAGTTGGAAGAGTAGTCATGTATGGAGTGTTTTTTATGATGTTTGTTTTAATTCTTTCTTTTGTTACTAGAAATATAATTAATTATCCCATGATGTGGATAATTGAAATGGCTCAATTTACTATTACCGCATACTACCTATTAGGGGGTGGTTACTCCATGATTACTGATGATCATGTGAGAATGGATTTATTTTATGGGAAACTTTCTGAAAAAGGAAAAGCAAAAATGGATACATTTACAAGCATATTTTTGATTTTTTATTTAGTTATTCTTTTTTATGGATCCATAACAAGTTTGCAATACACAATACAAACTAAACAAAAATTATTTACAGCTTGGGCTCCATATGTTTGGCCAATTAAAACATTAATGTTAATTGGAATTTTATTAATGTTACTTCAAGCGATTTCAATGTTTTTTAAAAACTTAGAAAAAATAAAAAATAATAAGAGAGGATAAATTGTTAGCTCAATATCTTAGTTACGAATTTATAGCCATTTTCATGTTTGTGACGATGTTGTTAATGATGTTCACTGGTCAAAGAGTATTTGGAGCAATAGGGTTTGTAGCTGCAGCTTCTGCATTGCTAATTTGGGGCGAAGGATCAATGGAAATGCCATACACAGCAGCGTGGAAATTATTTAAGTGGTACCCAATGCTTACACTTCCTCTCTTTATATACATGGGATTTATGATCTCAGAATCAGGAATAGCAAATGACTTATATAAAATGTTTCATGTTTATTTTGGCGGAGTTAGAGGAGGGTTGGCAATTGGAACAATGGGTATGATGGTAGCAATTTCTGCAATGAATGGGTTAAGTGTTGCTGGAATGGCTATTGGCGCAACTATTGCATTACCCGAAATGTTAAAAAGAAAATATGATAAGAGAATGATAACTGGGGTAGTTCAAGCCGGCAGTTCATTGGGAATATTAATACCCCCGAGTGTTGTTATGGTTTTATATGGAATGATTGCACGTCAACCAGTTAGTAAACTATGGTTAGCAGGACTTTTACCTGGAATAATGATGGCTACATTATTTATAATATATATTTATGTTAGATGTCGTCTTCAACCTGAATTGGGACCTATATTAGATAAAAAAGAAAGGGAAGTTCCATTTAAAGAAAAAATAAAACTTTTAAAAGCAGGAATTATACCTTTTGTAATTTTCTTTTTAATGACAGGTTTATTTTTAATGGGTATTGCAAGTTTAGTTGAATGTTCTGCAGTAGGTGCTCTATGTGCAACTATAGCAGCAATTTATAAAAAAAGATTTAATTACAAAGTTATGGAAACAACACTAAGAAAAACTTTAGGTGTTTCATGTATGTTTATGTGGATAATACTAGCAGCTCTTTGTTTTGGAGCTGTCTTTGATGGATTAGGAGCTGTTAGAGCTATTGAAACTTTATTTATTGAAAGATGGAATTTAACTCCTTGGGGAGTTTTAATTATGATGCAGATTTCTTATATTTTTATGGGAATGTTCTTAGACGATACTGCTATGTTAGTTATTGTTGCACCACTTTACGTTCCGTTAATTATAGCATTAGGATTTGACCCTATTTGGTATGGAGTGCTTTATACTATAACTTGTCAAATAGCTTATATGACTCCACCTTTCGGGTATAATTTATTTTTAATGAGAGCAATGGCTCCAAAAGAAATTACTCTAGCTGACATTTACAGATCTATAATTCCATTTGTCTTAGTTATGGCTTTTGGTCTTGCTATAGTTATGATATTTCCAGAAATTGCAACCTATCTACCAGAGAAATTACTAAGTAAATAAATTTAATTTTTAATAATTTTCAACTTCTAGTTTTATTTAAATTTAACAATTATATATTGCTCTTAAACTCATTTTAGATTAACTTTTATTATTCAATGTACATGAAGAAGGGGGAAAAATGAAAAAAGACAAAAAGTTAATAACGAAGAGACGTTCGTTTATTAAGAAAGCAGGTCTGTTAACGCTAGGTGCTGCTGGAGCAGCGACAGTTAAAGCTCCATATGTATACTCAGCAACCAATCCTATTAAATGGAGACTTCAAACTTATTCTGGAGCACCATTAGGAGCACACGTTGTTAAGCCTCAAGTTGAAGCTTTTAATAAAGCTGCTCATGGAGAGATGGAGATTGAGCTTTATTATGCTGATCAATTAGTTCCTACCGATGAATTGTTTAGAGCAATGCAAGCTGGAACAATTGATGCGGTACAAAGTGATGACGCTACAATGGGATCACCTGTAGATATTCAGATCTTTGGAGGATATTTCCCATTCGCAACTAGATTTAGTTTAGATGTCCCAGCTATGTTTAAATACTACGGCTTGGATGGAATTTGGGCTGAAGCTTACGGCGAAGTAAATAATGTTACTTGGTTAAGTACAAGTGCATGGGACCCTTGCATTTTATTTACTGTAAAAAAACCAATTAAGAAACTTTCAGATATGAAAGGACTTAGGGTTTTTGGAGTTCCGACTGCTGGAAGATTTATGGCAAGATACGGACTAATACCAGTAATAGTGCCTTGGGATGATGTTGAAGTTGCTATGCAAACAGGAGAATTAGATGGTGTTTGTTGGTGTGGATTTACAGAAGCTTACGAAGTAGGTTGGGCAGATATCTGTAATTATGCACTATCAAATGCAATAACTGGTGCATGGTTCGGTTCTTATTTTGCAAACACAAAGAGCTGGAATAAATTATCACCTAAACTTCAGGAATTATACAGAATGTCTATAGACCAATCACACTACTATAGACAAGTATGGTACTGGGGAGGCGAAGCAGATCTACGTGTTAATGGTAAGAAAATGCAGATCACTCAATTACCAGCTAATGAATGGGCTGGAGTTGTTCAAGACTCAAAAGAGTTTTGGGATGAAACTGCAAAAATAAGTCCACGTTGTGCTAAAGTTGTTAAAGCATTTAACTCATATGCTAGCACAATGGAAAAAGCTGGATATCCTTACAGATAATAAAAATAATATATTAGACGCTCTAATTTAATTAGAGCGTCTAATTTTATTGTAAGAAAATAATAAATTGTTTAAAAAATTTACATTATTATTTATAGCAATACTTTGGTTCAATATTTCATTGGCCGAAAGTATTACAGAACAACTGACAACTTTAAATAATCTTTATAAAGATGGAGCTATAACGAAGGAAGAGTTTAAAAG
>CACPKQ010000023.1 GCA_902634455.1 uncultured Pelagibacteraceae bacterium | reverse complement strand
ATTTTTACATGAAAAAAATTTTTTAAATTTTTCAAAATTTGATTTTTCGATCCATTTTTTTGCTTGTGAAATTAATAAGCCATTATTTAGTAGATCAATCGTTGAAGAAATTTGCCTAACTGAATCATAGTCTTTTTTTTCAATTAAATTTATTAAATAAAAAAATAAATATCTGGAATAATCTCCTGTATTTAAATTAATTAAATCAAGAAAATATGATTTTTTAGATTCAGAATTTAAATAACAATTCTGAAATGCTTTTGTGATTAAATCTAGTTGTCCAAAATTTTGGTATTTTTTTTCAATTTCTTTATTTAAAAACAATGAGTTATAGCTTCTTAATGTTTGATAAATTATTGTTTCAAATCTACTAGTTTCTTCATAAATGCTTTCATCATAAAGGAGCTCAGATGCATTGCTAAAATTTTTCTTATTTATAGCATCTATAGCCAGCAAAATATTTGCTTCAAAAAAATTTGAATTATTTTGATTTTTTGAAAACTTGATTTGTTTAATTGCTTTAGAAACTTGACCATCGCTAATAAGTGAAAATACATATTCTTTTAAAAAATTGTCATGCTTTTGTAACAAATACTTAGAGGAGTTGAAAAATTTTAATGCATCTTTATTATTTTGATTATCATATGATATTATTGCTGAAAAATAATTAGATAAATACTTATGGTTGAATTTGTTATCTATTTTTTTGGAATAAGCTGTAGTTTGATATAAAATAATAATTATTATTAAAAAAACCTTTACTAAATTTATTCGCATATTTTTATTTTATGATTTTAAATGATAAAAATCAAAATAACACGATAAACGAAGAATTGATTAATTCATACGATAATGAATATATTTTTAGTAATAAACCAATAAATAGAATTAAAACTAACCCAAAAACAGGTGATAAAATAAGTCTTTTACAAAATTTGAAAGACCAAATATCCAATATTGATAATTGTGATCTAAAAAAAAATGCCTCTAAGATAGTTTTTAATGATGGTAGTTTAAATAGCCCAATCATGATAGTTGGGGAAGGTCCAGGCCAGAAAGAAGATAATTTAGGCAAACCATTTGTAGGAGATGCGGGCCATCTACTCAACAAAATGCTAAACGCAATAAACATCAAAAGAGAAAAAGTGTATATTACAAATGTTGTTAACTATAGACCTCCTAATAATAGAAAACCAGAGCCTGTTGAAATTAACAGATATTCAGATTTTTTAAAAAAACATATATCAATAATTGATCCAAAAATATTAATACTTATGGGAAGTACAGCAATGGAAGCATTGTTTGGATATAAAATAAAAATATCAAAAGAAAGAGGTTTGTGGAAAGAAATAATAATTAACAATAAAACTTATATTACAATGATTACTTTTCATCCTGCTTATTTGCTAAGGCAACCAGATCAAAAAAAGTGTTCATGGGCAGACTTAAAAGAGATAAGAAAAAAGATAGATGAGTTAAAATTAACAATTTAATATGAAAAAATTAATAGCAGGTGTAGATGAAGTGGGAAGAGGTAGTTTGATTGGCCCAGTTTATGCAGCTGCAGTAATTTTTAAAAGCAAAATTAATAAACGGATTTTAAAAGATTCAAAAAAAATATCAAAAAAAAATCGTCAAATATTAGAAAAATATATCAAACAAAATTCCTATTGGTCAATTGGGAAAGCGTCATTAATAGAAATAGAAAAATTTAATATCTTGAATGCAAGTTTATTAGCAATGAAAAGAGCAATTAAAAAATTAAAAAAAAAACCTGCGCTAGTATTAATTGATGGAAATAAATTGCCTAGGATAAAAAATTATAATTTAAAATTTGTTGTAAAAGGTGATCAAAAAGTACCTGAAATTTCAGCAGCTTCAATTATAGCAAAAGTTTCGAGGGATCGCTTAATTACAAAAATGTCAAAAAAATTTATCAAATATGCCTGGAATAAAAATGCAGGATATGGAACAAGCTATCATATGTCTGCTATTAAAAAATTTGGAATAACCAAACATCATCGAAGAAAATTCCAACCAATACACAATATGTTGAGTCTGAAATAAATCAGGTCACAATTGGAGTCAAATTAATTCAATCCTAGGTTGACGTGGACTCCAAGCTGGAGTCTAATTGTTTTTTAAAAAATGTTTGAAAAAAATTTAAAAAACAAAATTATTAACGGCGATAGCATTATGGAGTTAAAAAAAATTCCTAATGACACATTTGACCTGATTTTTGCAGATCCACCCTATAATTTACAACTTAGAAATAATTTGATTAGACCAGATAGATCAAAGGTAAGTGCAGTAAACGATAAATGGGATAAGTTCGATAGTTTTGCTACTTACGATAAATTTACAACTTCTTGGCTTATAGAATGTAAAAGAATATTAAAAAAAAATGGAAGTATTTGGATAATTGGAAGTTATCATAATATTTTTAGAGTTGGTTCTAAAGTACAAGATTTGGGTTTTTGGATACTTAATGATGTTATATGGAACAAAAATAATCCAATGCCAAATTTTAAAGGAACAAGATTTACAAATGCTCATGAAACTTTAATCTGGGCATCAAAAGATAAAAATTCTAGATACACTTTTAATTATCAATCATTAAAATGTTTAAATGATGATTTGCAAATGAGATCTACTTGGAATCTTCCAATCTGTAATAGCAATGAAAGACTTAAAGAAAAAGGTCAAAAAGTTCACTCAACTCAGAAACCTGAATCTTTACTTCATAGAATTATTTTAGCATCTACAAATAAGAGCGACTTTATATTAGATCCTTTTTTAGGCTCTGGCACAACTGCTGTGGTTGCAAAAAAACTTGGAAGAAATTACTGTGGTATTGAAAGAGAAAAAATATATTACGAAGCTGCTAATAAAAGAATTAAAAATACAAAAATTATTGAAGATGAATATTTAGATACTATTAAAAATAATAGATCAAAACCAAGGATTCCATTTGGATCACTAGTAGAGCTTGGAGTTATTAAACCAGGAACAGAAATTTATGATCAAAAGAAAAAAATAAATGCAAAAATTATGGTTGATGGAAGTATTAAATATCAAAAATCTGAAGGATCTATTCATAAAATAGCTGCTAAAATACTGGGTGCTGAAAGTTGTAATGGATGGACATACTGGCACTATAAAACAGGAAATACTTTAAGACCAATAGATGAGTTAAGAGAGAGATTAAGAGCAAGAAATTAATTATTATATATTTTTCCAAGATAATTTTCTAAAAATTTTTTATTTTTTGATAAATATCTAAGAAATATATTTCTTACAAAAATTGTAAAAGGATTTGATAAATGAAATGCAAAATGATTAAACATTGACCTAGAATTTACATTCTTAATTTTTGCATTCCTTTTTTGATAATAATTATCTGTATTATTTTCTATTTCATCGAAAGCTTCTTTTGAAGACTCAATTGATTGAGATGCTCCTTGCGCAAATGAAGGAGGTAAAGCATAAAGGGCATCCCCTACTAAAAAAATATTTTTATTATTAGGTTGATTAAAGCTATTACTTATAAATATTGGAAATGATTTTAAATTTTGAACCTTATCTTTAAATTTTATTGAAGTTTTTAAAGATATTTCATTAATTAATGATTCTATAAAATTACTATTTTGAAAGTAGTTTTGATCATTAATTTGCTCTTTTTTCAATTTTCTTCTTATTATTGATATAAAATTAAACTCATTATTTTGATTTACTGGGTATATTACAAAATGAAAATTTGATCCTAAAAATAAAGAAATTTCTTTGCTTGTAAAATTTTTTATAGATCCTCTTAGTGCAACTGAATTAAAATATTTTGGACTACTATCCTTGTTAATTATTATTGATTTGCTTTTTGAAAAAACTCCATCCGATGCAACTAGATAGTCAAATGCTTCTTTATGGTTATCAGAAAATTTCAAATTTATTTTTTTTTCAATTGTCACATCAACTAATTCACTATTATAAATAATTTTTTCGTTTGGAACTTTATCTAATAAAAAATTAAATAATGTTGATCTTTTTAATGTAGTATATCTACTATTTGCATCATTAAATTTTGAGATTTCAATATCACAAATTTTTTTTGAACTTCTAGCATCATAAAAAATAACTTTTTTAGGAAAAGAAACAGAGCTGGCCTCAATATTTGAAAAACCTATTTCATTTAATAATTTTATACTATTTACTGATAGCTGGATTCCATATCCATCATTTAAATCAAAATTAGTTTTTTTTTCAAAAATTGTATAACTATAATTTTGATTTTTTTGTAAAAGGTTTGCAAAATATAAACCTGAAATTCCACCACCTATTATTGCTATTTTTTTCATTTTTATTTTAATACCAATGTAAAAATTTTTTTTGTAAATGAAGGCAAGATATATTTCTTAAAATCATTTTTATCTAGCAATAAACTATCAATCGATTTAAATTTTTCATTTTTTTCATTTACAATTATTTTCATATTCATATTGGACATTTTAATATTAATTCTTTTATTTAGCGATAATTTATATTTTTTCTTATTTATTTCTTTCATAGGAAAAATTAAAAGATTTTTTAAAAAATTAAATTTATTATTTTTAATTAAATAATATTTACTATTTTTTTTAAATATGTCTGCTTGAAAATATCTTATTTTATTAAATTTTTTTGTAGTACTTATTTCAAAATCTTTTTTCTTATAAGCTATACATATTTTTTGTATTGGACATTTGTAACATAAAGGAAGCTTTGGTTTACAAATTAATGCTCCAATTTCCATAATTGCTTGTGCGTAATCTCCAGATCTTGTTGATTTACCAAAAAAAGATTTTTTTTTATTTAAATTTTCTTTAGAAATTTCTTTTTCTTTTTTTAAATAAAGTGCCCTTTTTAATACTCTTTCAACATTGCCGTCTAAAGGTACAGTGGGTTTGTTAAATACAATAGATAGTATTGCTTTTGAAGTATAATCTCCTATTCCAGGAAGTGTTTTTAAATCTTTAAGATTGCTAGGTAAGCTTCCTTTAAAATCTGAAATAATTATTTGAGCAGTTCTTTTTAAATTTCTAGCTCTTGAATAATATCCAAGTCCCTCCCAGCATTTAAGTAATTTTTGATCATTTACTTTTGCAAGTTTTTGCAAATTTGGAATTTTTTTTATAAAATTTTCAAAATAGGGAATCACAGTATTTACTTTTGTCTGTTGCAACATAAATTCGCTAACTAAAGTAAAATATTGTCTTTGATTTTTAGAAATAATTTTTCTCCAAGGTAATTGCCTGTTATTATTATCATACCAATAAAGAATTTTATTTGATATGTTTAGTTTCTTCATATGCGTTTTAAATATAACTCTAGGCAGAAAAAAAAATCAATTCAAGGACTAAGATCATTTAAAGATACTTTGCCAAAAAATATTAGAGAAAAAATTTTAAATAAAGCTGATATTTACTCAAAAATTATTGATAATTGGAAAAAAATTGTTGGAAATGATCTTTTTAGCACTTGTATTCCTAAATCTTTTAAAGATTTTAAAAATTCAAAAACAAAACAGTTAAATTTAATGGTAAAAAAAGGTTTTGAAGTAGATGTGGAGTACTCTAGAAATATTATAATAGATAAAATAAATGATTTTCTTGGCTATGAATTTGTTAACAAAATCAAATTAATTCCTTATAAAGATAAAAAAAATGAAAAAAATAATTTTTAAAATTGCATTATTCTTATTAATATTTGTTCCAGTTAATTCTGAGATAAAAGTTATTTCTATTTATGAAGGAAACATTGACGCAAAAGTTAAATTAATTGTTTATGAATCTCTAACATGTGGACATTGTGCAAACTTTCATGAAAAGGTTTATCCTGATCTAAAAAAAAATTTTATCGACAAAAATTTAATTAAAATAGAATTTAGAAGTTTTCCATTTGACGGGGCTGGACTAAATGCTGCAAAGATAGCTCATTGTAAAAATGATGGTAAGTCAGATATTTTGCATTTTTTATTTAAAAATCAAAAAAAGTGGGCAAAAGGAAATACTATTGAAGAGGTAAATAATCATATTACAAAACTTTTAAATGAGGAAAATATTGATTTAGACTTTGACAAATGTATGAATGACAAATTAATTGAGGATCATATATTGGAGGATCGAATTAGAGCAATAAAAAAATTTGATATAAATTCTACTCCTACTCTAATAATTAATGGTGAAAAGTTTGATAAACCGCTAAACTATAAAAATTTAAAAAAAAAATTAGAAAAACTGATATAAGTTCGTAAATGGAGTTTAAAAAAATCCAACTTAATGGATTTAAATCTTTTGCAGAAAAAACTAACTTTCTTATAGAGGAAGGATTAACTGGGATTGTTGGTCCAAATGGATGTGGCAAATCAAACATAGTTGAATCTTTACGATGGTGTATGGGAGAGACTTCCGCAAAAAGTATGAGAGGATCGGGAATGGAAGATGTGATATTTTCTGGAACCTCTAATAAGCCTTCAAAAAACATTGCCGAAGTTTCAGTTACATTGTCTAACAAAAATAAAGAAGGTCCCCATCAATATAAGGATATTGATAGCATTGAAATTAGAAGAAAAATAGAAAAAGACAAAGGTTCAAAATTTTATCTTAATGATAAAGAGGTAAGAGCTAAAGATGCTCAAATGTTTTTTGCAGATTTGTCGACAGGTGCTCACTCTCCCTCAATAATAAGTCAGGGTAGAATTGGAGCTTTAGTTACTGCTAAACCGGCAGATCGAAGAGCAATATTAGAAGAAGCGGCAGGTATTGCTGGGTTGCATGTCAGAAGACATGAGGCAGAGCTTAGGTTGGGAGCTGCTGAAAATAATTTAAAAAGAGCTGATGAGCTAAGACGTCAACAAGAAAAACAACTAATAAGTTTACAAAAACAAGCTGAAGAAGCTAC
>CACPKQ010000022.1 GCA_902634455.1 uncultured Pelagibacteraceae bacterium | reverse complement strand
AATTATGTTCTAAAATCACTAATTCGTACTTATTTTCCAAAAGCCTAATATCTTTTTTTAAATTAAAAATTTGTTTATCAATTTTTTTTGTAGAATTTTTTGTTAATGTAGTTGCTATAATTAATAACAAAATACAAAAAATTAACATAATTCTTATCATAATTTTTCAGATAAATTTTCAACTTCTATCAGATATTTAAATTTTTTATATAATTCCTCAAAATTATCTTCATTTGCTATTTTAATTGCATATCTTAGTTTGGCTGACCTAGATTGAGGGTTATTTTTTATTTCATTAGAACTGGGTAGAATTGGTTTTCTATTAATTAATTTAAATATTTTTTTATTTTTATTCAAATTTGGCAGATATCTTGATAAATTTTTGTTTTCAGAATAATTTTTAAAAAAAAATTTAACAATTCTATCTTCGATTGAGTGAAATGTTACAACAACTATGACCCCTCCTATTGGAAGAATTTTAAAACTATTTATTAAACCATTGATTAATTCACTTATTTCTTGGTTAACAAAAATTCTTATAGCTTGAAAAATTTTTGTCGATTTGTGAATTTTAGAACTTTTATTACTTTTAACTCTATTTACAATCTTAACTATATCTTCAGTTTTTAGATTTTTTTTTTTTCTTTCCTCAACTATTTTTTTTGAAATTATTTTAAATTTTTTTTCTTCACCAAAAAATTTGAAAATTTTTTCAAGACTTTTTTGGTCTAATTTATTGATAGTTTCATGTGCTGAAAAACTATTTAATCCTAATTTCATGTTAAGTTTTCCAGTACTATTAAATGAAAGTCCTCTCTTATAATCTTTAATTTGATTTAGTGAATATCCTAGATCAAATATAACTCCATTTAAATTTTGAAAATTTACTTTTAATTTGTTAATTTCACTAAATTTTATATTTTCAAAATAAAAACAATTTTTATATTTTTCTTTAAATTTAGTTGCTAATTTTATAGAATCTGCATCTCTATCTATTGCTATAACTTTATTATTTTTATTTTCTAAGATTTTTTCTGAATATCCACCCTGGCCAAATGTACAGTCAATAAATGTGCCACCATAAAGAGGGGAAATAATGCTGATTAATTCATCAAGCAATACTGGAAAATGATCTTTTTCCAGTTTTATGGTGGCATTCATTTATTTTTTCGAAGACCATTTAGTTTTTTTGTCTTCTCAAAAATGCTGGAATTTCTAAATCATCTTCTTCTTCCGAGCTATTATTTGACTCAAAAGAAGTAAATTCCTGATCTGTAGATTCTTTATTTTCTTGATTAAATAGCTCTGGTGTTGTTTCTTCTAAACCGAAATTTTCTAATCCGTTTGAAACTTTATTAATTTCATTAGAATGATCAGAACTAGATAGATCAGATTGAATTTCTCTATTAATTTCATCATTTGCTTCTTTTATTTCTTCAGAAATTAATGAATTTTCTTCATTTGATGAATTTACAATTTCTGTTTCTTGTACAATTTCATTTTCAAGTTTTAAAGCAGTTGCACCTTCGGTTGATGGCGAATTAGAAAAAGCAAATGACTGAGTGTTTCCCATATTCGTAAAATCTGAATAACCAGGATTTCTATTGTGAATGCGATGCACCATATTAATAACTGATTTTCCTTCAGGTTGTTGGCCGTCTAGCGCGGTTGCAACAATTGAAACTCTCATTTTTCCATCTAAATTAGGATCGGTAATTGCTCCAATAATAAGCTCGGCTTCAGGATCAACCTCGGATCTAACTTTGTTAACAGCTTCATCAACTTCAAAAAGTTTAAGATCTTTTCCACCAGTTATATTTACTAATAAACCTTTGGCTCCTTTTAAGGTATAATCGTCTATTAACGGATTGCTTATAGCCATTTCAGCTGCCTGAACTGCTCTACCTTCTCCTTCAGCTTCTCCTGTTCCCATCATTGCCTTGCCCATTGAGCTCATTACAGTCTCTACATCAGCAAAATCTAAGTTAATTAGACCAGGTCTTACCATTAAATCTGTAATACTTTGAACACCATGTAATAAAACATCATTGGATAGTTCAAAAGACTCTTCAAAAGTAGTTTGTTCACTTGCGATCTTAAACAAGTTTTGATTTGGCACTACAATAATGGTATCAACATGTTTTCGAAGTTCCTCCAAACCCTGTTGGGCTCTTCTCATTCTTGATGGTCCTTCATATAAAAATGGTAATGTTACTACTCCGACTGTTAAGATATTTAGTTCTTTTGCGGCTCTTGCAATTACATGAGCAGATCCTGTTCCAGTTCCACCTCCCATTCCTGCTGTAATAAAAACCATATTCGCACCTTGAAGTACATTAATAATATCATTTAAAGATTCATCAGCTGCTGCTTGACCTATGTCCAGCTTTGCTCCAGCTCCTAATCCTTTAGTTAAATTTAAACCAATTTGAATTTTTGCTCTTGCCCTGCTTTCTTTTAAATCTTGAGCATCAGTATTTACTGCGATAAACTCTACACCTTGCAAACCCGCTTCAATCATTCCATTTATTGCATTTCCTCCTGCACCCCCAACTCCTAAAACCAATATTCTAGGCTTTAATTCTCTTATATCTGGTGTTTTAAAGTTAATTGTCATTTATCCCCCTTTTATTTTAATTATTAAATTGTTTTTCCCATTTAAGGCTTGCTCTGTGGATGTTTGATTTTCTTTTTGCAGTTACCTTAAATTTTTCAAAAATTGTTGGTTCCCATATTTGGAAAGTTTTTCCTTGTCCAACAAATAACATGCTAGTCTTTATTTTTGCATGTTTTAATAATTTTGATGTTATTAAAACCCTACCTTCGCTATCAAATTGTAGATTTATGCTTTCGGATAATATTGATGTTGCAAAATAATCTTTTTTTTCTTCAAATGGATTTAATGAATCTATTGCATTGGAAATCTTTTCAATTCTATCTTGTGGCCATGCTTCTATACATTGATTGTTAAAAGATGGAAAACAGATTACACCATTGTAACCTAAATTTGACAAATATGATCTAAAAGAAGCCGGCACGGAAACCCTTCCTTTTTTGTCCAGTTTGTTTTCGTAACTCGATAAAAACATAATCCATAAATATAACCCTTATTTGGGTTTTTATGGGATATTATGGGTTTTATTTACAACCGTCAATACTTATATTTTAATAAAAACAGCTTATTTCTAAGAACAAATATGACAAAAATTTTATAGAATTTTTTTTAAATAACTAATGCCAGATAAACTATAAGCCGGGTTCTGTCTTTTAAACTTACCATTTATCTAGGCCTTAAATCACTTTAAGGCTCAAGCAACTAACCCTGATGACTAGTCAAAGACTACTTTTAGTTATTTCTAACAATGTCATCTCTACTCAGTTTTGCTCTCGGTGGGGTTTTCCATGCGCTGTTTGTTACCAAACAACCGGTGTGCTCTTACCACACCTTTTCACCCTTGCCTTGATAAGGCGGTTTATTTTCTGTGGCACTATCCCTGGGGTTGCCCCCGCCAGTCGTTAACTGGCACCGTGTCTTTGTAGAGCCCGGACTTTCCTCTTTAAATAAATTAAAGCGATAAGTCGTTTATCTGGCAAAACCAAAATATGCTTTATTTACGTATTTTCAATAGAAATTAATAATACAATTTACTAAGTTTTTGAGCAATAACCAAACATTCTCTATCTATTTTACCGTTTATAACCTCTGGTCTAAATCTTCTTTGAAAAGAACTAATTAACTTTCTTAAATTTGCTTTTGATAAATTTTTTGTATAGTAGCCAACCTTATTAAGAAAATTAATCATTTTTATTTTTTCAGCATTATGTATTTTTTTCTTTCGAAATTTTTTTAATTTTTCAGAATTTATTTTATGCCAAAGCCCCACTCCTTTTCTTGCTAAAAGTTTCCATGGAAATTTTTCGCCTGGATCTTTCTTTCTATCAAAAGCAATGTCGGAGTGACCCAAAACATTTATTTTTTTTATATTATATTTTTTAACCAAATATCTCGAAAGATGGATTAGTGAAGATACTTGAAGTTTTGAAAACTTTTCATAACCAAATTGATGACCCTTATTTGAAATCTCAATTCCAATTGAATATTTATTTAAAAAACTATTTTTATTCCAATTTGATTTTCCAGCATGCCAAGCAGTATAAGTCTCGGGGACCATCAATATAATTTGACCATTTCTTTTAATATAGTAGTGACAACTTACTTTTGAACTTGAATTAGTAAGTCTTTTTATAGCCTTATTTTCACTTCTCATTCCAGTGTAATGAAATATTAAATATTTGATGTTTTCTTTTTTTCGTTTGCTGGTTGTAAAATTAGGTGAGTAATTTAAGGAAATTCTGCCTAACATATAACAGTTTTATAACACAAATTTCTCATTTACATTGCATAAAGATACAAATATAAAATTTAATTAATAAAATGAGAAGAATTATAATCTTAATAATAATGTCTTTTTTTCTATCGAAAGGTGTATATGCTGGTAGTGAAGGTCAGGAAGAATTATCAAAAAAAAAGGACGCACCTGTAAAAGATTGTTTTGAAGGAATCAACAGAGGAATTTTTGCTTTCAACCAAGGTTTGGATGCTGTTGTTTTTGAACCATTGGCAGCAGGATACAAAATGCTTCCATCTCCAGTAAGAAAAGGAACAAGCAATGCTCTTTCAAATATTTCAACTTTAATAACCATACCAAATAATTTGCTTCAAGGTGATTTTGATATTGCTGGAAAAAATACTTTAAGATTATTAATAAATTCTACAATAGGTATTTTGGGATTATTTGATCCTGCTTCTAGTCTTGGCTTTGATGATTATGAAAGAGAAGATTTTGGACAAACATTTGGAAAATGGGGAATTGGTGAAGGGTGCTATTTAGTTTTACCAGTACTTGGACCCTCAACTCTAAGAGACACTTTGGGAATTGTTACTGCTAATGTGGGAGGAGACCCTTGGCATAATTTAACTGTAAGAAATGATACACATTATTTTAGTGATTTTGATTACTATGCTTCAAAAGTCACTGATGGAATAGATTTTAGAGCTAAAAATTTTGATGCAATTAATAATTTAGAAAAAAATTCAATGGATTTTTATGCCTCTGTAAAAAGTTTATATTTACAAGATAGACATAGAAAAATTCTTAACGCTGACACCACAGTGGAAACACAAGATGATAGTGATTGGGAAGAAATAGAAAACGAATAAAATAAAATTTAGTAATTTAATGAAAAAAATTAACAAATATTTTTTCATAATTACATTATCATTTATATTTTTTGAAAATTCATTCGCAACTCAACCCTATTTGTTTGTTCAACAAACAGCTGACGAAGCTTCTGAAGCATTAAATAAAAGATTATCAAGAGAAGACAAGATGAAAAAGCTTATGATAATCGCAAAAAAAACTGTAGACATTAAGGGTATAGGTTTTTATTCACTTGGAAAACATAGAAAAGGACTGGGAGAAGAAGAAAAAAAAGAATATATTGAAATTTTTGAACAATATTTCTTAAAAAGCTTTTCTAGTAGATTGGCTGAATATACTGATCCAAAAATACGTGTTGACTCGCAAAAAGTACTGAATGAAAAATATACTATGGTTTCCAGCGTTTTGCTGGCGACCAAAGAAAAACCAGAAATAAAAATAGATTGGCGAGTAATTACAAAAAATCCAGATAAACCACTAATTATAGATGTAATTATTGAGGGTGTGAGTTTAGCCAAAGTACAAAGGGAAGAATTCAATTCAATAATTCAAAATAAAGATGGTGACATCAACGCTCTATTACTAAATTTAAAAGAATTTATATCAAAAGATTAATGGTGGGCCCGCCAGGACTCGAACCTGGGACCAATACATTATGAGTGTACTGCTCTAACCAACTGAGCTACAGGCCCTACTAAATAGATTAGGTTCTACAACAATTTTATTTAATGGGCAAGAACATCTGTTCGTGGCTTATTGCTTTTGTGTTCCTGTCGCTTAGGAATTCATTGGTATATTCGTTGGTATGAAATTTTCACTCTTCCCGAGTAGTTAGGAATTTCCTAACTGCCTATTTCTTTTTTTAAAATTCTATAAAGTCTATACTTGGTTCTTAATTTTAAATAAAAATTAATTTTTTTTTTGAACATAAGATCATATCCATTAATATCAAATCCCTTACCACTATAAGTAAAACCTTTTTGAATTAATTTATTAAAAATATTTTTTATCTGTTCTTTATTTAAGTGAATAAATTCAAAAGAAATATTGTTAATTTTTAATTTATCAAAATCAATATCCATTAATAGATCATAATCTATTCCTTCAACATCTATAGCAAGATATTCTATATTTTCTACCTTGGTTTTTTCAATTAAAAAATCATTAATTTTTTGTGACTGCACATTTAGCTCAATAATTTCATCATTAGGATAGTATTTTTTTACATGCTCTTTGTTTATTGATGTAATTTGATAACATGGTGCATCACTTTCTGTATAGTAAAGTTTAATAGTATCTTTATCATAGTGGCTATCCACTATTGCAATATTAAATATTTTGACATTTGAATATTCTTTCCAACAATCTTTAAGTTTTTTTAAATTATGTGGATTAGCTTCTACGACTAATATATCATTATTTTGACTATTAATTTTTTCTTTGATAAATTTTGTAAAACCATCTTTAAAGTCAAGGCTTTCATCTTGATCCCCAGCACCTGCTCCAATTTGAATAAAATATGACATAAAGAAAGAAATTATGAGTGTACTGCTCTAACCAACTGAGCTACAGGCCCATATATACTTTATTACTTTATAAAATAACTACTTCTTTTTTTAAATACATTCAAGAAAAGATCTATTTAATTTATATTATTTTATGGTGGGCCGTGTTGGTTACGCTCCAACTACCCCTGCAATGTCAATGCAGTACTCTACTATTGAGCTAACGGCCCTAATAAAATTTTATTTGAAAAAAAAAACTATGCAAGTGATTTAATTTTAGCTTTGAAAAAAATTAGTCTTTTTATTACACGCATACATTAAAGAAAAATTTAGCCAAAAAAGAGTTAAATTAAAATCATTAAAAAAAGAACCACTTGGCAATAATGGTAAAAAATTCATTAATAAATAAATAAAACATCCAATCTGTAAAAAATTTTGAGATTCAAAATAAATTTTTAAATTTTTAAAAATTAAATATAAAAATAAAATTAAAACTACTCCGGTTCCTAATATCCCATGTTCTGCTAAAAATTCTATATATATTTGATGAGGGTGAGTATTGCATAAATAAATCTTATTTAATTTTATCTTTTCTTTGTCGCATGTTTCAATTCTATAATTTTTATTTCCAACGCCAAAAAGTGGGTAGTTTTTGAATACTTCAATACCTGATTTATTTAATCTTACATGCAAACTATTTTGATAAAATTCATTTCTTTTTTCTTCTGTTGTAAGATTTGCAATTAGTTGCGCTCCGTATCTTAACTTAAGAAATTCAGATTTATAAAAAATAAATGAAACGAGCACTAAAAAAATAATTGATGATACAATCTTAAATTTAAAGGAAAAATTTTTACACAAATAAAAAAATATCAAAAAACCTAAATATATTTTTATAGTATTTGATCTTTCGCCCGTTAATAAAATACAAATTAAAAATAGCACTAATGAGATAAAAATAATTATTTTTGTTTTAATATTTTTATTATTTATATCTCTAAACAGATAGCCTGCTAGAATAAATATAAAACCATTTATAAATGCTCCAACCACCGGCTCATCTTTAAAGAAACTTACTAAACGTCTTCCATAATTGTGCTCAAAACCAAGTAAATTCTTTCCAAAAAAAAATTCTATATATGAATCTATTATTAGTATGCTGAAAATAACTAACCATACATTAAATATTTTATTTGAATTGTTAAATTGATAAAAAAAATAGTTAACTGCTAAAAAAAATAAAATAAATCTTAAAAACCCAAAATTTCTATATATCCCAGAGCTTAAATCTATAGAAATAAAGGAATTAAATATTAGATATATATATATAAAAATTAATATATGAAAAAAAGGTTTCTTTATAAACTGAAAATTTTTACTTAAAATAATCTGAAATAGATAAAAAAAAATAATTAATAAAATATTTATTAGTGATATCGCTGGTCCTACAATTATTGAAAGAGGTATTAGTGAAAAAAGAAAAAAATAAATTTTGTTTAATATATTTTCATTCATAATTATTTCATAAACTTGCACAAAATTCTTTTAGATTTGTGTACTGTTAATTTATCATCTTTAATTATAACAACTTCTTTGAATATTTTTTTAAGTTTTGAACTTGCCAATTCTATTCTTTGTAAAATAGCAAGATGAGCAATATCTCTATTAATATTGAAATTTTCCATAAAAGTTCAAAATAATATATATTTTAACTTTCTAAAAAACTTTTTAATTGTTTTGATCTACTTGGGTGTTTTAATTTTCTAAGTGCTTTAGCTTCTATTTGTCTAATTCTTTCTCTAGTTACAGAAAACTGAAGACCAACTTCTTCTAAAGTATGGTCGGTGTTCATCCCCACTCCAAACCTCATTCTTAAAACTCTTTCTTCTCTTGGTGTTAATGTGGATAATATTTTTGTAGTAGCTTCACTTAAGTTGGATTTAATTGCTTGTTCTAAAGGAGCCAAAGCTTTAGTATCTTCAATAAAATCACCCAAGCTACTATCTTCCTCATCTCCTACAGGTTTTTCGAGTGAAACTGGTTCTTTAGATATTTTTAATACTTTTCTAACTTTTTCTAAAGGCATTCTTAACTTTTTAGCTAATTCTTCTGGCGTTGCTTCTCTTCCAAATTCAGTTAAAATTAATCTTTGAGTCCTTACAATTTTATTTATTGTTTCAATCATATGAACAGGAATTCTTATTGTTCTAGCCTGGTCTGCTATAGATCTGGTAATTGCCTGTCTAATCCACCAAGTAGCATAAGTTGAGAATTTATAACCTCTTCTATATTCAAATTTATCAACCGCTTTCATTAAACCAATATTGCCTTCTTGGATTAAATCTAAAAACTGCAAACCTCTATTTGTGTATTTTTTTGCAATAGATATTACTAATCTTAAATTTGCCTCAACCATCTCCTTTTTTGCTATTCTAGATTCTTTTTCACCTTTTTGAACTCTGCTAA
>CACPKQ010000021.1 GCA_902634455.1 uncultured Pelagibacteraceae bacterium | reverse complement strand
ATGGAATGTTTAAAGGAGATAGATCAAGAAAAAGTACTTTAGCCGAATATGGCTTCAGACTTCCCTCTTGTGTCGACAATAGACCGTTAAAATTTGAAGAATGGGACGCAATGAGAACGCAAACGATTTTTGTTTCAGCAACTCCAGGTCCTTGGGAACTAGAACAAGTTAAAGGAAAATTTATTGATCAAGTAATAAGACCAACTGGCCTAATTGACCCGGAAATAGAAATAAGGCCAGCAAAAAATCAAGTAGATGATTTAATGGACGAATGTAAGAAAGTAATCGAAAAAAATTATAGAGTTTTAGTTACAACTTTAACAAAAAGAATGGCAGAGGATTTAACAGAATACTTTCACGAGAATGGCATTAAAGTAAGGTACCTTCATTCAGATATAGAAACACTTGAAAGAATTGAAATTATGAGAGACTTGAGAATGGGGGTGTTTGACGTATTAGTTGGTATAAATCTTTTAAGAGAAGGCTTAGATATTCCAGAATGCGCTTTAGTTGGAATTTTAGATGCTGATAAGGAAGGTTTTTTAAGATCCGAAAGATCTTTAGTACAAACTATTGGAAGAGCAGCAAGAAACTTGGAAGGAAAAGTCATTCTTTATGCTGATAAAAAAACAGACAGTATAAATAAAGCTGTAAAAGAAACCAATCGAAGAAGAACTATTCAAATTGAATATAACAAAAAAAACAAAATTAACGCTAAATCAGTAAAAAAAGATATTAGTGATATATTGGAGTCTGTTTATGAAAAAGATTACGTTAAGGTAAGTAAAGACTCTAATATTGGTGGAAATTTAAAAAAACACTTAAAAGCATTAAACAAAAAAATGAAAGATGCTGCTAGTAATTTAGAATTTGAAGAAGCTGCAAAAATAAGAGATGAAATCAGAAAATTGGAAAGCACAGAACTTGAAATAACTCTCAATCCAAAAGTAAAGCAATATGATTTAAAAAATAAATTGTATCCAAAAGGAAGATCTACTATGGGTATGCCAGGAACAAAAGTTAGAAAAGATAAGAAAAAATGGAAGCAAAAAAAATAATTATAACTGGAGGAGCTAATAGAATTGGTGCTGCAATTGCTAAAAAATTGTCAGGTCCAGGTGTGGAAATAATCATTCACTACAATAAATCTAAAGCAGATGCAGAAAAGCTAAAAAATGAATTATCAAAAAAATTGACAAAAGTTTATTTAGTAAAGGGTGATTTAAGTAAAGAAACTGATGTAAATAGGATATTAAAATTTTCTAAATCTAAATTAAAGTATTTTGATTGTTTAATTAATAATGCTTCATTATTTGAAAATGATAAGCTTGAAAATTTTACCACTGATAGTTGGGGGCGTCATTTAAGAACAAATTTAAGAACGCCAGCACTTTTATCAAAAGCATTTGCTAAAAATACAAAAGGCAAAAATAACAATATAATTAATATTATTGATCAAAGAGTTTTTAAACTAACTCCCTACTTCTTTTCATACACAATAAGCAAAACTGGACTTTATACACTAACTAAAACAAGTGCTATGAGCCTTGCTCCCAATATAAGAGTAAATGGTATAGCTCCAGGCCCAACCTTAAAAAATAAAAGACAATCTGAAAAACACTTCAAAAAGCAATACATGGCAACTCCTCTTAAAAGACAAGTAGACGTTGAACAAATCTGCAATGCAGTTGACTTTTTTATTAAAAATAGATCTATTACAGGACAGGTAATTTCGATTGATAGCGGTCAAAGTTTAAACTGGCAAACACCCGATATAATGGGAGGAAAAGAATGAAAAGAAATAATCTTAAAATCGTAAAAATAGATAAAAATAAAAGATTATTTAATTATGAAAAGAAGGTTTTGATTAAGGACTTAATATTAGACCTTAAACTTGGGTATTATGATTTTGAAAAAAATAAAACACAAAAAGTTAAGTTTTCACTAGAAGTTAACTACAAAGATAAAAAGCCATCAAATGATAAAGATCTAAAATCAATAGTAAATTATGCTAAAATAGTAAAATTGATAAAAAAATTGGTTAAAAATAAACATTATAACTTTCTAGAAACATTGGCTGAGGATGTTTTTGATGAACTATTTAAAGACAAAAGAATTGATAAAATATCTCTTCAAATTGAAAAATTAGAAATTATGAAGGACTGTTCATCAGTTGGTATACAAATTTCTAAAAAAAGAAGCCATGAAGAGCTTTGATCTCGGTAAACAAATAATAAAAAAAGAACTTCCATTAACGCCTAAAAGTCCCGGGGTGTACAGAATGATAAATCATAAGGGCGATGTCCTTTATGTAGGTAAAGCAAAAAATTTACCGAATAGATTAAAAAGTTACGTATCAGAAAAAAATCACATTATAAGAACTGAAAGAATGTTGTCACAAACTCATAAAATAGAGATAACAACTACATCAAATGAAAGTGAAGCCTTACTTTTAGAAGCTAATTTAATAAAAAAATTTAAACCAAAATTTAATATTTTGCTTAAAGACGATAAGTCATTTCCTTTTATTTACATTGGAAATAAAAATAAATGGCCACAACTTAGAAAACATAGAGGGAAAAAAGATAAGGAAGGTTTTTATTTTGGTCCGTTTGCTTCAGCAGGCTCGGCTAATTGGACAATAAAAATGATACAAAAAATTTTTCAATTAAGAGTTTGTGATGATGCTGTTTTTAAAAATCGCAGTCGGCCATGTATATTATACCAAATTAAAAGATGCTCTGGACCATGCGTTGGTTACATTGAAGAGAATGAATATAAAACAACTGTAGAGGATGCAATAAGGTTTGTTTCAGGAAAATCCCGGAAAATACAAAAAAATCTTTCTGAACAAATGGAAAAAGCAAGCGAAGAATTAGATTTTGAGAAAGCTACAATTTTAAGAGATAGAATTAAATCATTAAATATAATTCAATCGTCACAAAGAATAAATGAAGCAAATCTAGTAGAAGCAGATGTAATTGCTGGCTATAAAGAATCCGGAAAAACATGTGTGCAAGTATTTTTTTATAGATCAAAACAAAATTGGGGTAATCAAGCTTTTTTTCCAAAACATGATCCAGATGAAAACTTAAAAAATATAATGAATTCTTTTGTGGCACAATTCTATGAAAATAAAAGTGTTCCTAAATCAATTATATTAAGTGAGGATATTAAAGAAAAATCTTTACTTGAAAAAACACTGTCTCAAAAAGAAAAAAAAAATATTAATATTTCTGTAGCAAAAAAAGGATCTAAACTAAAAGTAATTAACCAGGCTATAAAAAATGCTAAAGACAGCCTAAATAGAAAACTTTATGAAAGTCAAAATAACAAAGTGTTGTTCGAAGAAGTTTCGAAAAAATTTAATTTAGAAACAAATATAAATTTAATAGAAGTATATGATAACAGTCACATACAAGGAACAGACAGTGTTGGTGCCCTAATAACTTATGGTGAAGAAGGTTTTATCAAAAAAAGATACCGAAAATTTAATATTAAAATTGAAAAAAACAAACAGGATGACTATGGAATGATGAAAGAAGTTTTGTATAGAAGATTCAAAAGAACTATACAAGAAAAAGATAATTTTCTTACTTTTCCAGATTTAATTTTAATTGATGGTGGCAAAGGTCAATATTCAATAGCTAGAAATGTTATGAATGAATTGGGACTCCATGATATTCCAATTATAGCCATAGCGAAGGGTAAAAATAGAAATAGTGGGAATGAGAATTTTTTTTATAATGGTAAAGAATATAAATTTGAAAAAAATGACCCTACTCTATTTTTTTTACAAAGACTTAGAGATGAGGCACATAGATTTGCTATAAGCGCTCATAGATCGAAAAGAAAAAGAGGAATTAAAAAATCTCTTTTGGACCAAATAAATGGGATTGGTTTAATCAGAAAAAGGGCATTATTAAATCATTTTGGATCAGCTAGAGCGGTTGAATCAGCTAGTTTAGATGAAATAAAATCAGTTGAAGGAGTAGAAGAAAAAGTGGCAAAAAAAATATATAATTTCTTTCACGAATGAAATTTAAAATTCCTAACTACCTAACAATCGGACGTATTATAATAGTTCCTATATTTGTAATTTCTTTTTACTTACCAGGATTCTATGGTGATTTAATTCCTTTTTGTTTATTTGTATTAGCTTCTTTTACAGATTTTTTAGATGGTTTATTGGCTAGGATGTATAAGGAAGAATCAAAGCTAGGTGAATTATTAGACCCAATAGCTGACAAAATTATTGTTGCTACTGCTCTAATACTGCTTGTGATGAATGGAACAATAAAAAATTATGAAGTTATTGCGGCTATAATTATATTAACTAGAGAAATATTAATTTCTGGATTAAGAGAATTTCTTGCAATAGGCCGTATAAAACTTCCAGTTTCAAATCTAGCAAAAACAAAAACTTTTCTACAAATGTTTTCAATTGCAATTCTTCTAACGGGAGAAACTGGAAATAAAATTATTAATTTCCAAGATTATAATGCACAAACTATTGGCATTATTCTTTTGTGGCTTTCATCATTTCTTACTCTTTACACTGGTTATGAATATTTGAGAAAAGGGATTGATCACGCAATTTCGGAAGATAACAAAGGTTAAGCGGCTCTTTTTTTTCTTACTAATTGATCATAGCTTTTTGATAAATCTAAAATAACATCACAAACTTTATATTCATTATCTGCTATTTTTGAAACAGGAGTTATTTCTGCTGCTGTTCCTGTTAAAAAACATCCTACAAATTCAGAAATTTCATTTGGGCTAATTTTTCTTTCATTTACTTTTATATTTTTAGATTTTGCAATATCAATAACAGTTCTTCTTGTAATTCCATCTAAAAAAGAATCTGGAATTGGAGTGTGTAAATCTCCCTTTTTATCTTTAAAAAAAATATTTGCTCCGGTTGCCTCAGCAATATTTTCTTCGTGATCCAACATTAAAGAATCTGTATATCCTTCTCTCTCAGCCTCATGCTTTGATAGTGTACAAATCATGTAAAGACCTGATGCTTTAGTGTCCCATGGAATAGTATTCGGGGCTGGTCTTCTCCACTTAGATATGTTTAGCTTTATTCCTTCTAATTTTAATTTAGGATCAAAATAAGTTCCCCATTCCCACGTTGCAATAGCGACATGTATTTTTGTATTTTGAGCAGATACTGCCATCATTTCACTTCCTCTCCATGCAAAAGGTCTTATGTATCCATTTTGAACTTTTTGTACTGAAACAATTTTCTTAGTTGCCTCATTTAGTTCTTCCTTAGAGTATGGAATCTTAATATCCATTCTTTTTGCAGAATAGAAAAATCTATCGGTATGTTCTTTTAATTTAAAAATTTCTCCATCATAAACTCTTAAACCTTCAAAAACAAAGCTACCATAATGAAGTCCATGACTTAAAACATGAAGTTTTACATCTTCCCAGTTAACAAGTTCATTGTTATACCAAATTTTTCCTGATCTTTTATCGTAGGGTACCATTTTGATTTTTTTTTTTTAAAAAAATATCTTTGTATATATGATATGTCAATATAACTTACCCATTATGAAAGAACTTCTATACCTAAAAGATGATCAATTAAAAGAATTTATTCAAAAAATATTTATAGGATATCGTGAAACATTTTCCGATACTAAAAATATTCTTAATAAATATTCAATTGGAGCTGCTCACCACAGAGTAATACACATATTATCTATATACAATGGAATCACTATTTCTGAACTATTAAAAAAGCTAAAAGTAACAAAACAAAGCCTTAATCGTGTTTTAAAAGATTTAAATAAATTAGAAGCTATAAATTATAAAAAAGGAAAAAAAGATACAAGAATGAAACATGTATATTTAAATGATAAAGGATCAAAAATTTTTAACGAAGTTTTTGCTATACAAAAAAAAAGAATTTACAAAGCATTATTAAGCTCTAACTATAAAGAAGTATTACATTTTAATAATGTGCTAGAAAAAATAATAAATGGATAATTTTGAAGCTCATATTTTAGTTGTAGATGATGATGATGGTATAAGAGATTTGGTCAAAGAATATCTTAATCAAAATAATTTTCTAGTAACTACAGCAAATAGTGTTGGAGATGCAGAAAATAAAATAAATATAATTAAATTTGATTTAATTGTTTTAGATATAATGATGCCCAAAAAAACCGGCCTTGAATTCTTGGAAGAAAATAAAAATAAACTTAATACACCAATTATTCTTCTAACAGCAAAAGGAAAGCCTTCAGAAAGAATTGAAGGACTTGAAATAGGAGCAGATGATTATTTACCCAAGCCATTTGAACCAAAAGAATTAATATTAAGAATACAAAATATTCTAAATAAAACCAAAACAAATACTATAAAAAGAGTTATTGCATTTGGAAATATAAAAATCGATTTAAAAAAATTGTTTATTTTAAAAAATGATAAACAATTTAAAATTAATGATACTGAAAAAACAATTTTAGAAAAAATGATAAATTCACCAGGTAAAATATTCTCAAGAGAAAATATAGGTAAAATTATTAATCTTAATAAAGAAAGATCTATTGATGTTATAATTACTAGACTAAGAAAAAAAATTGAAAAAGATCCAAAAAATCCTAAATACTTACAAACAAAAAGAGGCGAAGGTTATGTTTTATGGATTGAATAAATTATTAAAAGACTTACTACCTAAACAATTATTTTATAGAGGATTATTAATAGTAGCTACTCCAATTATTATTTTACAAATTACTATAAGTGTAGTTTTTTTTGATAGTCTTTGGATTAAAACGAACAAAGGAATGACCAAAGCCCTGGTTTCTGAAATTAAAACATTTATAGATGCATATGACAATGATGAAACTAATAAAGATTTTGTAATAATTCTTTTTAAAGAACACCTTTCCTTTAATATAAAATATGAACAAAAAGTATTACCAAAAAAATTAGATGAAAGATGGTACAGTCCTATAGATAGATCTCTAAGAAGAGAATTAAAATCTAAAAATTTAAATTTTTGGTTTGATACTACCACTTACAAAAATTTAATTGACTTAAAAATAAAATATAAAGATGGATATTTTCAATTTTTTATTCCCAAAGAAAGATTAACAAGTTCCTCTGCTAGATTGTTTGGGTTATGGATAACTGTTCCAGCTATATTAATGATCACGATTGCAATAATTTTTTTAAAAAATCAAACAAGACCTATTATTAAATTAGCAGAAGCTTCTGAAAGATTTGGTAGAGGAGAACAAGTAGAAGAATTTAGACCCTCGGGAGCATTAGAAATAAGAAAAGCTGGCTATGAGTTTGATAGGATGAGAAAAAGAATTTTAAGACATTTAAATCAAAGATCGGAAATGCTGTCTGGTATAAGTCATGACTTAAGAACACCACTTACTCGTATAAAACTACAGTTGGCAATGATTAAAGATAAAGAAATTTCAAAAAAATTATCTAGTGATGTGGATGAAATGGAAAAAATGCTAAATGAGTATCTCCAGTTTTCTAGTTCTTCTTTTAGCGATAAAACTGAAAAATTTGATATCACTGATTTAATATCTTCAACCATAGAAAAATATGAAAGTACAAATATCATTTTTGATAAAATGAAAGAAATGCTTTTTGTTGGAAGAAAAAACCTTATTCAAAGATGTTTAAATAATCTTATTGATAATTCTCTTAAATACGCAAAAAAAATAAAAATAAAACAAGACTATATTAAAAAAAATATAATAATCACTATTGAAGATGATGGTCCCGGAATACCAGTATCAGAATATGAAAATGTATTTAAACCATTCTACAAAATTGATAAAAGCAGAGGTGATTCTAAATCAAGTGTTGGATTGGGTTTATCAATTTCTTCTGATATAGTTAGATCTCATGGTGGTAAAATCGAATTAGCAGATTCAGAATTAGGAGGATTAAAAGTTAAAGTTTCTTTACCCGTCTAGTTTTTTTTACACCTTTTTTTTCAATTTTGCTAATTTTCTTTTCTAGAAGTTCTAATCTCTTATTAATAGTATCGGTCTCTTCTTTACTGGTTAACTTCATTCTAAAAACAATTTCATCTCTTTTTGATTTTAGAATATTTAATATTTCATTACTTAAATCATTATATGAAATAAGCCCTTGTTCAAATAATTTTGCCAGTTTATCAATTATAAACTTTGATTTTGACATATAATTAACTTTTAAAATAATATATTTTAAACATTATATTATTTTTTTAAAATGTTGATCAACAATTTTGACCCAGTTGCATTCGAAATCTTTTCTTTAGAAATTAGATGGTATTCTTTATCTTATATATTTGGAATAATATTTGGATGGATATATGCCAAAAAATATTTAATAAAAGATGAAATTATCAAAAAATCTTTTGATGATCTAATCACTTATATAATTTTAGGAATTATTATAGGTGGAAGGCTTGGGTATGTTATTTTCTATAACCCAATTTATTATTTAAACAATTTAATTGAGATTTTTATGATATGGAAAGGTGGTATGTCTTTTCATGGAGGATTAATTGGAATTTTAATCTCAACTTATATATTTGCTAAAAAAAATAATACAGATTCTTTTATTTATCTTGATATAATTTCTATGTGCGCTCCAATAGGAATTTTTTTGGGTAGAGTTTCAAATTTCATAAATTCAGAGCTATACGGTAAAGAAACAAGTTGGACTTGGTCTGTAAAATTCATAAAAATAGATAATTTGACAAGACACCCTTCGCAAATTTATGAAGCTTTTTTTGAAGGTATAATTTTATTTATATTATTAAATTTCTTTTTTAAAAAACTTTTATTTAAAAGTGGAGTGATTTCATCTTTTTTTTTAATATACTATTCTATCTTTAGATTTTTTATTGAATTTACAAGAGAGCCAGATCAACATCTTGGCTATTTGGTATTAAACTTAACTATGGGTCAAATTATTAGTATTGTTTTTTTTATTGCAGGACTTTTTCTATTTTATCTCAAAAATGAAAGTAAAAACTAATAAATCTATTTCACTTGATAGGTTCATAAATAAATCTCTTTACAGTAAATCATCTGGATATTACATGAAAAAAAATCCTTTTGGAGAAAAGGGTGATTTTATTACTGCACCAAATATATCTATACTATTTTCAGAAATGATTAGTATATGGATCATTGCTCTATGGGAAAAATTAAAAAAGCCAAAAAAAATTAATATAGTAGAATTGGGCGCCGGCAATGGAGAAATGATGTTAAATATAATTAAAACATCCAATCAATTTTTATTTTTTAAAAATTCTTGTAAATTTTTTATTTTTGAAAAAAGCCCCTATTTAGAAAAAATTCAAAAAGAAAAACTAAAAAATTATAAGGTACGTTGGTTAAAAAAATTAATTAAAATTAATAATTCTCCAACTATATTTATTGGTAATGAATTTTTTGATTCTTTGCCAGTTAAACAATTCACAAAAAAAAATAGTATTTGGTTTGAAAAACACATTGATATTTCATCAAAAAATAAAAAATTTTTGGAAAAAAAAATTAATATTAAAAAAATTGAAAAAAAAATTGGAATAAATTTTGTAAAAAATCAAAAATTTATTGAATTTTCCCCTCTTATGATTGATTTACTTAAAAAAATTTCAAAAATAGTTAATAAAAAAAATGGTGGTTTGCTAATTATTGACTATGGTTACTTTAACAAAAAAATGTTTAACACACTTCAATCAGTAAAAAATCACAAAAAAATTGATATTTTAAATAATGTAGATAATTCAGACATAACTCATTTATTAAATTATAAATTTATTGAAAAAATTGTCAAAAAATTAAAATTAAAAGTAAATGGATTTTCTACACAAAGAAATTTTTTAATTAAATTAGGCATTTTGCAAAGAGCTGAAATAATTTCAAAAAAAGTACCATTTTTAATGAAGGCAGACATTTATTATAGATTAAAAAGATTAATTGATAATAAACAAATGGGAGAAATATTTAAGGTAATGTTTATATCAAACAAAAAAATTAATTTTAAACTTGGATTTTAATTGATTAAATCAAAAA
>CACPKQ010000020.1 GCA_902634455.1 uncultured Pelagibacteraceae bacterium | reverse complement strand
ATTTGTGATATATTAATGCAACGATACATAACTCGTCGTTATATATAAAATATATCATTATACGAAAGTGGGATCGGTCGTCTTTAAAATTTTTAAAAGAGGCACTTAAATGAAGTTCGGTTATTTTTGTAACACCACTAATTGGAATAAAAAACCTTACACAAAAATATTAGAGGAATCTAGAGAAATAGCAACATACTGCGATAAAAATAATTGGGATTCAATTTGGTATACCGAGCATCATTTTAATCATGAGGGGATGGAATCTTGCACCAATCCATTAATTATGTGTGCTGATGCAGCTGCAAGAACTTCCAAAATTAGGTTGGGGCAGGCTTGTAACGTTATTACATTCCACAACCCAATAAGATTAGCTGAAGATATTTCAACTTTAGACCAAATGTCAAAAGGAAGAATAGAAGTAGGAATAGGTAGAGGTGTTTATGGTAGAGAAGCAATACATATGAATAAAGAAGCTGACCTAAAAGACCAAGCTAAAAATTTTAGGCTATTTTCGGAAACTTTAGAAATAATGAAGAAAGCGTGGACAGAAGAATTTTTTTCTCATAAAGGAGAATTTTATACTTACCCATCACCTAATTTTGTTTGGCAACATGACATGAGCCCCCCAAATAAAGAAGTTGTAGACTTGAAAACAAATATTTTAAAAAAAATTAGTGTACTTCCAAAACCCTATCAAAAGCCACATCCTCCAATTTCTCAAGTAGTTGATGGTGAAAGATCTATACAATGGGCTGCTGAAAATGGAATCAAAACTATAATGTGGATACCAACTGTAAAAGCATTAAAAAAAAGATTTGAAATATATAGAGATGCTAAATCAAAAAAAGAAAATAGAGATGTTCCATTGGGAGAGGGAATAACTTTAGTAAGAGATATGTTTGTTGCTGATACAATGGAAGAAGCAAAAAAATTAGCTGGTGAACATATAGTAAATTATATGAGATGGGTATGTCACTGGAGAGGTCTAGGAAACCATATGAACCCAGGAGAAGAACTACCTCCAAGTAAAAATAAATTAGATTTGCTTAATTATGAATTTTTACATAAGAGAAATCTTTTATTTGGAACTCCAGAATTTGTAATAAAAAAAATTAAAGAACTTCAAAAAGAATTAAATCTACAAAATTTGCAAGTTTGGTCTAACTTTCCTGGAGTTGATCATAAAGCTTGCATGAAAAGTATTAAATTATTTACAGAAGAAGTAATACCAAAAATAAATTCAAACAAAACAAATATACAAAAAGCAAGTTGATGGATCTAAAATTAAGAAAAATTGCAAAGTTTGTAGATAAAACTTTTATAGAAGGAGGAAAAGAAGCTAAAGAACCTGTTCTGTTAGTATCTGTTGCTGCAGTAATAAAAAACCCATGGCATGGCAAAGGTTTTGTTGAAAATTTAAAACCAATCATTTTAGAATTGGCTCCAAAACTTGGAGATATTTTAGTTCCCGAACTTATAAAAGAAATTGGTTCTTCAAAGAAAATCTTAGCTTATGGAAAGGCAGGAACTGTTGGTCTTAACGGTGAAATAGAACATGCTTCTGCATTTATTCATACATTAAGATTCGGAAATAAATTTAGAGAAGCTGTTGATGGAACATCTTATTTAAGTTTTACAAATACACGTGGTCCTGCAGGCTCCAAAATATCTATTCCTATGATGCATAAAAAAGACTCGGGTTTAAGACCGTATTATTTAACCCATGAATTTACAATTCACGATGCACCTTTTGATGATGAAATAATAATTGCCATTGGTGGAGCTTCAAGTGGTAGAGCTCATGCTAGAACGGGAGATAGGTACCAAGACATGAAAGAAATGGGTATTAAAACCAAATAGTATTTATGCCAATAACATCTGAAAAGTTCGAAACTGACTATTTTTTTAAAAAAAAAGAAAATAATTTAGTTCCAATTGTATTTGTACATGGAATAGGTCTAAATAAAGACATTTGGTATCCTCAAGTTAATTTTTTTAAAGATTACAGTATTGTTACTTATGATCTAATAGGTCATGGAAAAACACCACTAAATAAAATTCAGCTAAATTTTCAAGACTTCGTAAAACAGTTATTAAACTTAATAAACGAATTAGAGTTAAAAAAAATTCATTTGGTTGGTTTTTCTTTGGGTGCTCTTATTTCAAGACATTTTGCTGCAGAACATGGAGATAGGCTAAGTTCTTTAAATCTTCATGCTTCAATTTACAAAAGATCTATTGAACAAAAAAGAGTTGTTGAAAATAGGTTTGAATTATTAAAAACTGATAAACCTGTCTCAAAAGATAGATCTATAAGGAGGTGGTTTACAGCAGAATATATTAAAAATAATCCAGAAATGTATAAAACAATATACTCAATGCTTGACGGTAACAATCCTGAAAATTTCTTAAAAGCTTATAAACTTTTTGTTTATTATCAGGATGATGATGAAATGCTTAAAAAAATTAATACAAACACTCTTGTAAGTACTGGACAAAATGACGTAGGCTCAACAAAGGAAATGGCAATAAATTTGAGTGAAAATATAAAAAATTCAAAATATGCGGAAATTGGAAATGGTAAGCATCTGTGTAGTATAGAATGTGCTGATGACTATAATAAGATTTTAGAAAATTTTATTGATAAAAATTATGACGAATCTTAAAAAATACAAAATGTTTATTGGAGGAGAGTGGGTAGAATCTGATACTAAAAAATCTTTTAAAACTTTAAATCCGGAAAATAATGAGGCTTGGGCTGAAGTTCCTCAATCTAGTACAAAAGATGTTGATAAAGCTGTACAAGCAGCACAAAAAGCATTTGAAGGAAAATGGCCAAAACTGTTTCCAAGAGAAAGAGCAAAATATTTAAAAGCAATTGCTGAGCAATTAAGAGAGAATTCAGAAATACTTGGAAAAATTGAAACAATAGATACAGGAAAATTATTTAAAGAAACGAAAACACAGGCAAATTATATTGCTGAATATTATGATTACTATGCAGGCCTTGCTGACAAAGTGGAAGGAACAGTGCTACCAATAGATAAAGCTAACATGCAGGTTATAACTACTAGAGTTCCGATAGGTGTTGTTGCAGCTATTATCCCATGGAACTCTCAAATGCTATTAACTGCTGTAAAGTTAGCTCCCGCTCTTGCCATGGGAAATACAATCGTAATAAAGTCATCTGAGTTAGCTCCTGCAACATTGTTTGAGTTCGCAAAATTAATAGAAAAAACTGGTATTCCAAAAGGTGTTGTAAATGTAGTATCTGGATTTGGTGAACCTTGTGGAAAAGCTTTAACATCTCATAATTTAGTAGAAAGAGTTGCTTTTACCGGTGGACCAGAAACAGCTAGAAATATTATAAAAAATTCTGCATATAATTTATCTCAAGTAAGTCTAGAACTTGGAGGTAAAAGTCCTGTAGCTGTTTTCGAGGATGCTGATCAAGAAAATGCTTTAAATGGAATTACAGCAGGAATTTTTGGAGCAAGCGGACAAAGCTGCATAGCTGGTTCAAGATTGTATATACAAAGCAGTATTTATGAAAATTTTCTACAAAAAATTGTTGATAGAGCAAATAAAATCAAATTAGGACCACCAATGGAACCTGATACACAAATGGGACCTTTAAATAGTTTAAAACAATTAGAAATAATTGAAAAAAATATTAAACTTACTTTGGATCAAGGAGGAAAACTTAAATGTGGTGGTAAAAGACACAGCATGTCCAACAAAGGATATTATTTTCCACCTACTGTAATTGAGTGTGAAAATCATAATCTTCCTACTGCAGAAAATGAATTATTTGGACCTGTTTTATCTGTTATGAAATTTGACACTGAGGAAGAAGTTATAAATAAAATGAATGATAATCAGTATGGTTTGTCTTCAGGAATTTATACAAAAAATATCAATAGAGGGTTAAGAGTTTCAAATGCTATTCGTGCAGGAATTACTTTTGTTAATACTTATAGATTAATTTCTCCTTCTGCTCCTTTTGGAGGAATGAAAGATAGTGGATACGGTAAAGAAGCTGGGATTGAATCAATTAAAGACTACACAAGAGTTAAAACGACTTGGTTTAATACATCTGATAAGCCTATGGATGATCCTTTTACAATGGGCTAATCAATTGAGTAAAAAACATACACTACTAATTTTGATTGTAATGTTTTTCTTAGGTAGTGCATATCCTACCGGAAAACTTGGTGTTAATGCGTCAGTCCCACCAATTTTATTTGGTGCTTTAAGAATGGGAATTGTATTTATTTGTTTAATTCCTTTTTGCAAATTTATCATACCAAATAAAAAGTATATTTTACCTTTAATCGCTTTTTCATTGTCGATGGGTGTAGGTGTAAACTTATTTTTATATTTAGGAATAAATGCTTCAAGTATAATGTCGCCACTAGTTATAGCTGCCCAGCTATCAATTCCTATTGCAATTGTTTTAAGTTCCATATTTATTGGTGAGTCAATAAATTACAAACAATGGATTTTAATAATTACAGCTTTTTTTGGAATTGTATTAATAGGATTTGATCCAAAAATTGCAGGTGAAATAATAGGATTTCTACTGATATGTGGTATGGCTTTTTTTTATGCTTCATCACAAGTGTTTTCAAGATATTTAAAAGAGCTAGATGTTAAATTTACAAATGCATCTATGGGTTTTATTGCGTTTATTGTTTTATTAGTTGCCTCTATTTTTTTTGAAGGAAATACGGTGTCCCACTTAAAAAATTTAAATATCGAAGCATGGTTGATGGTGTTGCATGCTGGTATTCTTTGCTCTTTAATGGGACACATGTCTATGTTTTATCTTTATAAATTTTATCCAGTAGGAATTGTTCTTCCATTTTATGCTCTTTTTCCAGTATTCGGAATTATATTAAGTTTTTTTATATTTGGTGAAATTCCTACGCTCATTATGGTTATTGGTGGAATTATTGTGATAACTTCAGTCTTTTTACTGCAAAAAACTACATAAATTACTTATTGAAAATTTAATGTAATAAGATTTAATTTAATCTTTATAAATTGTTAACAATTAAAGGAAAAATATGAAAAAAATAATTTTAGCTGCTTTTTTATTTGTTTCGACAATATCAACAAATGTATTAGCAGATATTAAAATGGGGATTATTTTAGGATTTACAGGTCCAATTGAATCCCTAACTCCTGCAATGGCTGCGTCTGCAGAACTTGCTTTTAAAGAAGCATCAGATTCAGGTTCATTACTTGGGGGTAAAACAATATCGGTTGAAAGAGCTGATTCTACTTGTGTAGACTCTGCTGCTGCTACAACTGCTGCAGAAGGTTTAGTTTCAGGTGGAGTTGTTGCTATCATGGGTGCTGATTGTTCAGGTGTAACTGGTGCAATAGCTACAAACGTTGCTGTACCAAATGGAGTTGTTATGATTTCTCCATCTGCTACATCGCCTGGATTAACTACATTGGATGATAATGGTTATTTCTTTAGAACTGCACCATCTGATGCTAGAGGTGGTCAAGTTTTAGCTGATATTACAAAAGATAGAAAAGTTAAAAACGTTGCTGTAACTCATACTAACAATGACTATGGAAAAGGTTTGGCAGATGTTTATGTTGCGGCTGTTAAAGCTCACGGTATTAAAGTAACAGTTGTTACTGCGCACGAAGAAGGCAAGGGTGATTATGGTGCTGAGGTAGCAACTTTAGCTGCTGCAGGTGGTGATGCACTTGCTGTATTGGGTTATCTTGATCAAGCTGGAGGTAGTATTATAGCTGGCTCTTTAGATGCAGGATCTTTTGATAGATTTGTATTATCTGATGGTATGATCGGAGAATCTTTAACAGATAGATTTGGTAAAGATTTAAACAAATCTTTTGGCTCTCTTCCTGGATCAATGGGTAAAGGGGCAACAATATTTAAAGATGTTGCTGCTGCAGCTGGTATTGACTCTTCAGGTCCTTACACTTCGGAGTCTTATGATGCTGCTGCATTGATTGTTTTAGCAATGCAAGCTGGAGGAAAAGCTGACAGAGCTACAGTTCAAGCAAATGTTATGGATGTTGCAAATGCTCCTGGAAAAAAAATATATCCAGGTGAGTTAAAGAAAGCTTTAGATTTATTAGCTAAAGGTAAGGCTATAAACTATGAAGGAGCATCTGCTGTTGAATTAACAGATGTTGGAGAAGCTTCCGGCGCTTTCATTGAGAAAGAAATTAAAAACGGAAAATTCAAAGATAAAAAACAAAGATAATATTTAAAATTATAAACCTCAGCGGCAAAAGCTGCTGGGGTTTTTTTTATTTTCTACTTAATATATCTGCTCTTATATTGACAAAAATAATTAGAACTAAAAAAGGAATACAAAGTAAATTCACTGTTTTCCAGCTAGTTAATGAAATTAGTATACCTGCTGACAAACTAGAAACTGCGGTAGAAGAAAAAACAACTAAATCATTAAATCCTTGAGCTTTAAATTTTTCTTCCGGCTTATAGGTAGTTACTAATAAACTTGTTCCTGATACAAATAAAAAATTCCATCCAATACCTAAAAAAATTAATGCTAATAGATAGTTTAAAAAAGTTGGTTCAAATAAACTTAGTACTATAGTTAAAATATAAAAAATAACCCCTGCATAGATCATTTTGCTATAACCAAATTTTTTTATTAAATTTCCAGTAAACAAGGATGGTAAAAACATACTTAAAACGTGAAATTGAATAACTAATCCAGTTTTTTCTAAACTTAAATTGTGAATAATATGCATACTTATAGGTGTGGCTGTCATTAAAAAAGCCATAACTACATAAGCAAGAGTAGCTGAAGTGAGTGCTTGTAAAAATCTAGGTTCGATGACAAATTCAAAATAACTTCTAGTTATATTTTTATTATCTAAATTAGTAGAACTTTTATTTTTATCTTTATAAAAACTTAAAAAAAAGGCTGGTGCTAAAGTTAAAGATGCTAACATCAAGTAAGAACCAACATACAAATGATCATTTACAAAATCCTTCGTGTAGCTAGCTAAACTTATTCCTATAAAAGCAGAAACAATCCCAGCTAATAATAAAATTGAAATAGCTCTAGGGGCTTCATCTTGCTCTACACTTTCAGCAGCAGCAAACCGATATTGATGAATAAATGCCATGCCAGTTCCTAAAATAAAGCAAGCAACACAAAATATAAAAAAATTTTCAATCATTATTGCATAAGCTGCAATTAAACATGAAACTGAACTAGCTATCGAGGCAAAAACAAATCCCAATCTACGACCGATCAAACTCATAATTTTTGCTGCAAATATTGTAGATATAGCAATACCAATCACATAAATTGATGGGGGTAGAGTAGATAAAGTTTTAATAGTACTAATCTGCGATCCTATAATGCCGCTTAAAAAAACTGTTACATTTGCTGCTGTGAAACCAAAAATCTGGCTAGAAGTAAGCAAGAATAGATTTTTATTCATTGAAAAAAATGAACTATACCTATTTTAATGCAAAACTAAAATATGTATTTGTCTGAAAGGTATACAATAAGACCAAGCACTATACCTAAAAGAATATAATACACTATATTTAAACCCCTTGCTTTATTAAAGAGTAAATATCTTCCTTACTAGTAATACCAAGTGCTCGATTAATTTCTTTATTATTTTTATAAACAGCAATTGTTGCCCAATAATCTATTTTTAAAAAATCTGCAATATTCTTATATTTTTGCTCATAACTTAAAAAAATTATATTAGGAAATTCTTTTTTCGCTTGATCTAATATTTTTGTTTGTTGTGTACATGTGCCGCAATATTTATTCCAAGAGCTTACGACCACAGTTTTTCCAGAATTTTGCGCTTCTTTAAAAATATCTAAATCAAATGTAGTTTTTTTTTCTACTGCAATTGCTTCAAAAGTAAAAAAAACAAAAAATAAAGTTAAAATTTTTTTCATTATGTAATTAATACTAACATATTAAATTATTTCAATGTTACAATTATTGTTTAATAATTTTTTCTGGTAAAATACCTCTTGGCCTGTATCGCATTATAAGCAATAATCCAATTCCAATTAATAAAAATCTGAAGTATGGAGCGCTATTTATTAAATGAATTTTAATTTCATTTGTTTCGGGCAAATGTGCTGTAAGTATATTAATAAAAAAAAGTGCTATTGGTGCAGCTTGAACCCACAAAAACCATACGAAAAATCCACCCAATATTGCACCAAAATTGTTGCCTGTACCACCTACAATTACCATTACCCAAATTACGAATGTATATCTCATAGGTCTATAACTACCTGGTGTAAATAATCCATCGTTAGTCACCATCATTGCTCCAGCGATTCCAACTACAGCCGATCCTAAAATAAAAATCAACAAATGTTCCTTAACAACATTTTTTCCCATTGCACTTGCAGCTACTTCATTATCTCGTATTGCTCTCATTTTTCTTCCCCAAGGTGAATAAAGAGCTTTTTGTGTCACAATTAACAAAATAATAACAACTGTTAAAAACATACCGGCAAAACAAAGTTTTACATAAATAGAAGATGCATCGATGACTAATTGATTTAAAACATCTTGTTTTTCAGAGACTGAATTAATTAATTTTAATTTTGAAGAATGAATTTTTTCAACTAAATTTATAAACCAAGGTGAAGTTTGAAGATCTATTTCATAAGGTGCTGGCCTTTTTAAACCAATAACATTTTTTACTCCTCTAGCAAGCCATTCTTCATGTTTAATAATAGAAACTACTATCTCTGCAATTAAGAGTGTTGCAATTGCAAGATAGTCTGCTCTTAATCCAAGAGCTATTTTTCCAATAATGTATGCTAATCCTCCCGCAAACAAACCCCCAACTAACCAAGAAAATAAAACAGGCATTCCAAGACCACCTAAAAACCCTGTTTTAGCAGGTTCTACGGACTCTATACTTTCTATTGCAGGAGCAGATATAAATCTAAGCAGTAACAAACCAACTACTATTATTCCAGCAATTAAATAATTTCTTTTTTTTGATTTATGAACTTTTTTTAAGGTATATTTTATTGAAACTACCATTGCCACTATAACCACAATACAGATCATCATATTAAGTCCTCCTACTTTCCATGCTTCTTCTACTGGAGCAACCGAAACTAAGACGACTGCCAGTCCACCTAGTGCTGTATATCCCATAATTCCAAAATTAATTAAACCTGCATAACCCCACTGAATATTTGCTCCCATTGTCATTACAGCTGAAATTAAACAATAATTAAGAATTGTTAACGCTATAGACCAGGACTGAAATATGCCTACCAAAATAATTAGGATTACCATTATTGAATATGCAGCTATGACGTTTGAATATTGCTTCATAATTTTTTTCCTTCAAAAATTCCTGATGGTCTAAATAATAAAACAATTACCAAAATTGAAAATGAAATCGCAAATTTATAATCTGTTGACAGCAGTTGTATCATAGAATTAGGTTCTAATGATTCAGGAAGAAGATAAATAAAAAATCTTTTATAAGCATACGTTAAAAATATTTCTGCAAAAGCTATTACATACCCTCCTAAAAATGCACCATATGGATTACCTATACCTCCAACGATTGCTGCAGCAAATATTGGGAGCATATTATTAAAATAGACAAAAGGTCTATAGCTTTTATCTAAACCATATAAGATTCCTCCTATAGTTGCCAAAACTCCAGCAATAACCCATGTTATTAATACAACTTTTTTAGGATCTATTCCTGACAATAATGCCAAATCTTCATTGTCAGAATATGCACGCATACTCGTACCAGTCTTAGTTTTATTTAAAAACCAAAACATTATAGAAACCACCATTACTGTGACAACAATTGTTAAAACTTGAGTTGATTTAATAGTTAATCCTTCATTAAAACCAAACATTTCTTTAAATTCAGTTGCTTTTAAAATAAATTTTTCACCATCAAGAAATCTTCTGTCAGATGGTCCTATAATTATCCTTATAATTGCTTGAGTAACAAACATTACTCCAACACTAACCATTGCTAGCTGTACTGGAGGACTTTTTTTAATTCTGTAGTAACTAAAAACAAACTTATCTATAGTTAGCATATATAAAATCATCATAAAGATTGCAAAAGGGATGGTAAGTAGTGCTGTTGGTAGTATTCCAAAGCTTATTCCTAGTGATTGAAAATAATATGTTAACAATACCGCAAACATAGTACCAAAAGACATCATGTCTCCTGTTGCAAAATTCGCAAATCTAAGAATTCCATAAATTAAAGTTACAAAAATTGCACCAAGAGCCAATTGTGAACCATAAGTTAATGCAGGTATAACTGTATAATTTAATAAAACAATTATTGCATTTAATAAATCCATATTAAGCTCCTAAAAATGATCTCCTTACTTCAGGATCTTTAAGTAGTTCTTTCCCTGAACCTTCGAATTTATTTTCTCCTGTAACTAATACATAGCCACGATCAGAAATACTTAAAGCTTGTTTTGCATTTTGCTCAACCATTATGATTCCAACATTGGTTTCTTTGACTTTAATAATATGCTCAAATAATTCATCCATTACGATTGGAGATACACCGGCAGTTGGTTCGTCCAACATTAATACTGATGGTTTTATCATTAGTGCTCTACCCAGTGCCACTTGTTGTCTTTGTCCTCCAGATAATTGACCAACTATTTGAGAATTTTTTTCTTTTAAAATAGGAAATAATTCATAAATTTCCTCAATTACTTTATTAATGTCATCTTTTCTTAAAAAAGCTCCTATTTGTAAATTTTCTTTTACAGTTAGTTCTGCAAAAACATTTCTGGTCTGTGGAACAAATGAAATTCCTTTTTTCACTCTATCTTGAGGAGACAGGTTAGATATATCTTTTCCATCAATTAATACTGACCCAGACTTTAAATTTAGCAGCCCGAGCATAGCTTTCATTGCGGTAGACTTTCCTGCACCATTTGGACCAAGGATTGCAACTATCTCACCTTTGTTAACATTTATTGAACATGAAGTGATTATATCTGGACCATCGCCATATCCAGCAGTCATTTTATTTCCTTCAAAAAAAGACATTAGTTCTTTTCTCCAAAATTATTGTTAGCTCTGCCTAAATAACTTTCTATGACTTTTTCATTTTTTTTTACTTCTTCTGAAGTTCCTTCAAATAAAACAGAACCTT
>CACPKQ010000019.1 GCA_902634455.1 uncultured Pelagibacteraceae bacterium | reverse complement strand
AAATTTTTTGTGATAAAAAATATACCTAAAATTAAACTTAAGGGGGATGGCCTAATTACTAATAAAAAAAATATTGCCTTAGGAATTTTAACTGCAGATTGTGCCCCTGTATTTATTTTTGATCCTATAAAAAAAGTTATAGCTGTTGCGCATGCTGGCTGGAAGGGCGCTTATAAAAAAATTATAATTAAAATAATTAAAAAATTAATAATTCTTGGCTCAAAAAAAGAAAATATAATAACCACAGTTGGGCCTTGTATAGCTCAGCAAAACTATGAGGTAAAGCAAGATTTTAAAACAAAATTTTTAAAACAAACAAAAAAGAATAAAAAATACTTTAAAATTATTGGAAAAAAAATTTATTTTAGCCTTAGAGATTATATAAAGGGCCAATTAAAAGATTTGAGAATAAAAAATATTGAAATAATTAAAAAAGATACATATAATAGAAAAAATAACTTTTATAGTTCTAGAAGATCCAAAAAAAATAATCACGATTATGGTAGAAATATTTCAATAATTATGATTAAATAAGTTTTTCACAAAATGAAGCTTCTTACAGGAAATAGTAATAAAAGCCTCAGTCAAAAAATATCAAAACATTTAAAAACAAAACTAGTTCATTCTAGTATTAGAAAATTTGCTGACGGAGAAATTTATATTGAAATAAATGAAAACATAAGAGGCAATAGTATATTCTTATTGCAATCAATTTCTTCACCAGCAAACGACAATTTGATGGAACTTCTTTTATGCATAGATGCTCTAAAAAGATCCTCAGCTAAAAATATAACAGCAGTAATTCCTTATTTTGGTTACGCGAGACAAGATAGAAAAGTTGCTCCAAGAACATCTATATCTGCTAAGCTTGTTTCTAATTTAATTACAAAAGCAGGCGCAGACAGAGTTGTTACTGTAGATTTGCATGCTGGACAAATACAAGGCTTTTTTGACATTCCCGTTGATAACCTTTTTTCAACTCCAATTTTTGCAAGACATATAAAAAAAAAAATAAACAAAAAAAATTTGATTTGTGTAGCCCCTGATGTTGGTGGTGTTGAGAGAACAAGAGCACTTGCAAGAAAACTAGATATTGGAATAGCTATAATTGACAAAAGAAGGCCCATTCCAGGAAAATCACAAGTAATGAATGTTATAGGAAATGTTAGAGATAAAACTTGTGTAATTGTAGATGATATAATTGACTCAGGTGGAACTATTGTAAACGCTGCCCAGGCTTTAATAAATAGAGGTGCAAAAGAAGTTCATGTTTATATAACTCACGGAGTATTGAGCGGTGAAGCAGTTAATAAAATAAAAAAATCAAAAATAAAAAAATTAGTTATTACTGATACAATCGATAACTCAAATAAGATTAAAAAAGCTGGAAATATAGAGGTGTTAACAATATCTAATTTATTAGGTGAGGCTATAAAAAGGATCTCAAATTCAACTTCTGTTTCAGATCTCTTTAAATAATTCTTGTAAAATATAGATTCATAAGTTAAAAAACCAAACTTTATGAATTCAATTCAAGCAACAATTAGGAAATCTGAAACAAAAGGCCAAGTAAATTCTTTAAGAAAAAAAGGAGAAGTTCCTGGAATTATTTACGGTGGAAAAGAAAAAAACCAAAAAATTTCTCTTTCAAAAAAAGAGGTAGTAAATTTAATTGGTAAAGAAAATTTTTTATCAAATGTAATTTTATTGAACTTGGATGGAAAAGAACAAAATGTCTTACCAAGAGATGTTGCTTTTGATACTGTGAGTGATCAACCAATCCATCTAGATTTTTTAAGAATAATCAAAGGTTCAAAAATTATATTAGAAATACCAGTTAAATTTGTAAACAACGAAAAATCACCAGGGTTAAAAAGAGGAGGTGTGCTTAATATTGTAAGAAGAAAGGTAGAACTTCGATGTCCAACTGAAAATATTCCTAATGAATTAATTGTAGATTTAGATGGCCTAGATATTGGTTCAAGTATTAAAATTTCATCAATTAAACTCCCAGAAAATGTGGTCCCAACAATTCAAGGAAGAGATTTTGTTATCGCAACTGTTGCAGCCCCTACAATCATCAAAGAACCAGAAAAACCAGCAACTGAAGGAGCTGAAGGTGCTGAGGGAGCTGAAGGTGCTGAGGGAACTGAGGGAGCTGAAGCTGTTGCTACTGAGGCAAAAGGAGAAAAACCTTCTGAAGGTGAAAAAACAGATGAAAAAACCAAAACAAAAGATGGGGATAAGAAAGAAAAAGTTAAAGCTCCTGCTCAAAAAAAATAAATTATATAAGGTGAAGTTTCCAAATTTTAAATTTTATTTATGATTCTTTTTGTAGGTTTAGGAAACCCAACTCCAGACAGTCACGATAATAGACACAATATAGGTTTTAAAATAATAGATGCAATAAATCAAAAATTTGGACTTTCAAAACAAAAACCAAAATTTAAAGGTTTGCTAACTACGGGCAATATTTCAAATAAAAAAGTTTATGCAATTAAACCTTTAACATTTATGAATAACTCTGGAATATGCATAAGAGAATTAATCGAATATTTTAAAATAGATGCTGAAGATGTTGTGGTCTTTCACGATGATTTAGATATAGATTTTGGAAAAATAAAAGCTAAATTTGGTGGATCCGATGCTGGTCACAACGGAATTGCTTCCATAGACAAGTTTATAGGAAAAGAATATTCAAGAGTTAGAATTGGAATTGGAAATCCAAGTCCAAATTTTGATGCTTCTGATTTTGTGTTAAATAATTTTAGTGAAGAAGAAAAACAAGAATTAGAAAAAATTACAAATAACATTATTGATTCATTATCAATACTAATTGATAAAAAGCTAAATTTATTTTCAAGCACAGTAAATAATAAATAAATGGGTTTTAAGTGTGGTATAGTAGGATTGCCAAATGTAGGTAAGTCTACTTTGTTTAATGCACTAACAAATTCTAACAAAGCTCAAGCAGCTAATTTTCCTTTTTGCACAATTGATCCCAATATAGGAATTGTACCAGTGCCTGATGAAAGATTAGATAATTTATTTTTAATTTCCAATTCTAAAAAAAAAATTTATACAACAATTTCAATTGTTGATATTGCTGGCTTAGTGAAAGGAGCTTCAAAAGGAGAGGGTTTAGGTAATAAATTTTTGTCTCACATCAGAGAAGTTGATGCTATTTTGCATATAATTAGATGTTTTGACTCAACTAATATTCAAAATGTTAACCCAAATGTAGATCCTATCAGGGATTTAGAAATTATAGAAACTGAAATGAAACTTGCTGATTTAGAATCTATTCAAAGAAGGTTGGAAAAAAAAAATAAAAAAAATATTTCAGATAAACAAGTAAAAATTTTAGAAATGGCATTAGACTGTATAAATAAAGATCAAAATATAGATATGCTAAAAAAAAACTTCAGTAATAGTGAAATTAATCAAAGCAACCTTTTATCTTTAAAACCTAAGCTTTATGTTTGTAATGTAGATGAAAAGAACATTAAAACTGGTAACGACTATACTAGAAATTTCATCAACAAATATGAAGAAAAAAATACCATTATTATTTCAGCGGAAGTTGAAAATCAAATTAATCAATTGAATGGAGATGAAAAAAAAAATTACATGCAAATGATTAATTTACAAGAAACTAGTTTAAATATTTTAATTAAAAAAGGTTATAAACTCCTTGAACTTGAAACTTTTTTTACTTCTGGACCGGAAGAATCTAGAGCTTGGACAATTCCAAAAAATTGTACTGCACCCAAAGCTGCAGGGATAATTCACTCTGATTTTCAAAAAGGATTTATTAGATCGGAGACAATTTCTTATAACGATTTTGTTGAAAATGAAGGTTGGTTAAATTCAAAAAATAATGGAAAAATGCGTTTGGAAGGAAAAGACTACATAGTAAAAGATGGAGATATTTTAAACTTCCGTTTCAATACGTGACCAAATTTTCTTCATACTAAAATAAACTAAAATAGTAATAACAATTAAATATAATATGGCTCTAAAACCTATTTTATGTCTTGCTTCCAAATGTGGCTCAGCTGCCCATGCTAAAAAGGTTACAACATCTTTTGCCATTTGTTCTTCAGTAGCAGAGGTTCCGTCGCTATATTGAACTAATCCCTCTGTTAAAGGATTTGCCATCTTTATTTTATTTCCACTTATATAAGTATTATAGTAAACGCCATCATCTAAAGTAACTCCAGATGGTGTTTCACCATAACCAAGCAAAACTGAGTAGATATAATCTGCCCCACCTTTTCTAGCTTTAACTAAGACCGACATGTCTGGTGGATATGCCCCTCCATTTAAAGCTCTAGCAGCTTGCTCATTAGCATAAGGTCCCACAAAATTATCTGAAAGTCTTGCTGCTCGAGTATACATATCTCCATCACTATTTGGACCATCAATAACCTCAAATTGTGAGGCAATAATTTTCACTTGTTCTTCAGAAAATTCTGGACCTCCAGGTTCTGACAAATTTCTATAACTTAAATATTTCATTGAGTGACATGCGGCACAAACTTCTGTGTAAACTTGATAACCTCTTTGTAATGATGCCCTATCAAATGTTCCTGTAAATCCTTTAAAACTCCAACCTGGATTTAAAAGTTTGGCAGAATTTTCGGCACCAAACGAATTTGAGTTATAGGAAACAACAATTATTACAAAAAAAATATATTTGATAATATTTTTCATTTTATTTTTTTTGCTCTTTGGCTAACGATTGATTTGCAGATCCACCTAAAACAGGTTCTGTAATACTTTGTGGGACATCTAAAGTTTTTTCTTTTTGACCTAAAACCGGAAGTATAATTAAAAAATGTATAAAATAATAAGCTGTAGCAACTCTTGCTACTAATAAATACCATCCTTCTGCTGGCATTGCCCCCATATAACCCAAAATTAAAACGTCAGCCACTAAAAACCAATAAAATTGTTTGTATAAAGGTCTAAATATTGCTGATCTTACTTTAGAAGTATCTAGCCATGGAAGAATTATTAAGACAAATAGTGCAGCAAACATTGCAATAACTCCAAGTAATTTGTCTGGAACGGCTCTTAGTATTGCATAAAAAGGCAAAAGATACCACTCTGGAACAATATGTGCGGGTGTAACCATTGGATCCGCTTCAATATAATTATCTGCATGTCCTAAGATATTTGGTGAATAAAATACAAAAAAAGCAAATATTATTAAAAAAATTAAAAGTGCAAATAGATCTTTAATTACAATGTAAGGGTGAAATGGAACAGTATCTTTTGATGGTTTTTTTAAATCTATTCCAATTGGGTTATTATTCCCAGGAACATGTAATGCCCAAATATGAAGAACTACAAGTCCTAAAATTAAAAATGGAATTAAATAATGTAAACTAAAAAATCTTGTAAGAGTTGGATTTCCCACTGCATATCCTCCCCATAACCAAGTAGTAATACTTTCTCCAAACAATGGAATGGCACTAAATAAATTTGTGATTACTGTTGCCCCCCAAAAGCTCATTTGACCCCAAGGAAGAACATAGCCCATAAAAGCTGCCATCATCATCAATAAATAAATTATCATTCCTAAAATCCATATTATCTCCCGCGGAGATTTGTATGATCCATAATATAAAGATCTAAAAATATGAATATAAACTGCTAAAAAAAACATTGAGGCTCCGTTAGCATGAACATATCTAATTAACCAACCATAATTTACATTACGCATTATATGTTCAACACTTTCAAATGCCATATCTGCATGAGCTACGTAATGCATTGCTAAAATTAAACCAGTTACTATCTGCGTTATTAAACAAAAAGTTAATATTCCACCAAAAGTCCACCAGTAATTTAAATTTTTGGGAGTTGGATAGTCTTGTAAATGTTTGCTTAAAGTAAGCAAAGGTAAACGATCATTAAACCATTTTCCTATTTTCGAGTCCGGTGTGTAGCTGTTATCACTCATTAATTATTTATTAACCAATTTTGATTGTACTATTACTAATAAATTCATATTTAGGTATTTCTAAATTCGTTGGCGCTGGACCTTTTCTTATTCTGCCAGAAGTATCGTAGTGTGAACCATGACATGGACAAAACCATCCATCGTATTCACCCTTATTTCCTAAAGGAACACATCCTAAATGCGTGCACATCCCGAGCATAACTAGCCATTCGGGATTCTTTGCTCTATCTTCATCTTTTTCTGGATCAGGTAGTTCCTTAAGATTAACTTGTCTTGCCTTATTTATTTCTTCTTCTGTTCTTCTTTTTATAAATACAGGTTTTCCTCTCCACAAAACAGTTATTGACTGGCCTCTTTCAATTCCACTTATATCAACTTCCGTGCTTGCGAGAGCTCTCTCTGAGGCATCAGGATTCATTTGATCAATTAAAGGCCAAACTGTCGCTCCAACTCCTACGGCTCCCAAGGTATAAGACGCCGTAAATATAAAATCTCTTCTTTTTGTCTTTTTTTGATCAGACATTCTAATTAAATCTATTTCCTCTCTCTAAATATATGATTTAATATTAGTAAAAAAGTTCTTTTTCTATGGCAACAATGACACACAATAAAAGCAATATATGCCCAAAAATTGCATTATATGAGCCCGATATACCTCAAAATACAGCATCTATTATTAGAACATGCGCATGTCTTGGAGCTAATTTAGAAATAATTGAACCCTGTGGATTCTTATTTTCTGATAAAAGATTTAAAAGAGTCGTAATGGACTATATGGATATAAATAAAATTAAGTTTTATAAAAATTATCAAGAATTTTTTAAATCAAAAAAAAAAGAAAAAATTATTTTAATTTCTACAAAAGGAACAAGATCATACACAAGTTTTAATTTTCAAAATAATGATACTCTTCTTTTTGGAAGAGAAAGTTCTGGCGTGCCTGAAAATATACATAAACTTGTTAACGAAAAATTAAGAATTCCAATGAAAAATAATAAAAGGTCTTTAAATCTTGCTACATCTGTGGCTATTGTCTTATCTGAATATTTAAGACAAATTAATACTTTATAAATGGAAATTTATATAAAAAAAAAACTGGTCAGAAATTGGTTTAAAATTTTACAAGATGTCATTTGTTATGACATTGAAGAAATTGAAAAAAAATCAAAAAAATTTATTTCAAAAGAATGGCAAAGAAGTAACTATAAGGATCAGGGAGGTGGGGAATACAGAATTTTACAAGGTGGTAAAGTATTTGATAAAGTTGGAGTAAATTTTTCTGAAGTATACGGAAAATTTTCAAAAGAAATTAAAAAAAAAATTCCAGGTACAAACTTAAATTCGAATTTTTGGGCTTCAGGAATATCTGTTGTCATGCATATGAAAAACCCTCATATACCTGCTATGCATTTTAACACAAGATATATCTTTACTTCACATGGTTGGTTTGGTGGTGGAATTGATGTAACACCCTGCATTAAAGATGAAAAATTAAAAAAATGGTTTCACAAAGAAATCAAATTAACTTGTGATAAATATGATAAAAATTATTATAATAAATATAAAAAATGGTGTGATCAGTATTTTTACCTTCCTCATAGAAAAGAAACTAGAGGAATTGGAGGAATTTTCTTTGATTACAAAAAAAGCAATTGGAAAAAAGATTTTGATTTTATAAGGGATGTTGGGTTAACTTTTAAAAAAATCTTTAAAGAAATAATTGACAAAAAAAAAAATAAAAAATGGTCAAAGAAACATAAAGAAATTCAATTTAAAAAAAGAGGAAGATATGTTGAATTTAATTTACTTTACGATAGAGGTACCAAGTTTGGTTTACAAACCAATGGTAACGTAGATGCAATTCTTATGTCACTGCCTCCAATTGCAAAATGGGACTAACATATGGATAAAGAACCTTTAACTATTTCAGGTCTAGAAAAACTAAAAAAAGAATTAGTTTTTTTAAAAGAAAAAAAAAGACCGGAAATAGTTACGTTAATTTCAGAAGCAAGATCACATGGAGATTTAAAAGAAAATGCAGAATATCATGCAGCGAAGGAACAACAATCTCTTAACGAAGGAAGAATTCAAGAAGTTGAAGATATTATAGCTAGGGCTAACGTAATTGATGTTACGAAACTAACTAATGATGGTAAAGTAGTTTTTGGATCAACAGTCTATTTACAAAATTTGGATACAAATGAAAAAATAGACTATAAACTTGTGGGAAAAGATGAAGCGGATTTAAAAAAAAAATTAATATATTTTAAATCACCCATAGGCAAAGGTTTAATTGGAAAAAATAAAAATGATTTAGTTGAAATTTCTACTCCAGCTGGCCAAAAAAACTTTGAAATTATTGATGTTAAATATGTCTAATTTTTAATTATTTTCTCTATTTCATTTTCAGAAATCTTAAAAGAATTATCAATCCAAACACTTTCAATCTGTTTTAATTTACTTCCTAATTCCTTACCTTCTTCCAAATTATATTTTTCCATCAATAATTTAGCTTTTATATGAAACTCAGGAGGAGGCTGTTTTATAAAAAATTCTTTTAATTTAATTATTTTATTGTCCACATTTTTTGATTGAAATATTTTAAAATTTATAAGATCATTTAGTAAATTATTTTTATTTAAATAAAGTATTTTCCATAAATTTTTTTCCGAGAAAGTTTTTTTATCTCTAAGTTTGGGATACATGTTCTTTAAAAATTTAATTCTTTTTTTATCTTCATTAGAAATATTGAATTTATATAAAAAATAATCACTATTATCAGTTTCATCTATAATCATTAAACAAAGAAGAAAAATAAAATCTTGTGAAGCTATATTTTCTCTTGCATACTTATTTAAGTTTTTAAATAAATTAACATTCTTAAGTTGTGGAAAAATAAGATTAATTATTTCTAAACAAAAAATGTCTTTGTTGAGTTTTAAAAATCCCTCAGACAATATTAATTTCTTTAGTTCATCAAGTAATCTATCTGATGATATTTTTAAAATTCCACTTATATTTTTTTTAATAATTTTAATTATTTTGTTGTCGTGTTTTTTTTTACTATAGTTAAGAAAGAATCTAATATATCTTAATATTCTTATATAATCTTCCTTAATTCTTTTTTCAGGATCACCTATAAATTTAATTTCACCATTTTCCAAATCCTTCTTGCCATTGAATGGGTCATATAAATTTCCTTTTAGATCTGAATAGATTGAGTTAAAAGTAAAATCTCTTCTTGACGCATCCTCATACCAATTATCGGTGAATTCTACTACCGCATGTCTTCCATCTGTTGAAATATCTTTTCTTAAAGATGTTATTTCAAATTTTTCTTTATTAATTATTGCAGTAATAGTTCCATGTTCTATGCCACTTTCATAATAATGAACTTTATTTCTTTCTAATGCCTTGGAAAGGCTTTTTGGTTCAATATTTGCTGCAAGATCAATATCATTAACTTTTTCTTTATTTAAAATTTTTCTTACACATCCTCCAACATATCTAACCTCGCTATTATTTGAAAAATCTGAAATAGATTTAAAAATTTTATTTACATTACTTTCTTTTCTTAAAACTTGAAAACCCGAAAAAGAATAATTTTTTTTGTCACTTAGTTTTAAAAGTTTATTAATCAAAGTTTTCATATATGGCTGGGGCGCTAGGATTCGAACCTAGGATGGCGGTACCAAAAACCGCTGCCTTACCGCTTGGCTACGCCCCAAGATTAAATTCGTATAACACAAAAAAAAATTTTTATATAGTTTTAGATAAAATACACCAATAGTTTTTATATTTTTTTCTTAATATTTTAGCCCCATTTAATAAGGCTTTTTTTGATTGAAAGTATCCAATAATACTTGAACCTGAACCTGTCATACGAGCAAATTTAACCTTTGATAAATTTAAGATATCTCTTTTTATATTAAACAATATTGGATATTTTTTAAAAGCTACTTTTTCTAAATCATTTTTTAGATTAGCAAGAGTATTTATGGTTAATATTTTATTATTTTTTTTAAAAAGAGTTGGTTGTGAAAAGTTCTTAATATTTTTATAAATTTTCTTAGTTGAACATCCAAATTTTGGCTTAATAATTAAAGTATAAAGTTTAATTTTTTTATTATATATAAATAATTTTTCATCTGTATTTAAAAAAGAATTTTTTTTTTCCATACCAATTATAACATCAGATCCTACCTCATTTGATATTTTTAAAATTTGTTTTTTTGATAAGCGTATTTTATTTCTTTTTAAAAAATATCTTAAAACTGAAGATGCATTCATAGAACCTCCTCCCATGCCAGATTTTAGGGGTATATTTTTATTTATTTTAATTAGATATTTTTTATTTTTTAAAATATTTTTTTTGTCAAGAATATTAAGAAGGTTTGTAATTGTATTTTTTGATGAAATCGTTTTAGAAAATTTTCCATAAAAAATAACAATATGTTTTTTTTTTTTAATTTCCTGAATAAATATTTCATCATGTAAATCAATGAATGAAATAACACTTTCAATTTTATGAAGTTTTGACTTTAATTTTCCCAAAACACCTAAAGATAAATTAATCTTCGCGTGTGATTTTATTTTAAAAACTGGCATAAATTAAATTTTATCTAATCCATTAAGCAATTTTTCTAATGCTTTTTTTTTCATTTCTTCTTCTGTCTCTTTTAAATTCAAAACACTTTTCCAAAAATATCTTGCTTGTAGTTTTCTATCTAGCATCCAAAGAATATCCCCATAATGATCATTGACTATAGGATCCTCTGGCATCAATTGAATTGCTTCTTTTAGAAATTTTTCAGCTTTTTTATAGTCTCCAATTAAATAATATGCCCATCCCACGGAATCGATAATATAAGGATCATTTTTTTTTTGTTTATAGGCTCTTTCTAACATTTTTATTGCTTCACTGATTTTTATATTTCTTTCTAGCCAGCTATAAGCAAGATAATTCATTACATATGGATCTTCTGGAACAATATCTAAAGATTTTAATAAATCTTTGTCAGCATTTTCATAATCATTTAATCTTTCGTAACTTCCTCCCCTTTTATACAAAACATCTGCATATGTGGATGAATTTTCGCCTATCATAGATAATATAAGTGAATAATGCTCAACTGCTCTATTATATTTTTTTAGACTCTTATAGATATTTGCCATATCAAAAATAATTCTTATATTTGGTTTTGTATAATTTTTATATTTTTTTTCTATAAATTCTAATG
>CACPKQ010000018.1 GCA_902634455.1 uncultured Pelagibacteraceae bacterium | reverse complement strand
TATGGCTACAAAAACTAACTCACCTCCAAAACCTCATCTAGGATTCGGAACAAGAGTTAGGAAGTCACCTTTCTTTGAATCTACATTAAAATGGGGTTGCAAAGAGTACACTACATATAACCACATGTATTTCCCATGTTATTACAATACTCCTGAAGAAGATTTTTGGAGTTTAGTTAACGATGTTACTTTATGGGATGTTTCAGTGGAAAGGCAAGTTGAGATCAAAGGTCCGGATGCATCAAAGTTTGCACAAATATTAACTCCGAGAAATTTATCAAATTGTGCAGTAGATCAATGTAAGTATGTTTTAAATACAAATTATGATGGTGGAATACTTAGTGACCCAATACTGCTAAGATTGGCCGAAGATCATTGGTGGTTTTCAATATCAGATAGTGATTTATTGCTTTGGGCAATGGGAGTAGCGGGTAAAGATAAATATGATATAGAACTTAGAGAGCCAGATGTATCTCCTTTACAAGTACAAGGTCCAAAATCAAGAGCTTTAATGACAGAGTTGTTTGGATCATGGATTAACGACTTAAAATATTACTGGTGTAAACAAACTGAAATTAAAGGAATTCCAGTTGTAGTTTCTAGAACTGGGTGGAGTGGAGAAATTGGTTACGAAGTTTATTTAAGAGATGGAAAAAAAGGTGCAGAACTTTATGAAATGATAATGGCAGCTGGTGAAAAACATAAAATCGCACCGACAGGACCATCTCAAATTAGAAGGGTTGAGGCAGGAATTTTTTCATATTTTCAAGATATGAGAGTAACAGATAACCCATATGAAATTGGAATGGATAGATTAGTAGATCTTGATATGGAAGCAGACTTTTGTGGTAAAGAAGCGCTTAAAAAAATTAAAAAAGAAGGAATTAAAAGAAAATTGGTAGGTATTGAAATTTTAGGAGATCCTATTAGCAAAGTGGTCCCACCAGAATATTCTCCTGGATATTTTGTTCCTGATCATTGGCCAGTATTTGATAATAAAGAAGAAATTGGTTATGTAACTTCTAAGTGCTATTCACCAAGACTTGAAAAAAACATTGGTTATGCATTTATACCAATTAAATACGCAAAAGAAGGAACTAAATTTACAATACAGTCTCCATACGCCAATTTAGACGCCGTAGTAGTTCCAATGCCTTTCTACGATCCAAAAAAACAAATTCCAATAAAATAAAAAATTAATGCTCTCAAAATTAATTAATGAGAGTAATTTTTGAATCTTAAGGATACATTTCTTGCTTCACTTGTCCCTATTTTTTTAGGTTTTGGTTTTGTAATTGCAAAACCTGGTATGGAATATTTCCCCCCTATGCTTTTAATGGGTATGAGATTTGTTTTTGCAGCATCGATTTTAGTTTGGTGGTTTCCAATACCAAGAGCTTTTCTAAAAAAAATATTTATTGCCTCTCTTATAGCTAACACTTTGCAGTACGGTCTTACATACACAGGTTTAAGTTTTATAGATGCTTCAGCAGCGGTCTTGCTTGTTCAAACTGAAGTTCCTTTTGGGGTTATATTTGCTTATTTTATGCTTAAAGAAAAACCAACTATTAGAAGTTTGGTAGGTATAACGATAGCTTTTGTAGGAGTTTATGTTTTAACTGGCTCACCTAGTTTAGATGGTAAATTTGCAGGTGTTGCTTTAGTTGTTATAGGATCAGGTGTGTGGGCTCTAGGACAAGTTTTAGTAAAACCTTTAAGTAAAGAAATAAATCCTTTGGCTTTGGTTGCTTGGATGGCTTTATTTTCAGGTCCAATACTGATTGCTCTTTCAGCTATTTTCGATGGAAATACAATTAACTATTTTAAAACAGCAAATTTTAATAGTTGGATGATTGCAATTTATTTAGGGTTCATTATGCAACCAATAACTTATGGTTGTTTCTATTATGTTTTAAAAAATAACCCTATATATAAAGTCTTGCCTATAGTTACCATGGGTATACCACTTACTGGATTGTTAGCTGCAATTTTTCTTTTAGGAGAAAAACCTACCGAGGAATTATTCATTGGAGGTGCTATTATTATTATTGGTGTAATCTTAATTGTTTTTACCAAACCTAAAAAAAATTAACCAAATCTTTGTAAAAATGGCAAGTATTCCAATATATAAAAGCCTAAAACTTGTAGCTGGTTTGTTATTACTAATAATCCAGTAACCAGTAATAAGCTTCCACCAATCTTTGTAATTAAATTCATATTTTTCTTCAGGTTTTTTGAAAAAATCATAAATTTTTGAATTAAATAACCCGATAAAATAAAAGGAATAGCAAGTCCTAAAGAATAAAAAAATAAAAGTAAAATACCTCTGTTAATACTTTCTTCTATTGAAGCTAATGCTAAAATTGATCCTAGTATTGGTCCTATGCAAGGTGTCCAGCCAAATCCAAAAGCCATACCAACTAAAATTGAACTAAGCAAACCTTGTTTTCTTTCTGAATAAATTCTTTTTTCAAAATTTAAAAAATTTAATTTTAGAATACCAATAATATGAAGTGAAAAAATTATAATAATTGCTCCCGCAACTATTCTAAGTTGGTTAGAGTTTTCTAAAAATAATTGTCCTAAAAAAGTTGCTGCTGCGCCAAAAATTATAAAAACTATTGAAAAACCAATTGTAAAGCAAACTATTGGCAATAAATTTATGTTTTTTTTCTCCAACAATTCATTAAGTGAGCTTCCTGATATATAAGAAATATAACCAGGTATTAATGGTAAAACACATGGAGATAAAAAACTTATTAAACCCGCTCCAAATGCAACAAAAATATCAATCATAAAAATTTTTTTAATTAGTTAGCTACAATTTCAGAAACTTGTTCTCCCAAATTATCAATGGATAATTTCATAATGTCTCCGGATTTTAAAAAAACTTGTGGTTTTCTTCCCATTCCAACCCCTGGTGGTGTTCCTGTAGTTATAATATCGCCTGGCTGTAAAGACATAAACTTACTCAAATAAGAAACAATGAAATTTACATTAAATATCATTTTACTTGTATTACCAGTTTGCATTCTCTTTCCATTAACTTCTAAACTTAAATTCAAATTATTAATATTTGGAATTTCGTCGCTTGTTACAAGATAGGGTCCTATGGGACCGAAAGTATCGTGAGACTTTCCTTTAACCCACTGTCCTAGCTTTTCTATTTGCCATTCTCTTTCACTCAAATCATTAACTATGCAATATCCAAAAATATGATTTGCTGCATCTTTTTCTTCAATATTTTTTGTTTCTTTTCCAATAACAAAACCTAGTTCAACTTCCCAGTCCAATTTCTTAGAATAACTTACTAGTTCAATATTATCATTTGGTCCCGTTATACAACTTGGTGCTTTCATAAACACGATCGGCTCTTTTGGCACTTCAAGGCCAGTTTCTTTTGCATGATCAGAATAATTTAAACCTATTGCTACAAATTTTCCTGGGCTTTTTATGCATGATCCAATTCTTTGGTCTTTAGAAATAATAGGAAGTTTTGACAAATCTAAATTTTGAATTTTTTGAATTGTTTTAAAATTTAATGTTTCGGGTTTAAAATCTTCAATTAAGGAAGATAAATCTCTAAAATTATTTTGTTTATCTATAGTTGCTGGTTTTTCATTACCTTTACTACCTAGTCTTAAAAATTTCATTTTTTTGCTTTTGTTATTAGTAGTTTATTTTTCTTCCTAGTCTAGCCGCTCCTCTTACACCACTTGCATCACCATACATTGGTTTAATAAATGCTGTATTTATTTTGCCTTCGTTTAAATATTTTTCTATTTTTTCTTTAATTTCATCTAAGAAAGTAATTTCGTTTGAAACTCCTCCTCCAAACACAATTGCATCAGGATCTAAAATATTTATCACTGAAGATAAAGAAATTGCTAAATTTTCTTTATATTCTTCAATAATCTTGCAAGCCTCAGTATTTTTTTTTCTATATAGGTCAAAAACTTCAGAAGCTTTTAGATTTTTTTTAAATTTTTCATTAAATATTCTAGACAAACTTAAACCTGATAAAAAATCTTGTACTGTTCCTTCTTTAAGTGGAAATCGGTTGTGACCCCATTCTCCAGCAAAATTATTTGCTCCCTTTACTATTTTTTTATTTACCACAAATCCTCCACCACATCCTGAGCCAAGTATAATTCCAAAAACTATATTATAATGTTTTGCTGACCCATCAATTGATTCTGATAATGCAAAACAATTTGCATCATTTTCACAAAAAACATTTCGATTTAATTTTTTTGAAATATCGGTTTGAAAAGGTTTATCATTTAGCCATAAGGCGTTACTTGATTTCAAAAGTAAACCAGTCTCATTTGAAATTGATCCTGGATGGCAAATACCCACTTCAAATTTCTTATTATAATTTTTTTCTAATTTACTTACTATTGATTCTATTGTGTCTAAAGTTTTTTTATAATCAGTTGGAGATTTTTCTCTTTCTCTAATAACTTCTTTACCATTATCTTCTAATATAACATATTCAATTTTTGTTGCTCCTATATCTATTCCTATTTGCATAGTTTATTTCAATATTTTTTTAATTTCTTTTAAAGTAAATTTTTTTGGTATTTTACATGTTGTTTTTATTTTTTGTTTCTTGCCAGTAATTGATGCTTTCATAGTGGATTGAATAATATCTAATACATGTAAAGATAATTCTCCGTTACATCTGTGCGTTTTTCTATTTTCAATACAATAAGCCATTTCAGATAACCCCACACCTCTATAGTTAGCGTTTATGGGTGATTCATTTGCTCTTAAACTTTTTCCTCTTATATTAATTTTTCCTAGCGGCATTTTACCAGTTTTATATTCTTTCCAAGGTTGTCCTAATTTTTTACATGCATAAACAGATCCACCAAACATATTAGGATCAGGAATAATCATTGATCCATTTTTTCCATAAAATTCTATATGATTTCTTTGGTGGGCAATTACATCAAAGGATAATGTTAATCTAATTATTGTTTTATTTTCAAAAACTATTGTTGACAAATACGTAGTAGGACATTTTACTTTAAACTTTCTACCCTTTTTAGGTCCTATTCCTATAGTTCTTTTTTTTACACCTCTCATTATACTCCCGCTAACTTCTTTTGCAGGACCTAATAAATTAACTAAAGCAGTTAAATAATATGGACCCATATCAATTACTGGCCCCCCCTCTTTTTTAGCAAACCAAGGTTCAGGGTTGGGATGATAAGATTGAACACCTGGAAAAGCAAAAATTGCATTTCCTAAATTAATTTTGCCAATTAAGTTTTTTTCTATTAGTTCTTTAGATTTTTGGTTTCCACCTCCCAAAAATGTATCAGGTGCATTACCAATGTATAATTTTCTTTTCTTTGCTATTCTTAATAATTCTTTTCCATGGCTAAGATTTATTGCCATTGGTTTTTCTGAATAAACATGTTTGTTGTGTAAAAGAGCTTTTTTGGCAACTTCGTAATGTGCCTTTGGTATTGTAAGATTTAAAATTATTTCAATTTCTTCATCATTTAACAGTTCTTTAACGCTAAGTGATTGTATCCCATATTTAGTAGCACATTTCTTAGATGCTGAATCTCTTATATCTGCACATTTAACAATTTTAAAATTATTAAAGTATTTGTGAGCTCTAAAATAAGTCTCAGCAATATGACCACATCCTATTAAGCCTACTTTAAAAACCTTGTTCATTAAAAGGGTTAAACACCTTGTCTTTGTTTTGATTTGCCTTCTTTGTGAAGTTTTAATGCTTCTTTATTTTCTTTAGTTGTTGGCATTTCTAAAGTTGGACTTTCCCAATAAGCTGATCCTTCCAGCCATTGATAGCTATGAGTTTTTATTGAAATTACATAGGTAACTTTAGATTTTTTTGCTCTTTTAAAAGCTTCTTCTAATTCAGAAATTGAAGATACTTCCTCAGACTTTGCTCCCATACTTTCTGCATGTTTTGCAAAATTTACTCCAACCAAATTTGGTGCTTTAGAACTTTCAAATAAACAATTAAATTCTTTTCCACCTTTAAATAATTGTAGTCTGTTGATAACTGCATGTCCTCCATTATCACACACTACAATGATAAGTTTGTTATTTGTAATAACAGATGAATATATGTCAGAATTATAAAGCAAGTATGATCCGTCTCCTATAAAAGCTATTACTTCTTTATCTGGGTTGGCCATTTTAATTCCAAGTGCTCCTGATATTTCATAACCCATACAACTAAATCCCCATTCAGTTTCATGTGTATTTAATTCTCTTGGACGCCAAACTTGAACAACTTCTCCCACTAAGCCTCCAGCAGCTGTGACTGCAATGTCGCTTGGATCAGAATTTCTGTAAACTGCTCCAACAGCGTGAGCATAACTTGGAAGTTTTTGATTTGTTGGGCCGCTTTCTTTATCTACATATTCGTTCCATGATTTTAATTCATCTCTAGATTTTTTATACCAATCGTCAGATGCTTTCCAGCTACCTAGTGCTTGAGAAAGTTCATTTAAAGTTACCTTTGCATCACCTATCACGGATTGAGCTAGATGCTTACTTGCATCAAATCTTGCAACGTTTATTGAAACTAAAGAAAAATTAGGATTTTCAAAGTTTGCCCATGATCCAGTAGTAAAGTCTCCTAGTTTTGTTCCAACGGCTATAGCTAAATCAGTTTTTTTTGCTAAGCTGTTTGCAGCTTTTCCTCCTAAACCACCAATAGGTCCTAAAAAATGTGAATGATCTTTTTTCATTGTTGAATATCCCATAACAGTTTGAGTCACAGGTATGTTGTGCTTAACTGCAAAATTTCCAACATCTTCCATCGCATCAGAATAAAAAACCCCTCCTCCAGAAATTATAATTGGATTCTTAGATGATTTAATTTTTTCAACAGCTTGTTTAATTTGATAATCGTCTGGTTTCGGTCTTCTTATATTATGAACTCTTTCTTGAAAAAATTCTTCGGGATATTCAAATATTTCTCCTTGTACATCTTGGGACATTGAAATACATGCTGGTCCGCAATCTGCAGGATCTAGCATTATTTGTATAGCTTGAGGAATTGTTTGTAAAATTTGCTCAGGTCTTGTTAATCTATCGAAATATTTAGTTACAGATTTAAATGCATCATTTTGTGTTATTCCAGGATTATTAAAATGTTCTACTTGTTGTAAAACTGGATCTGGCATTCTATTTGCGTATGTATCACCTGGAAGAAATAAAATTGGCAATCTATTGCTCATTGCGACCGCAGCTGCTGTTAACATGTTAGTTGAGCCTGGTCCAACAGAACTGGTTGCTACAAAAATCTGTTTTCGTCTTTTTGCTCGTGCATAAGCAATTCCAGTTAAAGCCATATTTTGCTCGTGATGTCCTCGCCATGTTGGAAGTTTATCTTGGTTTTCTTCAAGAGCTTGTCCTAAACAAGCAACATTTCCATGTCCAAAAATTCCAAAAGCTCCTGCAAATAATGGCTCTTTTTTCCCCTCAATTAAAATTTTCTGGGCAATCAGATGTTTTACAATTGCATGAGCACATGTAAGCTTTATTTTTTTCATAATTAAAGTTATATTTTAAAAAAAAATATCTCAAATAGTAAACCATAAAAAAAGATTATGTATAGTAAATTTGGGCAGTTCATTGATGGAAAATGGCAACAAGCCGAAAAAAAAGAAACATATGATGTTATAAATCCTGCGAACGAAGAAGTAATTGGTAAAGCATCTAAAGCGACATCTGTTGATGTAGACAAAGCGTTAAAATCTGCAGAAAAAGGTTTAAAAGTTTGGCGTAATACACCTCCTTGGCAAAGAGCTTATATTATTAGAAAAATTGCTGACTTGATGAGAGAAAAAAAAGATGTTCTTGCCAAATGGTTGACTTTGGAAGTTGGAAAACCTTTAGCAGAAGGTATAGGTGAAGTTGGAGGCTCCGCAGATATATTTGAATGGAATGCTGAAGAAACTAAAAGAATTTATGGGCAAACAATTGAAAGTAGATTTCCCGATACAAGAGTACATGTTTATTATCAACCGGTTGGAGTAGTTGCTGCTCTAGTTCCTTGGAATTTTCCTCTAGTTTTAGCTTCTAGAAAAATTTCTACAGCTTTAGCTGCAGGGTGTTCTGTTATATGTAAACCAGATGTTATTACTCCTGGAACAGTTATGGAGTTAGTTGATATTTGCAAAGAAGCTGGTGTTCCTCCTGGCGTTGTAAATTTATTGTCAGGTGACCCTCCAGCAATTGCTGAACAGTTAATAAAATCTGATATTGTCAAAAAAATTTCCATAACTGGATCAACAAGAGTTGGTAAGTTAATTTTAAAACAAGCTGCAGATAAAGTTCAAAGAGTTACTATGGAACTAAGCGGTCACTCACCATTTATAGTTTTTGATGACGCCGATATAAATAAAGCAACTGATATGGCTATTACATCAAAATTTAGAAACAATGGGCAAGTTTGTATTTCACCAAACAGATTTTATATACAAGAAAAGAAAAAAGATGAATTCATTAATTCATTTATAAATAAAGCAAAAAAATTAAAAATTGGAAATGGAATGGATAAAGATGTTCAACTAGGTCCACTAACAACAGAAAAAAGATTAAAGGAAGTTGAACAGTTAGTTGAAACTACCAAAAAAGAAGGAGCAAAAGTTTTAATGGGAGGTAAAAGACCCTCGGGATTCAATAAAGGATTTTTTTACGAACCAACAGTATTCGACAATGTTAAAGATAATTTTACAATAATGAAAGAAGAGCCATTTGGTCCTTTAGTTCCAATGTTATCATTTAAAAGTTTTGATGAAGTAATTGAAAGATCAAACAACAATGATTTAGGTTTGTGTAGTTACATCTGTACAAACTCAATGGATCAAGCTCACAGAGCTTCCGAGTTAATGGAAACAGGTACAGTTGCTGTTAACACGCCAGTTGTTGCAATAGCAGAAGCACCTTTCGGCGGAATTAAACAAACTGGTTACGGACGTGAAGGTGGATCAATGGCTATTAAAGATTATCTAAATGTAAAATATACTCATTTAGGAATAAAAGGATAATGTTTAAAAAAAATTCAAATAATAATTCAATTTCATCATTATTTGCCAAGAAAGATATATATTACTATTATGCTTTTTTTTGGATCTTATTAATTGCGTATTTATTTCTTAAATGAGAAAAAATAAACTTAAACAAATTTTTAAAGAAGGTAAGGCAGTTATTAATGGCTGGCTTCAAATACCAAATTCATTTTCTGCTGAAGTAATGGCACATCAAGGCTGGGATTCTTTAACTATTGATATGCAACATGGTTTGATTGATTATTCAAATGCTTTGCCAATGCTTCAAGCTATATCAACAACTGACGTTGTTCCCATGGCAAGAGTAAACTGGAATGAACCAGGTCAAATAATGAAAATTCTTGATGCTGGAGCTTATGGAGTTATTTGTCCAATGGTAAGCAATAGAGAACAAGCTGAAAAATTTGTTCAAGCATGTCTTTACCCACCAAAAGGATATAGAAGTTATGGTCCTACAAGAGGTTTAATATACAGTGGAAATGATTACGCAGATCATGCAAATGATGAAATAATAAAATTAGCAATGATCGAAACAAGTGAGGCATTACAAAAATTAGATGAAATAATGAGCACACCAGGATTGAATGGAATTTATATTGGTCCTGCAGACTTAAATCTTGCAATTGGACAAAAACCCGCTTTCGATAATTTAGAAGGAAGTCCAGCTTATGAACAAATTACCAATATTTTAAAACATGCTAAAAAAAATAATTTAGTAGCTGGGATTCATAATGCGACACCTGAATACGCTCAAAAAATGATAAAAATTGGTTTTCAGCTTGTAACTATTGGATCTGATCAAAGATATATGAGTACTGGAGCTAAAGCAGCTGTTTCAAAATTAAAAACTATTAAATCTGAAGAAGAGTCTAAAGCTTATTAATTTTGTGTCAGATAAAAAGAAAATTTTAATTATTCAGCCCATTCATAAAGCTGGCATTGAATTACTTGATAGTTTTTCAGATTACAAATATGAAATTGTTGAAGATACAAATATTGAAAATCTAAAATCAATAATTTCAGATTGTGATGGTCTTTCTATTAGAACCGCAAAGCTACCGAGTGAAGTAATTGAACTAGGTAAAAAACTTAAAGTTATATCTAGACACGGAGTTGGTTACGATAATATCGATTTAAAAAGCTCTAAAAAAAACAATATAACAATTACAATCACGGCTACAGCTAATGCCGTTGCTGTAGCAGAACATGTAATGTTTATGCTTCTAAGCATATCCAAAGGAAAAAATATGTATGACCAAACAGTTAAATCTGGAAAGTTCAATGAGAGAAATAATCTTCCTAAAACAATTGAGCTTTGGAATAAAAATATTTTAATTGCTGGTTTTGGAAGAATTGGTCAAGCTTTAATTAAAAGATGTCTGGGATTTGAAATGAAAGTTTTTGTTTATGATCCTTTTGTAACTGAAGAAAAAATTAAATCTCTCGGAGGTAGTAAAGTAAATAACCTTGAAAAAGCTGTAGAAAACATGGATATAATTTCTTTACACATACCTCTTAACAATGAAACAAAAAATCTTATTAACATTAAGCTTTTAAAAAAAATGAAAAAAAATTGTATTATTATAAATGCTGCAAGAGGTGGAATTATTAATGAGAAAGACTTAGACAAAGCTTTAAATCAAAAATTAATTTTTGGTGCAGGTCTAGATGTATTTAGTACTGAACCACCAGAAGGTAACAATCCCTTATTAAAAAATGATAAAGTTTTTTTAAGTCCACATACTGCAGCTTTTACTGAAGAATGTATGGAAAGAATGGGAAAGGAAACTATTCAAAATATTATTGATTTTTTTGATAAAAAATTAGAAAAATCTAAGATTGTAAAATTATAAAATGAAAATTAATTTCAAAAATTTCGGTTTGCTTGAAGCACTTGTGGCATTTGCTGCAATTTATGTTGTAGGTATGCTTGTTTGGACTGCTAGTACTAGACCTGCTGTAGAGGCAAAAGCTAAACAAGTAACTGAAAATCACAAAAAAATTGTTGATCTAATCAATAATGAGGTAAATAAATGTGGAAATGCCGAAGAAGGTTCTTTAACTATTTGGGGTGACCCTTGTAACGATGAATGGATTGCTAAAAATATAATCAGTTACATAAAAAATAATCTTAAAATTAAAAATCCTTATTCAGATGAATTTTCTGTAAAAACAGATCCTGATCCTAGACTAAAAGCTGAAGGAAAAGCAGGTCAAACAGTAGAGATGGGAGTTATATTTTTAATGTCACAAAATTTTTCCGCTGAACCGGGATCTGAATGGATAGTTGGTACTTGTTTTAAATCTCCTTGTGTAGCTGCAGGAAACAATGAGTTAACTTCAATTTATAGATAAATCTATTTTACTAGCTGTTAAAGTTTTTGTTAGATATTTGTAGCCAATTTTTGCGTATTCAAATGGATTTGCTTTTGCAGGATCCTGTTCAGCTTCAACAACTAACCATCCAGAATAATTTTTTTGTTTTAAAATATCAAACAAAGGCTTGTAATTTATGCATCCATCACCTGGAACTGTAAAAGCACCTTCTAAAAAAGCTTGTCTAAAACTATAATCATTTTTGAGAGATTTTTCTAAAACATTTTCCCGTATATCCTTACAATGAACATGTTTTAACCTTTCACAAAAATCGTTTATTATTTTTTTTGAATCTCCTTGTGCAAACAGCATATGGCCTGTATCCAGTGTAAGTTTTACACTTTCATGTGTGTTTTCCATCAATCTTTCTGTATCTTTTTGTGTTTCAATTACTGTTCCCATATGATGATGATAGGCTAACGGCATACCTTCGTCTTCTAAATATTTACCCATTTCAGAAATTTTTTTGCAAAAAGATTTCCATTCATCATTATCCATTTGAGGTCTGGTTGATAATTTTTTATTAGGATCGCCTTGTATTGAGCCTGAAACTTCTGCAAAAACAATGCAAGGAGATTTGCAGTCTTTAAATAAAGTAAGTTGTTCTTGTATTGCTTTTCTTTCTTCTTGAACCGAATTTTTTCTTAAATTTGCACCATACCAACCTGAACATAAATTTAAATTAAACTCTTTTAATTTAGGTATTAATTCAGAAGATTTTTTTGGGAATTTTCCACCAGATTCTATACCAATATAACCAGCTTGACTTGCTTCAGACAAGCACTGTTCCAGTGTTGTATCGCCCCCAAGTTCAGGCATATCATCATTGCTCCAAGCTATCGGCGCTACTCCTAATTTTACTGACATTATAAATATTTTTAGCTAAGATATAAAATTGTAATTTTAATTCAAACAAAAAAACTAATGATTAATATAGCTTTATTTGGTCTCGGTAGAATTGGTTTAATGCATGGAAAAAACCTGATGAGAAACCGAAGTTTCAAACTAAAATATGTTTATGATATTAATAAAAGTTTAACAAAAAAAATTGCAAAAAAGCTTAAATCAACTCCAATAAATAAACCATCAATTGCATTTAATGATAAAAAAATTGAAGCTGTTTTTATTGCTTCTACAACTTCAACCCATATTAAACTTATTCTCGAAGCGGTTAAAAATAAAAAAGCAGTATTTTGTGAAAAACCTTTAGATTTAAAAATAGAAAAAATAAATAAATGTAAAAAAAAAATATCAAAATTAAATCCTAAAATTCAATTAGGTTTTAATCGAAGATATGATCCTGGTCATAATTTTTT
>CACPKQ010000017.1 GCA_902634455.1 uncultured Pelagibacteraceae bacterium | reverse complement strand
TGATTGTTAATGGAAGAGAATTTTGGTGCACTAAAACAAAAGGAAGAGGAAAAAAGAAAAAATGCCAAAGATGGAGTCAAAGAAGCGTTCTTTACTCAAGAAACTTAACAACCGGAGCTTCAAAGCTGTGTGATGTTAATTCTAGATATACTCAACTTGTACAACATAGTCAGTCCCCAACAATGGATAATGGAAGCAATCTATATTTCTCTTATTCAGGCTACATTTATAAAATTCCAATAAGTAAAAGTGACGGTACGTATTGTTTTAGTGGGAGTAGTTTAACAACATTTGGAGCAAAAAATAATTCAATAAATTCACCGACTCAAATTGAAATTGATCCACAAGACGATTCCATTATGTATGTTACAAGTTTATCCGAGAGTACTTTGCAAAAAATTTCTATTAGCACTTCATCTTTGACTGAAAGTATATCTGTAGGAGGAAATGCGGAGATTGATGCAACTCCAAGTTCAGCAGCTACTGATAGTGATGATATAAATATGCATCGACCATCTGCACTTTTCGTTTCAAATAATCGTGTTTGGACAGGAGGTACAAAGATATCAATACAAGAATTTGATATTAGCAGCTCTAGCATAACATGGGTTGATGAAATGGGCAGTTCTAAATTGACAAGACTTCAAGGAGCAATTAACGCCATCAAAGCTACTGTTCAAGATAGTTCTCTACAGCATAGCGCAAATTTTGGCTATGGTTATTGGAACGCAGGAATTGAGATACCTAAAAGAAGAGGTAAAGCAAAATTCCTCTGGTGTCCAACATGTGAATATAGCTGCCATAATCAATGCCCTAAGAAAAAACATTTTCAAAGGTGCAATGTTCCTTGTGAATATTTTGGTAGATGGAAAGGTCAACATCCTTTTGGACAATCCTCAATATGCAATGATAATTCTTGCTTAGCAGTTGGAATTGCATCCGGTAATACTCAAAGAATAGTTAATCAACTTGACCACACAACTATGAGATTTGGAACTGATGCGAGAGCTTTTGCTGATCTAGCATATAAATATTTTAATGATAGTAATGTTAATGTTGTTGATACCACATCAGACTGCCAAATAAATTATGTTATTGTTATAGGAGACGGTAAATGGCATCACCATGATGATGCTGCAAAAGATATAAGAAATTTGAGAACTGAACTTGGAGTGAAAACTATTGTTGTAGCCTATGGCGGGGGTATTAACGCAACAGGCTTGAAAAATTTTGATAAAATGGCAATCGAAGGTTCTTGTGGAGATCCTACAGGCGAAGATTCAGAATGTATGGAGACAGTAGTAGCAAATACGCCTGCAGATCTTTTAACAAAACTTAAAAGTGAAGTAGAAAGAATTATAGCAAGCAAACTGTCTTTTACAGCTCCTTCAATTACTGCCACTATTGAGGGAACTGGAGATTTGTATCAAGCACAATTTGAATATGCCCAACACGGACAATGGGAAGGAAGTTTAGTAAGAAAAAAAATTGGTTTTGATCAAACAATTACTCATGAAATAGGTGAAGAAGGAAATTGGGATGCAGCAGATATAGTTAAAAATCAAGCAGATAGTGATTCAAGAAATATTTGGACAACAATACCTGGAGAGAAGAACTATATTGATCAAAAGTGGAATAATTTTGTTACTGATAACAGCGGAGAAATAAATAAATTGTTTCAAATACTAGGGGACAAAGTTCCAGATTATCACAATACTTCATCTACTTGCAAAGATGAAGATGGAGTTGAGGCTGGTAATTCTGATGATATTGATGGACTTATAAATTTTGTACGTGGTAAAGATTATTTTGGTTACTCTGGCTGTAGTAGTCTAGGTGAAGTAAGAAATCATGTTTTGGGAGATATTTATCACTCTCAAGTAATTGAAGTTGGTCCACCATCAGCAAGAACAGATTATACAAGCAACCACCAGGAATCTTTTTGGAGAGTGATGAATAATTATGCAAGTTTTGCATCAACACATGCGAACAGAGAAAGAGTTCTTTATGCTGGTGGAAATGATGGGATGCTACATGCATTTAGAGCCACTTCTAGTGGAACCGACGATAGTGGATCCGGCGCCGGAGAAGAATTGTGGGGTTTTGTTCCACCATTTATTGCTGGTAAGCTACCAAGTCTTGTAAATGAAGCATTAGATGGAGCCATTGATGGTAAGGGCGGAACGAATTCTATATTTGCAGTAGATGGGTCTCCAGTAGTCCATGATATGTATTTTCAGGGTTTAAACCGAGATGGAACATATCAAGGTGCGGATGAAAAATCCTGGCACACCGTTTTATTTGTTCCATATGGAAGAGGAGGACAAGGGTTTTCAGTTTTAGATGTTACTTATCCACTTGAACCACTTCATATGTTTTCAATTTTTAACGATACAGTTAATGGAGTTGTTTTAGTTGCTGATAAAGACGGAAACATAGATCGTCATTTTTATGAGGATGATTCATTTCATATATCAGATTCCTTAGAAGCAGTTAAAGCAGAATTTAATCAACAAGTCGCTTATGATGCTGATATAGCAGCTGATTCAACTGGTGACACGTATACTGAGCAAGATGATATTGCAACATGTCAAGATAATGACGATGCATCGTCAGGATCATTTAGAATCGATGGTACAAATGCTTGTTACAAGGGCACTTCATTTACATTTAAATTTAAAGCTTCTGAAGAAATACAAGACAATCCAAAAAGACTTAGAATTACTTCAAGGATAGAAGGAAAAGTAACAACATTAGAAGCAAAAACAGTTTCCACTGATGGAGAGCTTACAACAGTTACTTTTGATAGTGAAAAAGTTTATAATGCATCTAGAAGCGATCTAGGAGACGCTGACCCCACTCCATTTAGGATAGTCTTAGCATCATCAGGCCCTAGTGATGTGAGCTACAATTATAGCAAGCTTGGAGAGACATGGTCAGCTCCAAGGATAATAAGACTGCCATCAGATGAAGACTATAGAAACGATATTTACGTTGCAGTATTACCAGGAGGTTATGGAGCATCAGATGAAATTGGTTCAGCACTTTTTTTAGTCAACCTTGAAACAATTAAAGATAAACCAGGGGCAATAGAAGGAGCGGAAGTAAATAATGGGCCAATTACTATAATTAATTTAAATACAGAAAAAAAAGATAGTGAAGGAAATATTATCGCTGATGACATACCAAACTCGATTCCTACAGATCCTGTTATAATTACGCCTGATAGATTTAAAGGAGCAAATTGGAGAGGAGCCTTAGTTTATATTAATGATTTTGAGGGAAAGATTACTAAAATAAATTTAACTAGCATGGTTGATAATGGAGCTGCGTACCCTAATACACAACCAGTTGAATTATATGATCAAACTACTTTGTTTAGATTGGGTGCAACATATGAAAATGGAAGATTAAGTTATTTTGGAATGGATGCAGCCTATGGAAGCCAAACTAAAAACCTTTGGCTTTTTGGTGGTACTGGTGATTTTGGAGACATAGGTGCAAAATCAAAAGGAATGGATAATATTTTATATGGTATTAGAGATTATCACTTCCCTTACTTTGAACATTCACCTAATCAAGATGGAGCTTCAATAATTATTCCTACAGGAAATGATTCATTGTTTTATTCCACAGCAGAAGAAGTTGCTTTAGGATCACCTATGGTAGATGAATCTGATCACTGTGCAGACACTAGCAAAGACGATCTTGTTGGGGACTGTCCAGGAGAAACAAAAGATGCTTGGATTTTTAAACTAGATAAACCAAATGATAAGTCAGGAGATTTAGGAGTTGGTGCTCCTAATACACAAAATAAATACAGAAAAGTTTCAGCTTCACCGACTGTTTTCAGAGGAACTGTTTATTATCCAGTCTACACACCTCCCGAAGGAGATGCTGTATGCGGGGTAGGGAATGCTTATATTTGTTCTGCAGATGATGAATGTGGAATTAATAATTCTGAAAAAATTCAGTATACCAGTAAATCAGTAAGGGCTGAAAGTAGATTTGATACTGAATCAGGATGTTATTATTTGCAACCAGGAATACTTTCAAAACTAGTTGTTTTTGGAGAAACATTATTTGCCAATATAACCACAAGTAGTGATGATCAAAAAGATACTTTGGTTAGCATATTATCAGGCGATAGTGAAATTTTTTCACAAAGGGGAGCTTGGAGAGAAAATTATTAAAATAATTTTTATTGTGATATAGTTTTTTACTAAAAAATACGAAAATGAAGCAAATAAAATTAATAATTTTAAAACTTATATTTTTTTTGATTTTTTTTAATCAAAGTTCTTTTTCAAAAGGTTTACCCCCAGGAACTGGTGTAGGTGACTTGCCAGTAAATATTTTAATTCTTTTAGATACCTCTCAAAGCATGGAACACAAACCTTTATCTGGTGAAGGAATTGATCCTCCTAACAGTCTAGCAATAATAGATAATGCTGTATTAGTAGGAGAAAGCCCAGGAGTTGAAAAATATACCGTTGATACAAAAGTTAAAGATAAAGACTTCCATGGTGGAAAAAAAATATATGTGGGATCCCATGATGAAACATGCCAAATAGGTGGCGAAATAAATACTAAGTTTGGAGCGATGTACTCTATGGCCGTGTCGACAAAAGTTAAAGGTATGATTGGTCAAGAACTAACCTATCTTGCAACAGATGTGTGGGAAAAAGTAGTTGTCATTGATTCAGATGGTAACTGTGTAAAAGTTATTGATGCATTAGAAATGGGAAAAGTGCACGATAGTCACGTTACCGAAAGATTAAGACCTACATTTTTAGCTTTAAGAACAATTAATGATGAAGATCACTTATTAATAACTGGAAGAGAGTCGGATTGTGTGAGTGTAAAAAATGCAAAAAAATGTAATACGTTAAATCAATGGCCCTTTATCTATTCAAAAAATCTTACAACTGGAGTTGCTAAAAAATGTTCGAATGTTGATACGTTGGAAAATATGGGTTGGCATTGGTCAGCAACAATAAGTGATACCCATCTTTATTGGCTTACCTCAGAACAAATTCATAGAGTTCCAATTTCAAAAGAAGGAGGAGTTTATTGTCCAAGTGCTAGTTCTAAAGATCATACTTTCACTACCTCAAATTCTCCAATTGATAGACTTGAAAAAATTATGATGGATCCTCAGGCTAATAATGTAATGTATGCTATTAGTAAGAAATCACATACAATTCAAAAGTTACTCATTAATAATAAAACTTTAAGTGAAACAGTTAGTGTTGGAGGATCAAAAGAATGCACAGCTTCATCGAATACTGCTGTAAAATTATGTTCACCCCAAGCACTTTATGTAGGAAATGACAGTCTTTGGATAGGAGGAAATAAAAATTCTATTCAAGAGTTTGATATTTCAGATGTAAGCAAAATTACTTGGGTTAAAGAAATGGGTAGTAGTAAACTTAATTTATTAAAGGGTGCAGCAGAAGCTATCAAAGCTGTTGTAACAGATAGTTCTTTGACACAGGGAGCAAACTTTGGATTTGGTACCTGGAATGCTGGAAGACAAATTTGTCCAAAAGGAAAAGCAGAGTGGTTATGGGCAGCAGGATGTGAGTATTCATGCGGTAAAGAGAAAGATTATAAAGGTAATAAACACTGGAAAAGACCAAAAACTTGTAATTACTATGATAGTTGGAAAAAGCCAGAAAGTTTAGGAGGCGCAGACAGGATAAGACACCCTTTTGGTAGAAGCCAATTATGTAATGATAATTCTTGTCTCCGAGTTGGAATTGATGAAAGAACTTCTGAAAATATTATCTGGCACCTTGATAATTTGAAAATAAGATATGGAACTGATGCTAGAGCTTTTTCTCAGTTAGCATACGAGTATTTTACAGACACAAATGTCAATATAGTTGATACTAATCTAACATGTCAGTTGAATTATGTTATTGTTATTTCAGATGGTAAATGGGTGCGTCATGATTATGGTAAAAAAACAATTAAGAAATTAAGAGATGATACACAAAATAAAGTAAAAACATTGGTTGTTGCTTATGGCGAGGGCACATATGATGCAGAAAATCCAGGTGGTACCGAAACACAATATGATGAAATGGCGGAAGCAGGATCATGTGATCCCAACTCGGCAGAAGATAGCGCTAATTGCGAGCCAGTAATTATAGCCCAAACACCTGGAGCACTTAAACAAAAACTAAAATCATCGATACAAAGAATTTTAACAAGTAGACTGTCTTTCACAGCTCCATCAATTACTGCATCAATTCAAGAGGGTGGAGAATTATATCAGGCACAATTTGAATGGCGAGAAGATGCTGAATGGAAGGGATCTCTTATTAGAAAACGAATAAAAGAAGATCAATCAATAGACCATTTAAAAACTGACCCTGGTAATTGGGACGCAGCAGATCATATATTAGAACAAGCAGTATCAGATCTAGCTAATGAAAATAGTAGGAAAATTTGGACAGTTCATGAACTTCTTGATTACAAATCTGATTATAACAACTTTAAAACTGACAATTGGGATAAAATAAATGATTTGTTTGAAATCCTGGGTGAACAAGTAGTGGATTTTCACAACGAAAACTCTAATTGTGGAGGCGATAACGGCATAGAGGATGATATAAAAGGATTGATAGGTTTTGTTCGTGGCAAAGATTATTTTGCTTACCAAGGGTGTAGTAATATTAATAATGTTAGAAGATCTGTTTTAGGAGATATCTATCACTCGCAACCAGTTGAAGTTGGTCCTCCTAATGCAAATATATATTTTACAAACAATAACCAAGAATCTTTTTTTAGATCCACACAAAATTATGCAAGTTTTGCGACTCAAAATAGTGGTAGAGATAGAATTCTTTATGTTGGAGCCAATGACGGCATGTTGCATGCAATAAGGGCAACAGCCAGTGGTAATCCAGATGATCAAGCAGGTGATGCAGGTGATGAGTTATGGGCTTTTGTTCCACCATTTATTGCTGGTAAATTACCAACTATGGTAAACGAAGGATTAGATGGAATTGGATCAAACAATACAAAAGGAGGGAGTGTTGCTATATTTGCTGTGGATGGATCTCCAGTAGTTCATGATGTTTATATTAAAGGTATAGATGAGAATGGTAATTATGAAAATCAAAAAAATTGGCACACAATATTGTTTATTCCGTACGGTCGAGGAGGACCAGGGTTTTCAGTTTTAGATGTTACAAACCCTCACAAACCTCATCACATGTTTTCAGTTTATAATGATCAAATGAACCAGGTAGTTTTAATTGCTAACAAAGATGGCAAAATTTACCGTAAAACTTATGACTCTGGGTCAATGAGAATATCAGAATCAGAAGAAGCTAGATTAGCTCGTTATAAATATGATACAGCGTTTGCAACAATTGTTGGTGATAATACAACACCAATTGATAATATTGCAACGTGTGAAACTATTTCAGATTTTTATTTAAATGGAAATAATTCTTGCTACTCTGGTAAAACTTGGACTTTTGATTTTGTAGCTCCTGCTGGAGTTTATTCTGATCCTCAAAAACTTACTATTTATGCAACCAACTCAACTTTAGAAACTATTCCGGTAAAAGCAACAAATGTAACAAGAGTTGGTGATTATACAAGAGTAACATTAGATACAGAGTTTACATATGCATATGGTGAAAGTGACAATCTTGACTTTGCCGTGGATGCCAACGAAAATTTTGCAATAAGATGGAATACCCAAGGAACAGATGACGAGGAATACGATTATAGCACTCTTGGAGAAACTTGGTCTTCACCTAGAATCATAAGAATTCCAGATCCAGAATCTGGAAACTTATATGACGATAAGTATGTTGCTGTTTTGGCCGGGGGTTTTGGAACAGATGGAAAAGTTGGCTCATCAATTTTTTTAGTTGACCTTAATGATCCAAAGGTGAATTTTGGAACAATATATGGAGCTGAAGAAAACCAAGGTCCAATTAGAATTGCTGACACAGAACAAAGTCCTGTTAACATTGCAAATGCTATTACAGGAGACCCTGTCGTTGTTACACCTGATACATTTAAAGGAGCTAATTGGAGAGGAGCAATGGTTTATGTTGCCGATTTAGAAGGAAAAATTACAAAAATAAATTTGACTAATGATGAAGGTGTTAATTTATATGATCAAACTACATTGTTTAAATTAAATACAACATTAGATAATGGAAGATATATGTATTTTGGAATGGATGCAGCTTATGGAAATGATACAAAAAATCTTTGGCTGTTTGGAGGAACTGGTGATTTTACAAAAATTTCAAGCAAAAGAAAGGGAACGGATAACATACTCTTTGGAATTAGAGATCGAGACTTTCCTAAATTTGTTAATTTAAACGGTGTCCAAGTTGGCACAGCAAAGGATGATATTGATAAACTTTTAGAGAGAGCAAAAGCTGGAGCGAATGCTGCAAAACATGTAGATGATATTAACCATTGCGAGAACACAAGAGGCGCAAACCCCAATGACTGCCCGGGAGCGAAAAAAGAAGCTTGGATATATAAATTAGATGAGCCAAACGACAAGACAACAGATACACAGCCTGGAACCGCAGGTAGATTGAATAAAGATAGAAAAGCTTCAGCAATGCCAACTGTTTTTAGGGGAACTGTTTATTACCCAATATATCAACCACCAGAAGAAGCGTTATGTAATGTTGGAAACGCTTATGTTTGTTCTGCAGATGATGAATGTGGAATTAATAATTCAGATGAAATTGATAACTCTGCAGCTGTGGTTAGAGATGAAAGTGGATACGATGTTGACACAGGCTGTTATTATATTCAACCTGGAATTTTATCAAGATTAGTCGTATTTGGACATACTTTATACGGCAACATTACGACTGACATAGATGCAGTTCAAATGGATACTCTAGTTACTCTTCTAGCAAATGAAGGAGAGATTTCAACATACAGAGGAAGCTGGCGAGAAAATTACTAAGAATATAAAACTCATTTATGAAAAAGAAATTTTTATATTTTTTTCAAATTTTTTTCACTATTTTAATTCTAATTCCTAATCAGAGTTTAGCTGATAGCAATACTATTACATCTGATTCCTCTACTCAACAAGCTATAGATGGAGATGGAGAATTTTTAACTGTAAAAGATAACTCTACTCTAGCGACAGGTGCTACTACAAAAGCAGCCAATGTTACTGGTGACAGTGTAGACGTAACTGTTGAATCTGGATCTACTATAAGCGCCAATACAGTTGCTGTTTTTGGTAATGACACCTCTGATTTAACCGTAACTAACTCGGGTACAATAACTGCAAGCGGTACTAATGCTATTGATGTAAGGGGCACGACTGATGCCACAATTACAAATAGTTCAGGCGGAACAATTTCATCTAATAGAAATACAATCAGAATAAGCAAAACAGGTAGCAACAACACAACCGGCATGACAATTACTAACTCAGGTACAATTACTGCAAGCAGTGGTTCTGCTATTTTTGCATCTGATAGTAATTCCACTGCAACTATTACAAATAAAATTGGTGGTGAAATTACTAACTCTGATACCAGCAATGCAACTATAAGAGCCGGAGCGAGCTCAACAATTGTTAATAGCGGAACAATAAAAAAACGATATCGATAATGATGCGATTAAATTATACGGAAATAATGCAACAATAACTTTAAAAGATGGAGGTATTGTAGTAGGTAAAATTGATGGACTATTAAGAACTGGCAGTAAATTAAAATTTAATCATGGAGTTGGTCAAGGATATTTTTATGAAACCGAAGGAGATTTCACTTTAGAAGATCTCGATGGAAATCAAGTAGTACAAGGATCTGCAGGCTCAGTAGGTCAAGGAGCCAGCGAAACCCAGGACGAGTTGTTAGGATATAAATCTCTGAATATCCGTAAATCATTAAATCGATATAAAAAAAATAAAAATAAGTTAAATGAAAATGAGGAGTGGGGAGAAACTTTTGGATCTTTAATAAAAAGAAATCAAAATGATACAAGTTTATCTTTAGGCTACAGTTTTATAAATTTGGGAGTTAATATAATTTATCCATTAGAGAAATCAGATCATATTTTATTTTTTGAAACAGGTAGGCAAAAATTTAAAAGAGATCATGATATTAATCATTTAGGTTTTTTATCAGGAATCAACTTTTCCAACATAGATTCTGAAACTTTTATTTTGGGAGGAGTTACTCTTCATGAAAGTAAAAGAACTATACTTACCAATACAACAACAACCGGAACATTAGATGTTGAAGATAATTATTATTCTGTAAAAGCTTTAACTGGAACAAAATTCAAAAGTAAAAAATTAATTCCTGATATTGGATTCACTGCAAGTGGTTCAATCACACCTAATCATAGTGAATCAAAGTATTATACTTGGAATACTAAATCAATTTTAAACCTATCTGCTTACTTCGAAGATGAATATAATTTTAATATTAAAAATGAAAAGAATAATTTAAATTTAGGTTGGAATATAGACCTAAGAAAATTGGTTGTTGGTGATGAACAAGATTATAAAATCAATGGCACAAAAGCAACATATACACAAGATAATGATTTAACTGAAGAAGTAGTTTTTTCTGCAAACGTAGAATTTTTAAAAAAAATTTCTAATTCTGAAAAATTATCTTTTGGATGGGAAGGCTTTCTTTCAACTCAAGAGACTGTTGGTTTTCAAGCAAGTATTAATTATATTATGAAATTATAATTAAAAATTAATACCAAACTAAAAAAAATTTTTCTATTAAAACAAAATATTTTTTATTTCATTTAAAAATATCAGGTAAATTATACATCCAATAATTATGTATGGTCCAAAAGGAATTTGTGAAGCCATATTTCTAGATTTATTTATAATTGATGGAACAACAAATATAAGTGCCGCTACTGATGATAAAAAAATTGTAAAAGGAATACTTACCCATCCAAACCAAAATCCTATAGCTCCTAATAATTTTGCATCACCAAGTCCCATCCCTTCTTTTTTTCTAATTTTTTTATAAACGAAAACAATTAACCAAATTATTGAGTAACCAAAAATTCCACCGATTAATGAGTTGATATAATTTGGAAAAATAGTTTTATCCAAGTTTGGATCAAAAGATTTAATAAATCCTAAAAACATTAAAGAAAATGTTAGCGAATTTGGAATAATTAAATGTTTTAAATCTATAAAAAAAATAATAATAAAATATATGCTCAGTATTAATAGTAATAGTGATGTAACACTTATGCCATAAAAGTGATAGATAATAACAAAACTAATAGCACTCAATAATTCGACAATAAAATATTGTAAACCTATTGCTTTATTGCAGTTTCTACATTTTCCTTTAAGCAAAACAAAAGATAAAAAGGGTATATTGTCAAACCAACTAATTTTGTTTTTACACTTTGGGCAGTATGATCTATTTATTATTACACTCTTATTGTTGGGTATTCTATATATACAAACATTAGAAAAACTTCCCCAGATACTTCCCAAAACGAAAAACGTTAAATATAACACGAATTATATTTTTATTTGTGAGGCAACATGTAAAATACCATCAATACAAAACTGAATAAATACAACGGCATCTTGTAAATGCAAATAAAAACCTGGAGAATTAATGACAATTTCCATATTTGTTAAAAATATCAAAAAAGTTATAAAATGCAAAATATAAATGTATGTTTTTTAAGACAAAAAAAACAGAGAAAATAGAGCAAGACAACACATCTCAAAAAGATCTAGCTCTTATTACTCAAATGAATCATGAGTTAGCAACTTCTCTTGATTTAAATGAAACATTACAAAAATCTTTAGAGGTAATAATAAAAAGGATAAATGCTCAGGCTGCTAATATTTTTTTAATTGATGAAAAAAAACAAGTTTTTCAATGCATTGCTTCCAAGTACCAAGCTTATCTTGAAGAGTATGAAATTCCACTTACACAAGGAGTAATGGGCAAGGCCGTTCTTCAAAAAAAATGTATCAGAGTTGGAGATGTTAGAAAAGATATAAGAGAAATAGCAGAATTTTATTTTGATTTAGACAACAAAACAAATTTTACCACTTACTCAGTACTTTGTGCACCTTTAATTGCTGCAAACGAATGCATAGGAGTTCTGCATTGTTTAAATAAGAAAACTGCAAATAAGTTATTCGAAGAAGGTGATAGAAAACTTCTTGAAACTTTGTCTACACCAGCTGCACTAGCAATTAGAAACGCTCGAATGGCAAAAGAACTTGTAGATAAAAATAGAATGCAAAAAGAAATTGAGATAGTTGGTGAAATTCAAAAAACTTTGTTATCTCAAAATAAAGATCATTTATTTCCAATAGCAGGAATAAATATACCTGCAAAAATTGTCTCTGGTGATTTTTATAATTTTTCTGATTTAGGAGAAGGAAAATACGGCTTTGGTGTGGCCGATGTGTCTGGTAAAGGAATTAAATCTTCATTGTTAATGGCTAAAGCTTCTAGTTTGTACAGATGTTTAAGTAAAACAATTTTTTCAGCATCAGAGCTTTTAAATTTATTAAACAAAGAAATTTGCGAAACAGCAGCAAGAGGAATGTTTGTTACAATGTTACTAGGAGTTTATGATAGCAATAAAAAGGAATTGTTAATGGCTAATGCAGGTCACGAACCTCCATTAATTTATTCTAAAGATGGAAAATTTTCAAATTATACTGAGGCTGGTCCTCCACTTGGTATTATGCCTAAAATAAAATATAAAGAAACAACAATACCTTTCTCTGAAAGTTCAATGTATGTTTTTACTGATGGAATTACAGAGATTAAAGAGCCGAACGGTGAAATGCTAGGCGCTGATGGGTTTCAAAATTATATTAAAAAATATCAATCTAAACCCAACAACGAAAGATTAAAAATTATAATTGAAGATATAGTTAAGTCTGGGAAAATCCAAAAAGATGATTTAACTATAGTAGTTGTAGATGGAAAATAAATGATTGGTTTACCCAAAGTAATGATTTTTTTAGCAATATTAATTAGTAGTATTCTTTATTGGGCCAGCTCGCATATTTGCAGATATAACTTTGCGTTAGAAAAAAAAACAAATATTTTAAATGTTGCTACTGAAGATTTAGATCCTAGTTTAGGAACAGCAAAAGTTTATTATTTTAAAGAATTAAACTGCAGCACTGTTAATTTAAATTGGGATGTAGATAGACTTGTAAAAAACCTTGAGACATTAACTGTGCTTATTTATCAAGAGCTTAGTACTGACATTAAAGGAAATCCAAATTATTAAGTCTATATTAAAGAAAAAATACATTATCGCGCACTGAGTGAAAAAGATTGATTACACCTATAATAGGCTGTACAATACCTAAGATAGTTAGGGGAATAACCAGGATGAGTATAGATAAAACTGTATTGGGTAAAGAAAACATTGTTTCTATAAAAGAAGCAACAAAAAATAAAGATCTAAAAGGTTCTGCTTTTTCTAAAGGATTATACGATTGGGTAATGTTTGTACTTTCTTTTTATGTAAGAGTAAAAGAAAAATTAAATATAGACTTCGATTCTTTTGTTATTCTTCAAGTGGTTGTAAGTCATTCATTATATGAAATAAATAAAACTGGACCTAAAACTTTTTTAGAACTAGGAGAACAAATGGCAAAGCTTAGAAATAAAAAAACAAAAAGTGATGCCAAATTAACATTTGCTAGTATCTCAGATGTTTTGAGTTTGCCAAGAGAAACAGTAAGACGAAAAGTTTTGAATTTATGCAAAAAAAATATTTTATCATTTTACAATGACGATGGAATTAAAATTGGACCAGCTTACAAATTAATTTATGCTGATTTTGTTCGACACACTACTTTTGACATAAGTACTTTAGCTAAAAAGTGGAAAAAAAGTGGTGTATTAGATGATCTATTAGAAATGGAACAATATCATGGGTAAATTTTTTTACGCACTTTATGATTTAGCAAATTCTGCATACACAATGGTAATCATAACATTTGTTACCTCGGCATATTTTGCAAATCAAATTGTAGGCGATCCACAAATGGGAGCAGCATATTGGCAATGGACAGCTGGGCTTTGTGGAATTTTAATTGCTTTGACAGGTCCGTTCATTGGCGCACAAGCCGACAAAAATCCAAAAGGTAAAATTATTTTTTTAGAAAGATTTACTTTGTTTTGTATTATAGCTACTTGTTTATTCTGGTTTTCTAAACCAAGCCCAAACTATATTATATTCACACTAGTAATTTTTTTTATTTCAAATTATTTTTATGAAATTGCTTCAATATTTTATAATTCGTTATTAAAAAAATGTACCGAAGAAAATAATATAGGAAAAACATCTGGTTTGGGATTTGCTTTAGGATATTTAGGAAGTGTACCAATAAT
>CACPKQ010000016.1 GCA_902634455.1 uncultured Pelagibacteraceae bacterium | reverse complement strand
TATTAATAAATTTTATAAAGGAACAACTTTGAAATTTTTTTCCAAAAAAGTAAAAATTAATAAGAAAAATATACCTATTAATCTATTAAAAATTTATGATGAAATTATAATTATTGGATCCGGGAAAGGAGTTGTTTCAGTAAATTCTATAAAAAATTCTAATTGGAAAAGAAGAAGTTTTAAATATTACAGAATTTTATCAAAAATTTATCAACAAGCCATTTCTAATTGCCCAAGATATAACGGTTGATCTATTATCCTATCTATACTAAAAACCCTTAATCAGAGAGGAGACGAAACTATAGTGTTATCTATAAATCCATATGCAATACTTGCAGAAACTGTATCTCCAGTTTTTATGCAATCATTCGTGGTTGCTATGATAATATTAGTAGTTATAGGAACCATTGTTGATATTGTTCATAAAAAAAATGTAAAATATTTTTTTGAGAACGCAAAAAAAGCAAAACTAGCAGCTACAAAAACTTTAAGTACTGGTGAAAAAATATCGGTAATTTCTAAAACAATTGTTAGCGATATCGCTACTACATCAGAACTTGGTAAGGGACAAAGAAGAATTGCGCATGTTCTAGGTATGTATGGAACTGTTTTATTTTGGATTTCATCAGTAATATTGATTTTTTGCTATAGCAATGCATCTTCAGATACACCATCTGTTTGGCCAATCATTTGGCATTTGGGAGCTATAATGACTGTACTGGGAGGATCTTGGTTTTGGTTTTTTTTAAGAGTAGATGTTTATTCGGAAGCTCAACCTTGGTATAGAATTATTAAGGCAGATTTATTTGTGCTTGCACTTATCGCATCTTCATCATTTGGTCTGATTTGGTCTTATTTACAATTTTTAAATTTACAAGATAGATGGGATGATAAAGTATTTTTAGTTTTTTATATTATATCTAACCTTGTTCTTTTCGGTGGAGTATATTGGTCAAAATTTGCACACATGTTTTATAAACCAGGAGCAGCAATACAAAAAAATTTGGCTGAAGCGGATGGTTCTCGAGATAATTTACCACCACCTGCAGATGCACCTGAGCAATTTGGCCTAGGTATAAAAAGAGAAGAGCCAAAACATTATTAATATGATAGAGAAAAATTAAATATGTCAACTTTTGTATATATGACAAGATGTGATGGATGTGGACATTGTGTAGATATTTGTCCTTCAGATATAATGCATATAGATGAAACTATTAGAAGAGCAAAAAATATAGAACCAAACTTTTGTTGGGAATGTTATTCATGTGTAAAAGCATGTCCAAATCATGCAATTGATGTAAGAGGTTATGCTGATTTTGCTCCCATGGGCCATAGCGTAAGAGTTAGACGTGAAGAAGAAAAAGGTACAATATCTTGGAAAATTAAATTTAGAAATGGAACAACAAAAGACTTTGTATCTCCAATAACAACAAAGCCCTGGGGAAAATTTATTCCAAAGTTAGCAGATGGGGAAAAACCAAATCAAGGAGAAATAAATTCTCAAATACTTTATTCTGAACCTCAGGGTTTAAATACAAGCAAAGAATTACCAAAAGTCGATAAAAGCGCTTTTAAAAAAGGAGTTTATTATTAGTGGCTAGAAAAACTATTTTTGAAGAATGTGATATTTTAGTTGTTGGTGGAGGTATGGCTGGAACTGGCGCTACCTTTGAAGCTAGGCACTGGGGTAGAGATTTAAAAATAATTTGCGTGGAAAAAGCAAATATCGATAGAAGTGGAGCAGTTGCTCAGGGTTTGTATGCAATTAATTGTTATATGGGTATGCAATGGGGTGAGAACATGCCTGAGGATCATGTTCGTTATGCAAGAAACGATTTAATGGGTCTTGTTAGAGAAGACCTTGGTTATGACATGGCAAGACACGTAGACTCCACAGTACATATGTTTGATGAATGGGGTCTTCCAATGATGAAAAATAAAGAAACAGGTAGATACCAAAGGGAAGGAAAGTGGCAAATAATGATCCACGGTGAAAGTTACAAACCAATTGTTGCAGAGGCTGCTAAAAAATCAGCAGATAAAATTTATAATAGAATCATGATTACTCATCTTTTAAAAGATGAGAGTAAAGAAAATAGAATAGCAGGAGCAGTAGGTTTCAATATGAGAACAGGTGATTACTATGTTTTTAAAGCAAAGACTGTAATAGTAGCTGCTGGTGGGGCATCACATATTTTTAAACCCAGAGCCGTTGGTGAAGGAATGGGAAGAACCTGGTATGCACCATGGAGCAATGGATCTGCATATGCTTTACCAATAGAAGTTGGAGCAAAAATGACTCAAATGGAAAATAGAATTGTTTTATGTAGATTTAAAGATGGTTATGGTCCTGTCGGCGCATATTTTTTGCATTTAAAAACTTATACACAAAATGCAAATGGTGAAAATTACGAAAAGAAATGGTATGAGGAAACTAAAAAATTAGTTGGAGAATATATAGATCATCATCCTGTTCCAACATGTTTAAGGAATCATGCTTTTATAAAAGAAGTAGCTGCAGGCGGTGGACCAATTCATATGGTTACAAAAGAAGCATTTCAAGATCCTCACTTAGAAACAGTCGGATGGGAAAATTTTCTAGGTATGACAGTTGGACAAGCAGTAGTTTGGGCTTCTCAAAATATTGATCCTAAATATACAAACCCTGAACTTACAACATCCGAACCTTATGTAATGGGTTCACATGCAACTTGTTCTGGTGCTTGGGTAAGCGGACCTGAAGATATTTCACCAGACGATTATTTTTGGGGATATAATAGAATGACATCCGTAGAAGGCTTATTTGGGGCAGGTGATACCGTTGGAGGTAGTGCTCATAAATTTTCATCAGGTTCATTCACTGAAGGAAGATTAGCTGCAAAAGCCGCAGTTAAATATATTCAGGATAAGAAAGCCAATGGAATAGAAGTTTCAGAAAACCAATATCAAAATCTTAAAGAGATCATATATAAGCCTATGGAGAATTATACAGTAGGACGAAATGAAATTACAGGTGGAACTGTTTCTCCAAGTTATATTTCTCCAATTCAAGGTCTTCAAAGATTGCAAAAAATAATGGATGAATATTGTGGTGGTATCACAAACAATTATATGACCAATGATAATTTACTTAAAAAAGGATTGGAGCTTTTGGATTGGCTTCAAGAAGACTTAGATAATGTTGCAGCAGAAGATTACCACCAGTTAATGAGAGCTTGGGAGTTAAAACATAGGACATTAACTTCACAGTGTGTAACAGAACACACTTTGTACAGAGAAGAAACACGTTGGCCAGGATATTATTATAGAGGTGACCACATGAAACTTGATGATGAAAACTGGCATTGCTTGACTGTCTCACGAAGAAATCCTGAAACTGGGAAATTTTCAATGGAAAAAAAACCTGTTTATCATATAGTTGACGACAAAGAGAAGAAACAAGCTTCTTAAAATAACTTTTTTAATTAATGAGTTTTTTAGATAAATCCGACAAGGAAATTATTAAAATTGCTGATCCAATTTGGGATAATTTAATTAAATCCTCAAATATTAAAGATTATGGAGCTTTTACAAAAGATTTCTCGTCACAGATGCTTTACGGAGCAAACGAAGTCGAGTTAGGAAAACAATGGGCAAGCAACGAGTTAATTTCAAGTTTATCTGAAAACTGTAAATCATTAGGTTGTTTAAGAAGAGGACTTTATGTGACTGTATTATATAAACAAACTAGCACTAAAATTCCAGGAGAATTTATTGGTCGATTAGTTTTAGGAGAAGAAAACGGCACCGTTAAAGTTTTTGGTGCAACAATTTTTTAAATATTTATTGACATGTTTATATTAGAGGAATATTTATTAATTTCTTTATGGAAGTTTACCTCCCTATAGCAGAAGTTAACGTAAATATTTTATTAATACTTTTTTTAAGTTTTTTAGTTGGTCTTTTATCAGGATTGTTTGGTGTGGGTGGAGGATTTTTAATGACACCTTTCTTGATTTTTATGGGAATCCCACCAATTTATGCAGTTCCCAATGAAGCAAATAATATTTTAGCAACTTCTGTTTCAGGCTCTTTAACTTATTGGTTTAAAAATAACTTAGATTATAAAATGGGTTTTGTAATTGTAATAGGAGGTGTTATTGGAACTTTTATTGGAATTTTTACATTTAGTTATTTTAAGGAAATAGGAAAAATAAATATAGTTATATCTTTAGCCTATATGTATGTTTTGGCAATTGTGGGCACTCTTATGTTAATAGAAGGAGTTGGAGAGATAGAAAGAAAAAGAAAAAAAATAGTTATAAAAAAAAAACTACACCAACATTATTGGATACATGGTTTGCCGTTAAGAATGAGATTTAATAAATCAAAATTATATGAAAGTGCTTTCACTCCAATAATATTAGGTTTTATAGTTGGTTTTGTAGCAGCAATAATGGGGGTAGGTGGTGCTTTTTTATTAGTTCCCGCAATGATTTATATTATTGGTATGCCAACTAAATTAGTTCCAGGAACTTCATTATTTGTAACAATTTTTATTACTGCAATTGTTACAATTCTTCATGCGTTCAACTACCATTCAATTGATCTAATTTTAGTAATCACTTTAATATTAGGATCAATTTTAGGTGTGCAAGTAGGTCAAAAAATAGGTCAATACCTAGATGGTTCTCAATTAAAAGCATCATTAGCTCTTCTTTTGTTAGTAGTTGGTATAGCAATGGCTTACAATACATTTATAAAAAATGGTGATAGTACATTTAATGGAGTTCAATATATAAAAAGTGAAATAGGGACTTTTTCAAAATTTATACTAGATCTATCAATTGATTTTCCAATTGCCTATGGACTGTTATCTATAATATTAGCAATTACACTCGGAGTTATAGGTTCTTTTATAAGAAAAATATTAAGTGATAATAAAACAAAGTTAAAGCAACTTGCTGGTTTATAGTTTATTATTTTAAAAGTGAAAAAAAAAATTGTAATTATTATTTATATTTTATTAATTAATCCTGTGTTTTCTGATGAAAAAATGGATTTAGGTTTAGATATTTTTAATAATAAAGCTGAATGTTCAAGTTGTCACAAATTAAAATCTGCAAATTCTAATGGTGAAATAGGTCCAAACCTAGATCAATTGCGTCCTACTTTTGAACAAGTTCTTGCGGCAGTAACGCGTGGAATTGGAGTTATGCCTGCATTTGATGGGATATTAAATTCGAAAGAAATTGAAGCTGTATCTTATTTTGTTTCAGAGAGCACAAAATAGTAGAAAATTTTGCAGAATTTATATATTAATTTTACCTTATTAAAGAAATTTTTATGACAAAAATGACAACAGAAGAAGCTTTTGTAAAAGTTCTTCAAATACATGGTATTGAAAATTGTTTTGGAATCATAGGTTCAGCGTTTATGCCTATTTCAGATTTGTTCCCAAAAGCAGGAATTACATTTTGGGATGTAGCTCATGAAACAAACGGTGGATTGATAGCTGACGGTTATACAAGATCCACAGGTAAAATGTCTATGGTTATTGCACAAAATGGTCCTGGAATAACTGGTTTAGTAACTCCTATTAAAACAGCATACTGGAATCATACTCCTTTACTATTAGTTACTCCTCAAGCTGCAAATAAAACAATGGGCCAAGGTGGTTTTCAAGAAGTTGAACAAATGAATTTATTCAAAGATATGGTGTGTTATCAGGAAGAAGTTAGAGATCCATCAAGAATGGCGGAAGTTTTGAATAGAGTCATTGAAAAAGCTATTAGAGGATCTGCCCCAGCACAAATAAACGTACCAAGGGATTTTTGGACACAAGTCATTGATATAGAACTTCCCCCAATAGTTAGATTTGAAAGACAAGGTGGTGGTAAAGAAGCAATTAATCAAGCTGCAAAATTATTATCTAAAGCAAAATTTCCTGTAATTTTGTCAGGAGCAGGGGTGGTTATTGGTGGAGCGATAGAAGAATGCAAAAAACTTGCAGAGAAATTGGAATCACCTGTTTGTAGTGGTTATCAGCATAATGATAGTTTTCCCGGAAGTCACCCTTTAGCGGCTGGTCCTTTAGGATACAATGGTTCCAAAGCTGCAATGGAGTTAATTTCAAAAGCTGATGTTGTGTTAGCTTTAGGAACAAGATTAAATCCTTTTTCAACTTTACCAAGTTATGGAATAGATTATTGGCCTAAAAAAGCATCTATTATTCAGGTCGATATTAATCCCGATAGAATTGGTTTAACAAAAAAAGTTACTGTTGGTATTTGTGGTGATGCAAAACTTGTTACCCAACAAATTATAGAAAAGTTATCTTCAGACGCTGGAAATAATGGAAGAGAAGAAAGAAAAAATTTAATTCACAAAACAAAATCTTCTTGGTTACAAACATTAACAAGCCTAGATCATGAAGACGATGACCCTGGAACAGTTTGGAACAAAGAGGCAAGAGAAAGAGACAAAGATAGAATGTCCCCAAGACAAGCATGGAGAGCTATTCAAGTCGGTATGCCGGAAGATGTTATTATTTCAAGTGATATTGGGAATAATTGTGCAATAGGAAATGCATACCCAACTTTTGAAAAAGGAAGAAAATATTTAGCACCAGGTTTGTTTGGTCCGTGTGGTTACGGCTTTCCATCAATTCTTGGAGCAAAAATAGGTTGTCCAAATACTCCAGTTATAGGTTTTGCTGGTGATGGTGCTTTTGGTATTAGTATGAATGAAATGAGTTCTTGTGCTAGAAAAGAATGGCCAGCTATTACAATGGTGATATTTAGAAATTATCAGTGGGGAGCAGAAAAAAGAAATTCAATATTATGGTATGATAATAATTTTATTGGAACTGAATTAGATCCAGAATTAAGCTATGCAAAAGTAGCTAATGCATGTGGTCTAAAAGGAATTACAGTAAAAACTATGGAAGAAACAACAAGTGCAATTAAACAATCTTGTGAGGATCAAAAAAAAGGAATTACCACATTTATTGAGATTATATTGAATCAGGAACTAGGTGAGCCATTTAGAAGAGACGCTATGAAAGCCCCTGTAGAAGTTGCTGGTATTAAAAAAGAAGATATGAAATCTCAAAACCTTCTAAATAAATAACCAGATACTAAGATTGGATTTTGATATAATCTAATTTTATGACAGTTATTAATGATAATGGATGTGGCTGGTTAAATAACTTACCTAAAAGAAACAAAATAAAACAGCTAGAATCTAGTCTTTTATGTGACTATTTAATTATTGGAGCGGGTTATACAGGTTTATCAGTTGCTAGACAGTTATCACAATTACATAAAAATAAAAAAATAATATTAGTAGATGCACAATTAGCAGGTGAAGGTGCTAGTTCAAGAAACTCAGGTTATTTAGTTGATACAACATTAAATGATGGCTTTACATCAAACAAAGATATTAATAATTATAAAAAAAAAGTTCAAATTTATGAACAAGGAATAAAAGCAGTTAAAAAATTTATTAAAGAATTCCAGGTCGATTGTGATTGGAATGAATCTGGTAAATATTTTGCTTCATCTAGATTAGAAGATGAAAAAAGGGTTAGTTCTTTTATAAATCTCTTATCTTCTTTAAATTTTAAAAATAAATTATTTTTTGAAAAAGATTTAACTAATCGACTAGGAACAAACTTTTATAAAATAGCTGTTTATACAGAAGGAGGAATTCTTTTAAACCCAGCTAAATTAGTAAGAGCGATGATAGATACTATACCGCTTAATGTAGATTTATTTGAAAACTCACCACTATTATCTTGGAAAAAATATAATGGTAAAATTGTTTGTAATTTTAAACTGCACAATATTCAAACTGAAAAAATTATTTTTTGTACAAATGGTTTTTTAAGTTCTTTAGGAGTAAAAAAAAATTATAATTTTCCTATATGTTTGACTGCAAGTATGACAAGACCATTGACCAAAGATGAATTTAGTTCTATTGGAAAACCAAATGAATGGGGTGTTCTTCCAATAAGACCCATGGGAGCTACTGTCAGATTAACGAAAGATAATAGAATTTTAATTAGAAATACTGCGGAATTTAGAAATCCAAATTTTATGAATAAAAATGAACTAAAAAAAAGAATTAAATATCATGAAATAGGAATCCAGAAAAGATTTCCAAATTTACCAAATAATATTATCAACTCAAGTTGGTCAGGAATAGTTTGTAGAAGTCGTAATAGTTCACAAATTTTTGAAAAAATAGATAATCAAATATATGTAGCTGGCTGTTATAATGGATCTGGAATTGGTGTTGGTACTTTTTTTGGAGAACAAATCGCTTTGATGGCATCAAATCAACAAAGTGAAGAAATTAAAATTATTGAAGAAAGAATAAAACCTAATTGGTTACCTCCTTATCCTTTTTTAAATATAGGTATAAAATCTAGATTATTTTATGAGAGATTCATAGCAAGGAGTGAAATATAAATTAAAAATAAATGAATTTTTTAAACAATTATAAACACCCAAAAAATATTAGATTTGAATCTTTTAAATTAGCCTTAACAGAAGCATATAAAAGAAATCATAAGATTTTAGTAGAAACTGGAGTTTCAAGAGGAAGGAAAAAATTTTGGTTTTTTACTAAAATTAATTGGAAAGATGGAATGAGTACTATGATATTTTCTGATTTTGTAAAAGAAGTAGATGGTCACATGTATTCTTGTGATATAAATAATAAAAATATTACTAATGCTAAAAAATTTGTTAAAAATAATTTAAACTTTATAACTTTTATCAATGATGACAGTTTAAACTTTTTAAATTCTTTAAATCAAAAAATTGATTTTCTGTATTTAGATTCTTTGGATGCGCAGGTTGAAGGTGCTAACGAACATCAGTTAAATGAAATTAAAATAGCATTACCAAAGCTAAAGAAAAATTCATTAATATTGTTAGATGATAAGGGAGCAAAGACCAAACTTTCAGCAAGTTATTTATTAGATAAAAACTATAAAATTATCAACGAAACAAACGAACAATTATTACTATCTCAGTAAAATTTTTTATTTAAAAGCTGATTGAGGATCTAATCTTGTTTGAAACCAATTTAACCTTACATCGAGATGAGGACCTGTTGATCTACCAGTAGATCCAACAGTTCCAATAATCTCTCCTTGTTTTACTTTTTCTCCTACTTTAACAAAAATTTTTTCCATGTGCATATATAAAGTAGAAATACCATGACCGTGGTCAAAAATTAAAGTACCACCAGTGTAATATAAATCATTTTCCACCAAAGTTGCTATTCCATCAAGCATAGCTTTTATTGGAGTTCCTTTTTTTTGAGCAAAGTCGATTCCATAATGTGGCCATTTAGGTTTGCCGTTTAGAATTCTCTGACTTCCATAAACACCAGTGATTATCGCATCTTCTACTGGAATAATTAAACCATCTTTAAAATAATCTAGATCGCTATCAATATTTCTTGCTTTAGCTATAAGTTTATTTTCTTTTTTTATTCTTGCATAAACTTCCTCTGGAGGCGTTACTTTTTTTTCTTCCAATCCGTCTATCCTTTGAATCTTGTATTTTCTTTTTTGAACTTTTTTTATAATTTTTTTTTTATCACCATTTTTTTCTACAGTTATCACAATGTCATACTTTCTATCTCTATCCAATCCAAAAGCAAAATATCCATCTTTCGAAATTTTAATTTGTTTTTTATCAATTTTAATTTTTGAATCTGGATCTGCTTTACCTATTATAAAATGTCCTTGAATAAATTTTCCATCAAACTCTACTGCTAAAACTTTGAATGAAAATAAAAAAAATATTAAAAAATATTTTATAATTTTAGTATTCATTTTATATAAATAATTTTATATCAGTGTAAATTAAATCAATAGCTACAGCTAAGATCGCAAACAAACCTATCCAAGCAATTCCTTTGTATTTTTTTATCCATTTTGATACTAATGTTGCTGCAGTAGCCATTAGAGCAATTGAAAGTAACAATCCAAAAATTAGTAAAAAGTAATGATCACGTGCAGCACCCGCAACGCCCAATACATTATCTAAACTCATAGTTACATCAGCAATTATAATAGTTGTTATAGCTTTTAAAAAACTTGAGTTATCAACTTTTAAGTTATTTTTTTCTTTATTATTGTTTTTTACCACATCTACATAAAGTTTATAACAAACATAGAGTAATAATATTCCACCGATTAACCTTATTCCTGTAATTTGAAGTAAGTAAGCAGTAATCAATGTAAAAATAATTCGAAGAATTACTGCAGCGCTAATTCCAAAAAAAATAATTTTTTTTCTTTGATCAGAAGGAAATTGTGAAGCAATCATTCCAATTATAATTGCATTATCACCTGCCAACACCAAATCTATAAATACAATTTGAAAAAAAATAACTATTTGTTCAGTCATAATCTACTTCTATCTATTATCATGTCATTTGCTTTTTCAACAATCATAATTATCAAGATATTTAAAGGTTTTTTTATTAATCGATAGTCTTAATATGGACAGTAAAATATATTGGTTTAATATGAATATGTGATTCACGAAAAAGAAAATTTTCCGCTGAAAAATTGGGAAATTGTTTCTATTAACCCTTCTGACAAAAATTGGAGTTGGAAAGATCTATTTTGTTTTTGGGGAAATACTACTCAATCTTTGATTGGATTTTCTTTAATTGCCTCTCTTTATTTAATTTATGATCTGAACTTCCTAGTAGTCTTTTTTGGGAGTTTGATTGCATCTTTCTTTGTTTATGTTTTTGCTAATTTAATTGGCAAACCTTCGCAGAAACATGGATTGCCCTTCCCTGTAATTTTAAGAACATCTATGGGAGTTAACGGCGCTAGATATGTTGCCCTACTAAGAGGATTGGTCGGTATTTTTATGTTTGGAGTACAGACTTTTTTTATATCTAAATCTGTAGGATATTTAATTCAAATTTTTATCTCTTCAATAAATACCAATTTTTTAAATCAGGAAATATTTTTATTATTTTTTATGGGAATGAATCTCATAGATGGAGCTTCATTAGTTTTAGTGCTTTTAATTCAGTATTTTTTATTTAGTAAGGGACAATACTTTTACAAATCATTTATTAATTTTTCTGCTTTTTTTGTGTATTTTGGTTTAATTTTATTTTTAATAATAATTATTTCTGAAAATTATCAAGAACTATCAAAGTTATTTAAAATTACCTTCAATTACGAAAATTTTGTTGCAAAAAGTAATATGATGCCTCTACTTGGTGTAATTGGAACTATGTTTGCGTATTTTTCAATTGTTATTGTTAATTTTGGAGATTTTTCAAGATATGTTAAAACTGATGGTGAGTTAAATAAAGGAAACCTTAGTTTAATATTAAACTTAATTCTTTTTTCATTTTTTTCTATCTCAATTGTTCTCGGTGTAGATGTTGTTTTGGCAAAAAAAATGATAAATGTTGATCAAATTTTAACTAACCCAACTGATATAATCACTAGATTTGACAACACATATCTCACAGTTATTGCAGTTATTTTTATATTGTTTGCATCAACATCTACCAATTTAATTGCAAACTACATTCCTTCACAAAATGTTTTACTTAATTTTTTGCCAAAAAATCTTTCAATAAGAAGCTCTGGATTTATAATAATATTATTTGGCTTTTTTATTGGATTATCTTGGCTGCAAATTTTAAGCCAAGTTGGTGTGTTGGCTTATATAGACACTATAAGTTCATTTTTTGGTCCAGTATTCGGTATTATGATCACAGACTATTATTTGATAAAAAGACAAAATATCTCTAATAAAGATATATTCTCTTCGGCTACAAAGAGCTCTTACTACTATTATAACGGTTGGCAAATCAAAGGCTTATATTCATTGTTAATTGGTTTTATTTTCTCAGCTAGCACAATTTGGAATCCTGAATTAAGATTTTTACAATCTTTTTCATGGGTAATTGGTGCTTTTTTTGCCTCTGTTACCTATTATTTACTTGCATCAGATTAAATTATTGGAGCCAATAGAATTATAGACCAATAAAGAAGTAAAAAAAAGATAGAGATTGATTTCATATACACTTTTTATAAGGATAAATTATGAACTTTGCTTGTTATAATAGTGACTAAATTTTGATTAAAAAAAATATTGAAAAGTTTTTTTCCTAGGCTATATCAAAATATGTTTAAATTTTTCCTAAATTTATTTTTTATTTTTTCTATGCTTTTTGGCACAGCGTTTTGTGAAAATATTACTGTTTTTGAATTTACAGAAACCGAGCTTAAAGAACTCAAGATAAGAAAAGTAAAGAAATTAACCACATATTCTATAGGTTCTAATGAAGACGGTAATTATTTGAAAGCAGAAGCTCAAGGTGTTGGTTCTGGCCTAGGAAAAAAAATTGAAATAGATCTTAATAAAACTCCATATATAAATATTACCTGGAAAGTCGAGAAGGATTTGAGTGGAGTTGATGAAAAATCTAAAAAAGGACATGACTATGCAGCCAGAGTATTTGTTGTTAAAAAAACAGGACTTACTGCTTTATCAAATAAAGCTATAAATTATATTTTTTCAAGCAATAATTCGATCGATGATCACTGGAGAAGCCCTTATACAAAAAATTCAATAGATTATGTTCTATCTACCACTAAAGAAAATCTTAATGAATGGGTTTCTGTTAAAGCGAATGTTAAAGATCATTTTAAAAAATTACATGACATTGATGTAAACATCATAAATGGTGTTGCTTTAATGACAGATACTGACCAAACAGGCATTGAAGCTATATCTTACTATCAAAACATATATTTTTCTTCAAACTAATTAAAATTTAAAATATTTTTTTAAACCCATCGAAATAAAAGATAAAAGGATAGCAACAATAACATCTTCCAGAGGTGTTGCTTTAGGATAACCAAAATTCCACAAAATTACACCAATAAGCCAAATAATATAAACTTTCATATTATTTAAATTAATTTTAAAACTTTTTTAAATAATAGTGTCATTTTTTTTTCATTAATTCTTCTAGTATTTACATTTCTGGGACTTGGATGATAGCAGCCAACTAATAAAATATTATTTGGTAAGCTATACACATTATTGTGACCAAATTTTATTTTTTTACTTAAATTGTATTCTTTTTTGTAAAAGTTTACACATGCATCGAAAGCAACTTTTCCTAATGCCACTATTACCTTTATATTTTTTAAAAGGTTAATTTCATTTTTGAAATAAGGAAAACAATTTTCGAGCTCTCCTTTTTCTGGTTTATCTCCTGGAGGGACACATTTTAAAGCTGCAGTGATAAAAGCATTTTTAAGTTTTAACCCATCATTAATATGATCCGAGTTGCTTTGGTTAGAAATTTTTGCTTTATACATGCATTTATATAAAAAATCTGAAGATTTATCTCCAGTAAAAACTCTGCCAGTTCTGGTAGCACCATGTGCCGCTGGAGCAAGACCTACAAATAAAATTTTACCACTTATATCCCCAAATCCTGTTATTGGTTTTCCCCAGTAAGTTTCATTAATGAATTGTTTTCTTTTTTTAAATGAGATTTTTTTTCTAAATCTGACTAATCTTGGGCATTTTTTACATTTAATAATTTTACTACTTAATTTTTCAAAATTGAGATTCATAAATTAATCTTAAAAAACAATATTTAAATTGTTTAATTTTCTTTTTTTTCTGAATAATAAATTGCAATTAAAAATATAGCTGTCCATAAAGCTCCTAGTAATGATTTGGGACCAGTTTCTGCACCCCATATATCCAATATTAATGCGCCGAAAATTATACCTATTACATATATTATAACTGCCAATGTACTCTTGTTCATTTTAAGTTCTCTTTTTTAAATATGGATATACCTACTTTTACTTTGTGTTCGTAGGATTCTTTAAAACTTTCTAGTTGCCATCCGTTTAATCTTTTTTGTATTTCTTTTAGGTTTTCTTCTTTCCATTTTTCGGATGTATTTTTATCCTTCCATATTTTTTTTTCTTCATTACTTCTTCCACAGCCATAGCAATAACCTGTCAATGGATCTGTTTTACAAATACTTATGCAGGGTGAAACAATCATTTTTTTTATATAATATAAATATTTACACTTATTATTGTCGTTGGACAAATTAGTTCTATAATATATAAAGCATTAACAAATTGGGCAAGTGGCGGAATTGGTATACGCGCTAGTCTTAGGAACTAGTGCCGCAAGGCTTAAGAGTTCGAGTCTCTTCTTGCCCACCATAAAATAATATGAAAATTAGTGTAGAAAGTAAAAAGGGTTTAAACAAAGAAATAAAAGTCTTTATTGATAAAGACGTTATTTCTTCCCATATGAATGAAAAATACGAAGAAGTTAAAAATAATGTTGCACTAAAAGGTTTTAGACCAGGAAAAGTACCTCGTGAAATTTTAAAAAGACAGTTCGGACAAGCAATTTTTGGTGAAGTATTAGATAAAATTTTAAAAGATACTAGCACAAAAGCACTTCAAGAAAAAAAAATTAAACCAGCTGGACAACCTAAAATAGATCTAAAAGTTTATGGCGAAGATAAGGATCTAGAATATGTCATATTGGTAACTGAACTTCCAAAAATTGACATTAAAAGTATTAATAATATTAAATTTGATGAATATTCAGTTAAAATTGACTCAAAAGAAACCGATACAAGAATACAAGAAATAGCCAAAAGTCAAAAAAATTTTAAAGAAGCAGATGTATCTGCTAAAGCTAAAGATGGAGATTTGGTTATATTTGACTACAAAGCAACTATAGATGGTAAAAATTTTAAAGGTGGAGAAGGCAAAAACACTCAATTAGTTTTAGGAAAAGACTTGTTCATCAAGGGTTTTGATAAACAGTTAATTGGTACAAAAAAAGAAGATAATAAAAATGTAGAAGTTGTTTTACCAGAAAATTATCCTGAAAAGGAATTTGTAAATAAAAAAGCTGTTTTTCAATGTGCAATTAAAAATGTAAAAAATCCTCAAGCAGTATCCATAAATGATGAATTTGCTAAAAATTTAGGAGCAAAAGATTTAAATAATTTGAAAGAATTAATTACAAAACAAATTAATGATGAATATAAAAATTCTTTAAATATGTTAACTAATAAACAAATTTTAAATCAGCTCGAAAAAATTAAAGTAGATCAAATTCCAGAAAATTTAATTGAACAAGAGATAAAAATTTTAGCACAAGGAATCAAAGAAGAAGAAATGAAGAATAAAAAAAAAGATTTTGAAAATCAGGCAAAAAAAAGAATTAAAACTGGATTAATTTTAAATGAATTTGGTGAACAAAATAAAATTGAAGTTAGTGAACAAGAACTACAAAACGAAATTCAAAAACAATTTCGAATGATGCCTGGACAGGAAAAAGTTATTCAAGAATATTATCAAAAAAATCCATCTATGATAGCTAGTTTAAAGGGGTCATTGTATGAAGAAAAAATTATCCAAAGTATTAAAAGCAAAGCAAAAATGAATAAAAAAGAAATTACCAAAGTAGAAGCTGAGAAATTACTTAAAGCTGAAAATGATAAACATTTACATGAACATGATCATGAACATACTCACGATCATGGATCATCGGTTAAAGAAAAAACTACATCATCAAAAAAAGCCACCACCTCAAAAAAAGCTAAATCATCACCAAAGATAGCTACAAAAGTAAAAAAAGTTAGCAAAAAGTAATCACAAGTTGTATAACTATCAGCGAATCAATTTATGAACGAAAAAATACCAGAACAGTTAAATACTTTAATTCCTATGGTTGTTGAACAATCTAGCAGAGGTGAGAGAGCATATGATATTTATTCTAGGCTATTAAAAGAAAGAATTGTTTTTGTAGTTGGTCCAATAAACGACAGTGTCGCATCTCTAGTTACTGCTCAACTATTATTTTTAGAATCTGAAGATCCAAAAAAAGAAATTTCACTCTATATTAATAGTCCAGGAGGTTTAGTAACTGCGGGTTTAGGAATTTATGATACTATGCAATATATAAAACCAAATGTATCAACTCTTTGTATTGGACAAGCAGCAAGCATGGGTTCATTTTTACTTGCTGCAGGAAGTAAAGGGAAAAGATTTTCTTTGCCAAACTCAAGAATTATGGTTCATCAACCATCTGCAGGATATCAAGGACAGGCAACTGATATAGAAATTCATGCGAATGAAGTTTTATCTTTAAAAAAAAGATTAAATGAAATTTATTCAAGACATACAAGTAAGTCTGTTGATGAAATTAAAACTGCACTTGAAAGGGACAATTTTATGACTCCAGAAAGTGCAAAAGAATTCGGTTTAATTGATAAAGTAGTAGCTAAAAGAGATTAATTCACAATATATAGTTCTATTGTCAACCTATGCTTGATTAAATTATCTTAACTGTAATAAAGTGGGTAAACTGATTCGGTAATAAAATTATGTCAAATAATAAAAATATTCTTTACTGTTCTTTTTGTGGCAAAAGCCAACACGAGGTAAGAAAACTAATAGCTGGACCAACAGTATTTATCTGTGATGAGTGTGTTGAATTATGCATGGATATTATAAAAGAAGAAAGTAAGGATAGTTTAGTTAAACATCAAGACACCCTGCCATCACCAAAAGAAATATGCACTGTTTTAGATGACTATGTCATTGGTCAAGATTATGCAAAAAAAGTTTTATCAGTAGCAGTTCACAATCATTATAAAAGATTAAACTATGAAAACAAAACAAGTAAATCTGTTGAGCTTGCAAAATCTAACATTTTGTTAGTTGGACCTACCGGCTGTGGAAAAACTTTGTTAGCTCAAACTTTAGCTAGAATTTTAGATGTTCCTTTTACAATGGCAGATGCCACTACATTAACCGAAGCAGGTTATGTTGGAGAAGATGTAGAAAATATTATTTTAAAACTTTTGCAAGCCGCTGATTACAATGTTGATAAAGCTCAAAGAGGAATAGTATATATAGATGAAGTAGATAAAATAAGTAGAAAATCTGAAAACCCTTCTATTACTAGAGATGTATCTGGAGAAGGCGTTCAACAGGCTCTTTTAAAAATAATGGAAGGAACAGTTGCAAGCGTTCCACCGCAAGGCGGCAGAAAACATCCACAACAAGAATTTTTACAAGTGGATACAACAAATATTTTATTTATTTGTGGTGGTGCATTTGCTGGACTTGATAAAATTATTTCACAAAGAGATAAGGGGACGTCTATAGGATTTGGTGCAGAGGTTAAAAGTTTGGAAGAAAAGAAAATTGGTGAATTGATGAAAGGTTTAGAACCAGAAGATCTTTTAAAATATGGGTTAATACCTGAGTTTATAGGAAGATTACCAATTACCGCAACATTAGAAGATTTAGATCAAAATTCATTAATTAAAATACTCCAAGAACCAAAAAATTCTTTAATTAAACAGTATCAAGAATTGTTTAAACTTGAAGGTGTAAGACTAAACTTTAATCAGGATTCAATAAAAGAAATAGCAATAAAGGCTATAAACAAAAAAACTGGTGCAAGAGGATTAAGATCGATTCTTGAAAATATATTGCTTAAAACAATGTTCGATTTACCAGGTCAGGAAAATATTGAAGAAATAATTGTTGATATGGGAGCTGTTAAAGGAGATTCCGAACCTATTAAAGTTTATTCTAAAAATACTAAAGGAAAAACAGATAAATCTACTGCGGCTTAAGCTAATATTTATAAGTCATAATTATCTATTGCAAATTATTCTATAATATCCATATTTAGATTATGCAAGTAAAACAAAAATTAGCTCTGCTACCTTTGAGAGATATAGTTGTATTTCCAAGCATGGTCATACCTTTGTTTGTAGGTAGAGATAAATCAATAACAGCATTAAATGAAGTAATGCAAAATACTAAAAAAATTATTTTAGTTACACAAAAAAATTCAGAGGTTGATGATCCTAAAAAAACTGATGTATTTACGTACGGTTGTGAAAGCAATATACTTCAACTTTTAAAATTGCCCGACGGAACAGTCAAAGTTTTGGTCGAAGGCACAAAAAGAGTTAAGATTCTTGAATTTGAAGATGATCAAAAATTTATAAGTTGTACTTATGAACATGCATCTGAAACAACAAATTCCGAAGAAAATTTAATGACTTTAGCATCTGTTGCTATAAGAAGATTGGAAAAACTTAATTCAATTAATAAAAAAATTTCCTCTGAAACAATAAGTAATATAAAAGAATTAAAAGAACCATCAAAAATTGCAGACAATATAGCTGCCCATTTAAATTGTACTATTTCTGAAAAACAACAATTGTTCGAAACCTTTGATGTTAAAAAAAGATTAAATAGTGTCATTAAGATAATGGAAAATGAAACTAGCATTATTGGTGTTGAAAAAAGAATTCGAGGTAGAGTTAAGACCCAGATGGAAAAAACTCAAAGAGAGTATTATCTTAATGAACAGCTCAAAGCTATTCAAAAAGAGCTAGGAGAAATAGAAGAAGGAAAAGATGAGATTTCTAATTTAAATAAATCAATTTTAAAAGCAAAAATGCCTAAAGAGGTTCAAAAAAAATGCTTATCTGAATTAAAAAAATTAAAAAGTATGAGTCCAATGTCTGCCGAAGCTACTGTAGTAAGAAACTACTTAGATTGGATGATAGACCTTCCTTGGTATAAAAAAGATAAAGTTGATATAGATTTAAATAAAGCACTAAAAACATTAGATCACGATCATTTTGGATTAGATAAAGTTAAAGAAAGAATTGTTGAATTTTTAGCTGTACAAAAAAGAATGGAAAAAATTAAAGGACCAATTTTATGTTTAGTAGGCCCCCCAGGTGTTGGAAAAACATCTTTAGGAAAATCTATTGCAAAAGCTACTAATAGACAATTTGTTAGGATGTCACTTGGCGGAGTAAGAGATGAGGCGGAAATTAGAGGACATAGAAGAACTTATATAGGTTCTTTACCAGGGAAAATTATCCAGATGATGAAAAAAGCTGGAACTAAAAATCCATTAATTTTGTTAGATGAAATAGATAAAGTTGGAAATGATTATAGAGGAGACCCTTCCTCAGCTTTATTAGAAGCTCTTGATCCTGAACAAAATTCTACATTTAGCGATCATTACCTAGAAGTTGATTATGATCTTTCAGATGTAATGTTTGTAAC
>CACPKQ010000015.1 GCA_902634455.1 uncultured Pelagibacteraceae bacterium | reverse complement strand
AGTAATAAAAGTTGTTAAAATAATAAATAATATTGAAATGCCGTCTATTCCAACTTTATAATTAATAAAGCCACCTATCCATTTTTTTTCTTCAAGAAATTGAAATTCTGAAATTGTATTATCAAAAAGATACCAAAGATATAATGACAATAAAAAATTTGCTAAGGAGATAAATAAAGCAACATATTTACTGCTTTGGTATTGACTATTTTTTGATTGAACAAAAAAAATAAATAAAGCCCCTATTGTTGGTAACAAAATTAGAGATGAAAGAATTGGAAAATCCATTATTTTACAATTAATAAAGTTAATAAAATAGAAAAACCAATCAACATTACAAAAGCATATTGATAGATATATCCACTTTGAAATTTAACCGCTCTTATTGAGAAGTTTTTAATTAATTTTGAAATTCCATCTGGTCCAAATTTATCAATTACACCTCCGTCAATTTTTTTCCACAGAAATAAACCTACACTTTTTGAAGGGTTCACAAATATATTTTCGTATATTTCATCAAAATACCACTTATTTTTTAAAAAATTATAAAATGGCTTGTTCATTTCAACAATTTGATTTAAAAAATTTTGACTTCTTAAAAACAAGTAGAAAGATAAAGGTATTGAAAGAATTACCAATATAGGTGTAAAGTATATAAACCACATTGGAGGATGTTCTTTACTTAAAGGTTCAAGAAATTTAATTGAATTTCCCCAAAAATTATAATCTACAAATAAATTTTTGAACAAAAATCCAGATCCTATAGCTCCTAGTGCTAATAAAAACAAAGGAATTAGCATGATCATAGGGGACTCATGCATTGATGATATTTGTAACTTAGTATTGTTATACTTTCCATGAAATGTCTTAAAAATTAATCTCCAAGAATATATGCTGGTTAAAAATGCTGTAAATATTCCTACACAAGCTGCTAGGTAACCAACTGTATTACCTTTTAAATAAGCATATTCAATAATCGCGTCTTTTGAATAGAATCCGGACAAAAATGGAAAACCAGTAAGTGCCAACGTTCCAATTATCATGAATATATATGTATAAGGAAGACTTTTCCACACACCTCCCATTTTAGTTATATCCTGTTCATCTTTAAAAGAATGAATTACTGATCCAGAACCTAAAAATAATAATGCTTTAAAAAAAGCATGAGTAAATAAATGAAACATTGCAATATTGTAGGCACCAACACCTGTTGCAAAAAACATATAGCCTAATTGGCTGCATGTAGAGTATGCAATTATTTTTTTTATATCATTCTGTGTTAAAGCAACACTTGCAGCAAATAAAGCTGTGGACATTCCTATTATAGTAATTAATGATAATGCTAGATCAGAATACTCATATATTGGAGAACATCTAACAACTAAAAATACTCCTGCTGTTACCATTGTTGCTGCATGGATTAATGCAGAAACTGGAGTTGGGCCCTCCATAGCATCTGGCAGCCATGTGTGTAAAAAAATTTGAGCTGACTTTCCCATTGCGCCAATAAATAAAAGTATACAAATTAAATCAACAATATTTAAACTTATTCCAAGAAAGAATATTTCTTCTTCGGTAAATTTCGGTATTTGTTGAAAAACTTCAGTATAATTTAATGTACCAAAGGAATAAAATATTAAAAAAATTCCTAAAGCAAAACCAAAGTCACCGACTCTATTTACAACAAATGCTTTAATTGCAGCTTTATTTGCACTTTCTTTCTTAAACCAAAAACCAATTAAAAAATAAGAACACAGACCAACTCCCTCCCAACCAAAAAATAATTGAAGAAAATTATCGGATGTAACCAATGTCAGCATAGCAAACGTAAAAAGAGATAGATAAGCCATGAATCTTGATTTATGAGGATCTTTGGACATATATCCAATTGAATAAATATGAACGAGAGATGAAATAAACGTAACAACTACAAGCATTACAGATGACACTGCATCAATTTTAATAGACCAATTAATAATTAATGAACCTGAATGAATCCAAGAAGCAATTAATAGGTTGTTTTGATAATTTAATGTCAACACTTTGTAGAAAATATAAAATGAAAAAATAGCTGATATAGAAACAAACAAACTTGTTGTTATCTCTGAACCTCTGTGACCGATAAATTTTCCAAAAAAACCAGAAATAAATGCAGCTAACAAAGGTAAAAATAATATTATATACTCTATATTCTGCATTTTATCCTTTAAGTTTATCTATTTCTTCAACACCAATAGTTCCTGAATTTCTATAATAAACAACAATAATTGCTAGTCCGATTGCCGCCTCTGCAGCTGCTACTGTTAATATAAATAAAGTAAAAATTTGGCCAACCAAATCATTGGTAAAAATTGAAAAAGAAACTAAATTAATATTTACTGATAGTAATATTAATTCAATGCTCATTAATATGACTATAATATTTTTTCTATTTAAAAATATTCCAACAATTCCAATTGTAAATATTATTGCCCCTAATGTTAGATAGTGACCCAGTCCTATTTCAATCATCTATTTTAACTCCTTTTTTACTTTCAACGTCAGTTAATTTAACGCTATCAGACCTTTCTCTTGAAATTTGTTTAAAATAACTTTGTCTTTTTAGACCACTTCTTTGTCTAAATGTTAAAACAATAGCGCCTATCATTGCTACTAACAAAATCATACCTGATAGTTGAAAAACATGTATATAGTCAGTATATAAAACACTTCCAATTGAATGTGTGTTCGTAGTTTCAGATGAAATTTTTAGTAATGAGGTACTTAGAATGTTTGGTTTGTATTTCCACCCACCAATAACAATTATGAGCTCAAAAAATATAACAGCACCAACCAATAATCCTATTGGTATATGTGTGCTAGCACCTTTAGAAGAAAACCATTGGTTTTGTTGTTGTGAAACATTAAGCATCATTACTACAAATAAAAATAGTACTGCTACTGCACCAACATAAACAATTAGCATCATCATTCCTAAAAATTCAGCACCAATCATTATGAACAGACAAGAAATGCTTATAAAATCTAAGATTAAAAAAAATACCGAATGAACAGTATTTTTTGAAGTTATAACCATGATTGAAGAAAAAACTGCTACAAATGCAAATGTATAAAAAAATAATAAATGAGCTGTCATAATAGTTATCTATAAGGACTGTCTGCTCTAATATTTGCGGCTAAAACATTTTCCCATTTATCACCATTCTCCAAAAGTTTTTCTTTATTGTAATAAAGTTCTTCCCTGGTTTCTGTAGAAAACTCAAAATTTGGACCTTGTACTATTGCATCTACTGGACAAGACTCTTCGCAGAGACCACAATAAATACATTTTAACATATCAATATCGTATCTAGTAGTTTTTCTACTTCCATCAGGTCTTTCTGAAGATTCAATTGTTATAGCTTGTGCCGGACATACAGCCTCACAAAGTTTGCACGCAATACATCTTTCTTCACCATTAGGATAACGTCTAAGAGCATGCTCTCCTCTAAATCTAGGACTTATTTTTCCTTTTTCAAAAGGATAGTTAATTGTTTTTTTTGATTTAAATGATTCTTTTATAGCTATTATTAAACCCTTTACAAAATCGATCATCAATATTGTTTTTAATATTCTGCTAATTTTCATATTTATTTTAATGGTAATAAGTCAAAATATAATAGGTAGCCAGCTGTTAAAACTACCCAAATTAAAGAAAAAGGAAGAAATATTTTCCATCCTAGTTTCATTAATTGATCATATCTATATCTTGGTACTGTTGCCTTAACTAAAGCGAAAAGAATAAACAAAAATAATATTTTAAAAATAAGCCAAATAGGACCAGGAATTAAATAAAAAGGATGAATATCTAAAGGTGGAAGCCATCCTCCTAAAAATAATATTGAACCCATTGCACACATAAGTAAAATATTTGCATATTCACCAAGCCAAAACATTGCATACATCATTCCTGAGTATTCTGTCTGGTAACCAGCAACAAGTTCAGCCTCAGCTTCTGGTAAGTCAAATGGAGGTCTGTTAGTTTCAGCTAATGCGGATATAAAAAAAATTACAAACATAGGAAAAAGTGGAACAATAAACCAAATTTTTTTTTGAGCTAAAACAATTTCACTTAAATTTAAAGAACCAACACATAATAAAACATTTATTATTATCACTCCTATAGAAACTTCGTATGATATCATTTGTGCAGCTGATCTAATTGAACCTAAAAAAGGATATTTTGAATTAGATGCCCATCCACCCATAATAATCCCATAAACACCTAAGGAAGAAACTGCAAAAAGATATAAAATACCAACATTTATATCAGCTAGAACAAAGTCTTCGCTAAAAGGAATTACAGCCCAAGCTATTAAAGCTAAGGTCATAGTTATAATTGGTGCTAAAGTAAAAATAACTTTGTTTGAACTTGCTGGTATTATAATTTCTTTAAAAATATATTTTAAAGCATCTGCCAAAGATTGAAACAATCCAAATGGACCAACCACATTTGGTCCTCTTCTTTTTTGAACAAAAGCCCAAACACGTCTATCTAGCCAGACGATTAATGCAACAGATACAAGAACAGGAATCAATAAAAATAAAATTTTATAAGTTTCCATTAATATAATATTTATATACTCAATCATTTAACCCTCTGTGCCTGTTACCTGAATTTTCATTTTTTGATTACGGCATTCTGACATTGTTCTTGAAGATCGTGAAACAACATTGGAATAGTAGTAGTCAATATCTTCAACGGATATTTTTTCATTAAAAAAAATTGATTCTAAATAGTTTGAATCATTATTCTTGATATTATTTTTTAAATAATTAAACATTAAGTCGATAAGTTCACTTTTATTTTTATATAGTTTTTTTCTTTTTAATAAATTTGAAAGTTCATTTACAATTACCCAATCTTCTTTTGATTCACCAGGAGGGTAAGACGCTTGATAGGCTTTTTGAATTCTGCCTTCTAAATTTGTATAATAACCGTCTTGTTCTGTATAAGCTGCTCCAGGTAAAATTACATCGGCCATTTCCGCACCTTTATCACCATGACTACCAATATATATAATAAATTCATTATTTTTATTAAATTTTAAATCGTCTTGACCAAATAAAAATAAAATTTCAAATTCATTATTTTTTATTCTTTCAAGTGTAATATTTTTTTCATTATTTGAATTTATTATATTCAAATCATAAGAACCAACGGTAGATGCGTTATTTGAAATAATATTCAATGAATTCCATTCTTTATTGATTTTATTTTTATTAGTTAAAAAATTTTTTAGCTCTTCGAAAACGTATTTGCCTGATTTAATTTTTAAAACAGATTGACCAAGTATAATAAGAGGTTTTTTTGCATTAATAATTTTATTAGATAGATCATTTTTGTTTTCTATTATATTTTTAATAGTTTCTGTATTTCCGCTAATTATTTCATATGGATATGTAAGATCACCCAGGTTACTTAAGGAATATATTTCTGTTTTATTTTTTAAATAAGCTTGCCTTATTTTTAAATTTAAAATAGTTGCTTCATACCTGGGATTTGTGCCAATTAAAACTATTAGATCACTATCTTCAATTCCATTTATACTCACATTAAATATATAATTTTGTCTATTTTCATTATTAATATAATAGAAATCAGATCTTGAATCTAAATTCTTGGATTTAATTGTTGTATTAAAAAATTCTTTAACAGCATACAACGTTTCCATATTAGTTAAATCACCTGTCAAACCAGCTATTTTATCAGGTTCTGTTTGTTTTATTTTTTCAACTATTTTTTGATAAGCTATCTGCCAAGTTGTTTTTTTAAATTTTCCATTTTCTTTAATGTATGGAGTATCTATCCTTTGATTTTTTAAACCATCACATGAATATCTTGTTTTGTCCGAAATCCACTCATCATTAATATCTTCATTAATTCTTGGAAGAATTCTTTTAACTTCCCAGCCATATGTATCTACTCTTATATTTGATCCAACCGCATCCATAACATCTATGGTTTCAGTTTTTTTTAATTCCCAAGGTCGAGCTTCAAAAACATACGGTTTTGATGTAAGTGCACCCACAGGACATAAATCTATGACATTGCCAGAAAGTTCTGATTCCATTGATTTTTCTAAATATGTAGTAATTTCCATATTTTCTCCTCTACCTATTGCCCCAAGTTCTGTAACACCCGCAATTTCTGTTGCAAATCTTATGCACCTTGTACAATGAATACATCTAGTCATTTGTGTTTTGATTAAAGGACCCATGTATTTATCTGGTACATGTCTTTTGTTCTCTCTAAATCTTGATTTATCTATTCCATAGAACATAGATTGATCTTGTAAATCACATTCACCCCCTTGATCGCAAACTGGACAGTCTAGAGGGTGGTTGGCTAACAAGAATTCCATTACACCTTTTCTTGCTTTTTCTACTAAAGGCGTATTAGTTTTAATAATCATTCCATCTGTAGCTGGCATTGCACAAGATGCTATTGGTTTTGGTGATTTTTCCATTTCAACTAAACACATTCTACAATTTCCAGCAATTGATAGTTTTTCATGATAACAAAATCTTGGTATTTCAAAACCAGCTTTTTCACACGCTTGAAGAACTGTTAAACCTTCTTCTATTTCAACATCTGTGTCATTTACTTTTAATTTAAGCATCTTTTTTTTCTAATAAGTGTTGGTCTACTAGATATGGAATGTTTCTATTTTTATTAATTAATGGATTAAAATCGTTTCTTTTTGTAACTTCTCTTTTAAAATGTCTTAATAAACCTTGAACTGGCCAAGCGGAACCTTCGCCAAATGCACAAATAGTATGTCCTTCTATTTGTTTCGTAACATCTTCAAGCATATCAACTTCTTCTCTTGATGCTTCACCTTTAGACATTCTCTCTAACATTCTCCACATCCAGCCTGAACCTTCCCTGCATGGTGTACACTGTCCACAGCTTTCGTGCTTATAAAATCTAGCTATTCTCGCCATACATTTAATTATATCTTGGTCTTTATTAATAACGATTATGCCTGCAGTACCTAGTCCACTTTTTTGTTCAATCAAAGAATCAAAATCCATTAATAAAGTGTCACAGATTTTTTTTGGTATAAGTGGCATTGATGAACCGCCAGGGATTACGGCTTTCAAATTATCCCAACCACCAATTACACCGCCTGCATGTTTTTCAATAAGATATTTAAGAGATGCTCCCATCTCTTCTTCAACGTTGCAAGGGTAATTAACATTTCCTGATATACAAAAAATTTTTGTTCCTGTATTTTTTGGTTTACCAAGAGATGAGAACCATTTTGATCCTTTTTTTAAAATTGTTGGAACAACTGCTATAGTTTCAACATTATTAACAATGGTTGGACATCCATATAATCCAATTAAAGCAGGAAAAGGGGGTTTTAACCTTGGTTGTCCCTTTTTACCTTCAAGACTTTCCAGTAAAGCTGTTTCTTCACCACAAATATATGCTCCAGCACCGTAATGAATATATATATCCAAATCCCAACCTGTATTTGATGCATTTTTTCCAATTAAATTATTTTCGTATGCTTCATTAATTGCAGTTTGTAATTTTTTGCCTTCATTGAAATATTCACCTCTTATATATATGTAGCATTTGTGTGCATTTACTGAGTAAGAAGCGATTAAACATCCTTCAATAAGTTTATGAGGTTCAAATCTTAGTATATCTCTATCTTTACAAGTTCCTGGTTCTGACTCATCAGCATTGATAACTAAATAATGAGGTCTTGATCCAATATTTTTGGGTGCAAAAGACCATTTTAACCCTGTAGGAAAGCCCGCACCACCTCTACCTCTTAACTCTGAATTTTTAATTTCGTTGATAATCCAATCCCTACCTTTTAATAAAATTTCTTTTGTATTGTGCCAGTCACCTCTTTCTTTAGCAGAAGACAAGTCTGATCCTTTGTCATTATATAAATTTTGAAAAATTCTATCTTCGTCTTTAAGCATTTTTAAATTCCGTTAATGTTTTTCTGCCATTTTCAGGTTCAGAGTTTTTTCTTCCTCTATAAGAACCGGGCTTTGGTTTTTTGTTATTTAAAATTTGATCAATTATTTTTTCAAATTTTTCTTTATCTAAATCTTCATAATAATCATCATTTATTTGAGTCATTGGAGCATTGACACAAGCTCCTAAACATTCAACTTCCGTCCATGAGCAAATACCATCTTTTGATAACTCACCTTGATTTTTAGAAATTTTATTTTTACAGATTTCAACCAGATCATATGCTCCTCTAATCATGCAAGGTGTTGTTGTACAAACTTGTAGAAAGTATTTTCCAACTGGTGCTAAATTATACATGGAATAAAAAGTAGCAATTTCATAAACTTTTATATAAGGAATGTTTAAAAATTTTCCTACATATTTAATTGCAGCTAAAGGTATCCAGTTATCGTTTTGTCTCTGTGCTAAGTAAAGTAAAGCCATTACAGCACTCTGTTGCTTACCTTTTGGATAATTTTCAATAATTTTTTTAGATATTTCTAAATTTTTTGAATTAAATTCAAAAATTTTTGGCTGTTCTTTAGAAATTTTTTTTATACTCATCTATCAACTTCTCCAAAAACTATATCCATTGATCCTAATACCGCGGGTACATCAGCTAACATATGACCTTTAATTAAATAATCCATTGCCTGTAAATGTGAAAAACCTGGAGCTCTGATTTTGCATTTATAAGGTTTATTTGATCCGTCAGAAATTAAATAAACACCAAATTCCCCCTTTGGTGCTTCAACTGCAGTATAAATTTCATCTTTAACAACTCTATATCCCTCTGTAAATAGTTTGAAATGATGAATTAGAGCTTCCATTGACTCTTTTAATTCTTTTTTTGGAGGCGGGGATATTTTTCCGTCCATTGATTTGATTGGACCTTTGGGAATATTTTCAAGACACTGATTGATTATTTTTACACTTTCTTTCATTTCTTCAATTCTACATAAATATCTATCATAACAGTCACCATTTTTTCCTACAGGAATTTTAAAATCAATTTGTTCATAGCATTCATATGGTTGAGATTTTCTTAAATCCCATGCTACTCCTGACCCTCTTAGCATTACACCTGAAAAAGAATAGTCCAAGGCATCTTGTTTTGACACAACGCCTATATCAACATTTCTTTGTTTAAATATTCTGTTATCAGTAAGTAAAGTTTCTAAATCATTTATAATATTTGGAAATTTGTTACAAAATTCACCTATATCTTTATCTAAACCTCTTGGTAAATCCTGGTGAACTCCACCAGGTCTAAAATAATTTGCATGTAGTCTTGAGCCAGAAACTCTTTCATAAAATTCCATTAAAGTTTCTCTTTCTTCAAAACCCCATAAGGTGGGTGTTAATGCGCCAACATCCATTGCTTGTGTTGTTATGTTTAATAAATGACTTAATATTCTTCCAATTTCGCAAAATATTACACGAATATATTGTGCTCTTGATGGTACTTCAATGCTTAATATTTTTTCTACCGCTAAAGCAAATGCATGCTCTTGATTCATAGGAGCAACGTAATCAAGTCTATCAAAGTAAGGTACTGCTTGCATGTAAGTTTTATTTTCTATTAATTTTTCAGTTCCTCTATGCAAGAGACCTATATGAGGATCTGCTTTTTCAACAACCTCTCCGTCTAATTCTAAAATTAATCTTAAAACTCCGTGAGCAGCTGGATGCTGAGGACCAAAATTTAAATTTAATTTTTTAGTTTCTTTAGGCATTATTTTTTTGTCTGCACTTTAATATATTTTGTTCCTTCCCACGGGCTTTCATAATCGAAATTTCTATAGTTTTGTTCTAGTTTCACTTTTTCATAAATTACTTTTTTTTTATCTTCACTATATCTAACCTCATTATGACCTGTCAGAGGAAAATCTTTTCTTAATGGATAACCTTCAAAATTATAATCTGTTAAAATTCTTCTTAAATCTGGATGACCTGTAAAGTTAATTCCATACATATCGAAAACTTCCCTTTCCATCCAATTTGCAGAAGGAAAAATAGATGTTAAAGATTTTACAATTTCATTTTCATTTATTTCATAATCAATCAAAATTCTTTGGTTAAATTCGTGGCTAAGTAATAAATAAATCATTTTAAAACGTTTTTCTTTTTCTGGATAGTCAGCTGCTGTAATTTCTATTAATTGTTTAAAGTTTGTTTCATTATTTGTTTTAAGGAAAATAACTACATCAATTAAATCTTTGGATTGAATATTTAAATATAATTGTTGGTGTTTAATATTCGAATTATTAATTTTAGTTGCAAGATCGGAGTTAACTTTTTTTTCTAAATCAATTAAATTTTTCATTAATAATTATCTTGTAAAAGAACCTTTGTTTCTAATTTTTTTTTGAAGTTGTAAAATTCCATAAAGAAGAGCTTCAGCAGAAGGTGGGCATCCAGGAACATATATATCAACAGGAACAATTCTATCGCACCCTCTTACAACAGAATATGAGTAATGATAGTAGCCTCCACCATTAGCGCAGCTACCCATTGATATTACATATCTTGGTTCCGGCATTTGATCATATACTTTTCTTAGCGCTGGAGCCATTTTATTAGTTAATGTACCTGCCACAATCATTACATCAGATTGTCTTGGCGAAGCTCTTGGTGCAGCACCAAACCTTTCTAAATCATATCTTGGCATTGATGTTTGCATCATTTCGACAGCGCAGCATGCTAAACCAAAGGTCATCCAATGAAGAGATCCTGTTCTTGACCAGTTAATTAAATTATCTAATGATGTGGTTATAAAACCTTTTTCACTAAAATCTTTAGCAAGTTGTTTAAATTCTTCAGGTATTTCTTTTTGTTTTTTTTCAAGATCCATTGATATTTATTCCCAATCTAAAGCTCCTTTTTTCCACTCATAAATAAATCCTATTGTTAAAATAAATAGGAAAATCATCATTGAAATAAATCCTAGAAAACCAATTTTTCCCAAAGAAATTGCCCAAGGGAAAAGAAAAGCTATCTCTAGATCAAAAATTATAAACAGTATAGCAACTAAATAAAATCTAACATCAAATTCTATTCTAGAATCGGTAAAAGGTTCAAAACCACATTCATAAGATGATAGTTTTTCAGGATCAGGATTTTTTGGTGACAATAGATAATTTAAAATAATAAATCCGCAACTTAAAGCAAATGCTATAACTAAGAATAAAATTATTGGAAAATAATCTTTCAATAAATCAATTAGCATTTTGTATTCCGCAGTTAGTGTTATTAATGAGTCTATATATCACCTTTTATATCAACAAAAGGTGTTGATAGGTCACATTTTTTAATGCTTTTTTTATTGATTTATTTGGTCTTTTGAAGATTCTATTTTTTCTTGTTCAGCTAAAAATTTATTATCATCATCAATTGCTTTTTTATTCCAAGAATTCTTTATCGTTCCTGTTCCAGCAGGAACTAGCCTTCCAACTATAACATTTTCCTTTAAACCAACTAGTTTGTCAACTTTACCTTTTATTGCTGCATCAGTTAAAACTCTAGTTGTTTCCTGAAAAGAGGCTGCTGAAATAAATGATTCAGTTTGAAGTGAAGCTTTTGTTATTCCCATCAATACTCTTTCAGCTTTAGCTGGTTTTTTATTTTCAGATTTAATTTTTGAATTTAAATCGTCAAATTTAATTCTATCAATTATTTCTCCGGGTAGTAAATTTGAATCGCCAGATTCTCTTATTTCTACTTTTTTCAACATTTGTCTTAATATAACTTCAATATGTTTATCGTTAATAATTACACCTTGTAAACGATAAACCTCTTGAACTTGGTTAACAAAATATTCAGTTAACTCTTCAATGCCTAATATTCTTAAAATATCATGCGGTAAAGGTTGACCGTCTAATAAATATTCTCCTTTTTTTATTTTCTCACCCTGATTAAAATTAATATGTTTTCCTTTTGGTATAAGATAGTTCGATGATGTGCCATCATCCGAAGCAATTGAGACTCTTTGTTTTCCCCTTACTTCTTTTCCAAAAATTACTTTACCATCATTTTCAGCAATTATTGCACTGTCTTTTGCCTTTCTTGCTTCAAATAATTCAGCAACTCTAGGTAAGCCTCCTGTAATATCTTTTGTTTTTGAAGTTTCTTTGGGTAATCTTGCAATAACATCTCCAGCAAATATTTTTTGACCATCTTTAACTGATAAAATTGAATCTGGAACTAAATAATATCTCGCTTCGTTATCATCGGCTTTTTTTATTACATTTCCTTTATCATCGCGTAATGTTATTCTTGGTTTTAAGTCTGTATTTTTTGATTGTGTTTTCCAATCAATTACAGTTTTTGTAGAGATCCCCGTCGCATCATCAAGTGTTTCAGCAAGTGAAACACCATCAATTAAATCAACATAGTTGGCAATTCCACTTTTTTCTGCAATTACTGGTGTTGTATAAGGATCCCATTCACAAATTTTAGTATTTTTTTTAATTCTATCACCATTTTGAAAAAATAATTTCGAACCATATGGTACTTTATAAACAGCTATTTGCATTCCATTATCGTCTTCTATTGATAGTTGGGTATTTCTTCCCATAACAACTAAATTTTTTCTAGAATCTTCCAATAAATTTGTATTAATAATTTTTAATGTTCCTTCGGATTTGGTTACTATCTGTGAGTCTTGTTTAATTGAAGCAGTACCACCAACGTGAAAAGTTCTCATTGTTAACTGTGTACCGGGTTCACCTATGGACTGTGCTGATATCATTCCAATAGCTTCGCCAACGTGCACAATTCTACCTCTTGATAAATCTCTCCCGTAGCAGTTAGCACAAACTCCTTCTTTTGAACTGCATGTAATGACTGAATATACATTTATAAATTTAACTCCTGCTGCATCAATTTTTTCACATGCTGCTTCATCTATCATTTCAGATTTTTTAAGAATTACTTCTCCCGATATAGGATTTTTAACCTCGATTGCCACTACTCTGCCTAAACATCTCTCAGATAAACTCACAATAACATTTCCACCTTCAATAATTTCTGATAACTTAATGCTACCTGGTTTGCTACATTGATACTTAGTTATCGTTAAATCTTGGGCTACATCACAAAGCCTTCTTGTAAGATATCCAGAGTTAGCTGTTTTTAAAGCTGTATCAGCTAAACCTTTTCTAGCACCGTGTGTGGAATTAAAATATTCCAAAGCAGTTAAACCTTCTTTAAAATTTGATGTAATTGGAGACTCTATAATTTCGCCAGAAGGTTTTGCAATTAGACCTCTCATACCTGCAAGTTGTTTCATTTGTGCAGCTGATCCTCTAGCTCCACTATCTGCCATCATAAATACAGAATTAATTTTTAAACCATCTTTAGTAGATTCTGTTGCAGATATTCTTTTCATCATTTCCGCAGCCACTCTATCTGTACATTTTGACCAGGCATCTACAACTTTATTATATTTTTCACCTCTTGTAATAAGTCCATCAGAATATTGGTTTTCATAATCAGATATTAGTTTTTTAGTTTCATTTATTAATTGCTGTTTATTTTCTGGTATTACTAAATCATCTTTCCCAAATGAAATACCGGCTTTAAAAGCATGTTTAAATCCTAAGTCTTTTAATTTGTCACAAAAAATTACTGTTGCTTTTTGGCCGCAAAATCTAAAAACATGATCTATAATTTCAGAAACTATTTTTTTTGGTAAAAGTCTATCAATTAATGAGAATTTATTATTTAAATTTTTTGGCAAAAGATTAGCTAATAAAAATCTTCCAGCAGTACTTATGTGATTTTCATATTTAACTTTGTTATTTTTATCTATAGTTTCGAATCTTGATAAAATTCTTGAATGAACTTTTATTTGTCCAGCTTCTAACGCGTGTTCAATTTCAGAGGTATTTACAAAATATCCTTCAACTTTATCTTTTTGATGAGAGGGTTGAGAAAGGTAATAAATACCAAGAATCATATCTTGACTTGGTACAATTATCGGTTTCCCATTTGATGGACTAAGAATATTATTTGTGGACATCATAAGTACTCTAGCTTCCAATTGAGCTTCTAAACTTAGTGGAATATGAACTGCCATTTGATCACCATCAAAATCAGCATTAAATGCTGCACAAGTTAGAGGATGTAATTCAATAGCATCACCTTCTATAAGTTTTGGTTCGAAAGCTTGTACTCCAAGTCTATGTAGTGTTGGTGCTCTATTTAATATTACAGGATGTTCTCTAACAATTAGTTCCAAAGCATCCCAAACTTCATCTCTTTCTTTTTCAACTAGTTTTTTTGCCTGTTTAATGGTTGATGCCAAACCTAATTTATTTAATCTTGCATACAAAAATGGTTTAAATAATTCTAGTGCCATTTTTTTTGGCAATCCACATTCATGAAGTTTAAGATCAGGTCCCACAACAATTACTGATCTTCCTGAATAATCAACTCTTTTTCCTAAAAGATTTTGTCTAAATCTTCCTTGTTTTCCTTTAAGCATTTCTGCAAGTGATTTAAGAGGTCTTTTTCCTGTACCAGTAATTACTCTACCTCTTCTTCCATTATCAAAAAGTGCATCTACAGATTCTTGCAACATTCTTTTTTCATTACGAACAATAATGTCTGGTGCTTTTAAATCCATTAATCTTTTTAATCTATTATTTCTGTTAATTACTCTTCTATAAAGGTCATTTAAGTCAGAAGTTGCAAACCTTCCACCATCAAGCGGTACCAATGGTCTTAATTCTGGAGGTATGACTGGTATAGTTGTTAAAATCATCCAATCGGGTTTGTTTCCTGTTTCTATAAAAGATTCAATTAGTTTTAATCTTTTTATAGCTCTTTCCTCAGCAACTTTAGATTTTGTTTCTTTAATAGCTTTAATTAAAACTTCTTTTTCTTCTTCTAAATTAATGGACTGTAAAATTTCTAAGATAGCTTCTGCTCCTATACCAGCTGTGAAAGCCTCTTCTCCATATCTGTCTTGATATTTTATTAATTCCTCTTCGTTCATTAGTTGGTTTTTCTTAAGATCTGTTAAACCAGGCTCAATAACTATAAAATTTTCAAAATACAATACTCTTTCTACATCTTTTAACTTCATATCAACTACCAATGAAATTCTACTTGGTAGAGATTTTAAAAACCATATATGGGCTACAGGTGTAGCTAAATTTATGTGTCCCATTCTTTCGCGTCTCACATTTGATTTTGTTACTTCAACACCACATTTTTCACATATAATTCCTCTAAACTTCATTCTTTTATATTTTCCACATAAACATTCATAATCTTTTATTGGTCCAAAAATTCTTGCGCAAAACAAGCCGTCTTTTTCTGGTCTAAAAGTTCTATAATTTATAGTTTCAGGTTTTTTTATTTCACCATAAGTCCAAGATTTTATTTTTTCAGGACTTGCTAAAGTTATTTTTATACTATTAAAATTTTGAGATTCGGTAATTTCTGAGTTTTTAAATAAATCTGTTAATTCTTTTTTCATTTTTAATTTAGTTCAACGTTAAGTGCTAATGATTTAATTTCTTTTACTAAAACATTAAATGATTCAGGTATACCTGATTCAAAGTTTTCATCTCCTTTTACAATGGTTTCATACACTTTTACTCTTCCCGCAACATCATCTGATTTTACAGTTAATATTTCTTGAAGAGTATATGATGCACCATAGGCCTCAAGAGCCCATACTTCCATTTCACCAAATCTTTGTCCTCCTAACTGAGCTTTTCCACCCAGAGGTTGTTGAGTAACCAGACTATAAGGTCCAGTAGATCTCGCATGAATTTTATCTTCTACCAAATGATGAAGCTTCAACATATAAATAGTTCCTACTGTAACAGCCCTATCAAATTTCTTACCAGTTCTTCCATCCCAAAGATATGTTTGACCTGAATTTGGTAGTTTGGCCAATTCCAACATTTTGGTAACATCATTTACTTTTGCGCCATCAAAAACTGGTGTAGCTATAGGTATACCATTTTGAATATTTAAGCATAAATCTTCAAATTCTGATGTTGATAACTTTTCAATTTTATCAGAATAAACTTTTTTACCATATACTGATTTTAAAAATGAAGAAATTTGGGCAGTTTTATTTATTTTGTTTTGGTTTTCATTTATTAGTTTTTTTAATGTTTCTCCTAATTCGTTACATGACCATCCTAAATGAGTTTCTAATATTTGACCTACATTCATACGACTAGGAACACCAAGCGGATTTAGAACAATATCAACTGGCTTACCATTTTCTTGATATGGCATATCTTCAACAGGAACAATTTTACTTACAACTCCTTTGTTACCATGTCTTCCTGACATTTTATCTCCAGGTCTCAATCTCCTTTTAATTGCTACAAAAACTTTTACCATTTTCATAACACTTGGTAATAATTCATCACCTTGCCTAATTTTTAAGACTTTATCTTCAAATCTTTCTTGAATATCTTTTTTAGCTGAATTGTACTGATTTTTTAATTGTAAAAGTGCGTTCATTTTTTTCTCATCAGATACAGATAATTTAAATAATTCAGAAATACTAATTTCTTTTATAATTTCTTCTTTTAAATTTGTACCAATTGATAAGTCTTTAGTTTTTTTATTTATAGTAGTGTTTACAAGTATTAAATTAGCTCTTTGCTTAATACTTCTTTCTAGTATTTCTTCCTCAACATTTTTATCCTGTTGAACACTGTCAATCTCTGATCTTTCTATAGTAATTGATCTTTCATCTTTTTCGATTCCATGTCTATTAAAAACTCTAACATCTACAACTATACCACCACTTCCGCTCGGCATTTTTAAAGAAGTATCAGTAACATCTATGGCTTTTTCGCCAAATATTGATCTTAATAATTTTTCTTCTGGGCCTGAGGCTGAGTCGCCTTTTGGTGTCACCTTACCAACCAAAATATCTCCTGGCTCAACTTCAGCACCTATATAAACAACTCCTGATTCATCCAAATTTTTTAATGCTTCTTCATTAACATTAGGAATATCTCGGGTAATATCTTCTTCTCCAAGTTTTGTGTCTCTTGCCATTACTTCGTATTCTTCTATGTGTATAGAAGTAAATACGTCATCTGTTACGCATCTTTCAGAAATTAAAATAGAATCTTCAAAATTATAACCTTGCCAAGGCATAAACGCTACAGTAACATTTTTTCCTAAAGCCAATTCACCAACTTTGGTGGAAGGTCCATCTGCAATTATGTCTCCTTTTTTAACTTTGTCGCCAACTCTAACTAATGGTTTTTGATTAATACAAGTATTTTGATTTGATCTCTTAAATTTTTGTAAATTATATATATCTACTCCAGATTTACTAAAGTCTTTTTCATCCAAAGCTTTAATAACTATTCTTTTTCCGTCAATTTTATCAACAATTCCATCTGTTTTAGCAACAATTGTTACTCCAGAATCTAAAGCCACATCACTTTCTATTCCTGTACCAACTAGTGGAGCTTCGGGTTTTAAAAGTGGAACTGCTTGCCTCATCATGTTTGAACCCATTAAAGCCCTGTTTGCATCATCATTTTCTAAAAATGGAATTAAGGATGCGGCAACTGAAACTAATTGTTTTGGTGAAACATCAATGTAATCGATATTTTCTGGTTTTGATAAAATAAAATTAAGATTTTGCCTACATGAAACCAATTCTTCTTTAAATTTTCCATTTTCGTCAATTATAGAGTTGGCTTGAGCTATGGTGTATTTAGTTTCTTCCATAGCTGATAAATATTCTATTTTATTTTGAACTACGCCGTTCATTACTTTTTTGTAAGGACTTTCAATAAATCCATATTTATTTATTTTTGAGTATGTTGATAAACTATTTATTAGTCCTATGTTTGGACCTTCGGGAGTTTCGATTGGACAAATTCTTCCATAATGTGTTGGATGAACATCCCGAACCTCAAATCCTGCTCTTTCTCTAGTTAATCCACCAGGTCCTAAAGCTGAAACTCTTCTCTTATGCGTTATCTCTGATAAAGGGTTTGTTTGATCCATAAATTGTGAAAGTTGTGAAGTTGCAAAAAAATCTTTTAAAGAAATTGTTAGTGGTTTTGCGTTAATTAAATCTTGTGGCATAGCTGACTCGATGTCTAATGTTGACATTTTTTCTTTAATAGCTCTTTCCATTCTATAAACACCTATTCTAGCTTGATTTTCTACTAGTTCTCCTACTGATCTAACTCTCCTATTTCCTAAATGATCAATATCATCAACATCATCTTTGCCATCTCTTAAATCTAACATTTTTTTAATAATAGCTAGAACATCGTCATTTCTTAAAATAGTAATTTTGTCAGAACAATCCAAATTTAATCTTGAATTCATTTTAACTCTTCCTACGTCAGATAGATCGTATCTATCAGAACTAAAAAATAAATTATTAAAAATTTGTGTAGCTATCTCTATAGTAGGTGGCTCACCAGGTCTTAAAACTTTGTAAATTTCAGAAACTGCATCATTTTTATTTTCATTTTTATCAATTAATAATGTTTGTAAAATGTAAGGACCTTTATTTATAGAATTTGTTTTAGAAATATGTAAATTATGTTTATTTTCATCTAAACATTTTTGAATAATTATTTCATTTAGTTCTGTACCAATTTGTAAATTTTCATTTTCAAATTTAACTTCTTTATGTAAAAGTTTTCCATAAAGTGATTCTGTAGAAACATATATTTCCCTTAATCCATCATTAGCTAATTTTTTTGCAGTTAAAAAGTTTATTTTTTGTCCTGACTTAACAACTGTTTTATTAGTTTTTACATCTATTACTTCTTCAGAAAAATTTTTAGTTTTGTAATTTTCTGGATCAAATTTTGTTTTCCATTTATTTAATTTTGAATCATAATTGTAATTTTCTGCCTCATAAAATTCATTAACTATATCTGCTTTTGAATATCCTAGAGCTTGTAGTAATGTTGTTACATATATTTTTTTTTTCCTATCTATTCTAAAGTATAAAAAATCCTTTACATCAAATTCAAAATCCAACCAAGAACCTCTGTTTGGAATAACTCTACAGTTAAAAAGTAGTTTTCCACTTGCATGAGTTTTACCTTTATCATGATCAAAAAATACTCCTGGGCTTCTATGCATTTGATTAACCACAACTCTTTGGACACCATTTGTAATAAAAGTGCCACTATTGGTCATCATGGGAACTTCACCCATATAGACTTCTTGTTCTTTTGCAGAAAAAATATCTTTGGTACCAGCTTCTTGATTAATATCATATACTACAAGTCTTAAATTACATTTAAGGGCAGCAGAATAAGTAAGACCTCTTGAAATACATTCTTCCACATCAAATTTTGGTTTTTCTAACTTGTAAGATATATACTCAAGAGTAGCTTTTTGATTCAAATCTTCTATTGGAAAAATACTTTTAAAAACTCTGTCAAAACCCTTGACTAGATGTGGATCTTGATTTTCTTTAAATTCTGTAAGTTGTTTATATGAGTTTTTTTGTACTTCGATAAGATTAGGTATAGATAAACTTTCTTTAAGTTTACCAAAATTTTTTCTAATATTTTTTTTCTCTGTAAAAGATAGTTGCATCTACACCACTGATTTTTTATAACCAGTAATTAATTCGTTTTATATTTACTTAAGTTCTACTTTAGCTCCGGCTGCTTCCAATTTTTTCTTAATTTCCTCAGCTTCTTTTTTGTTTACACCAGATTTTACTTCTTTCGGTGCTCCTTCAACTAAATCTTTTGCTTCCTTAAGACCAAGTGATGTAACACCTCTAATTTCTTTAATAACATTTATTTTTTTGTCACCTGCTGCTGCAAGTACAATAGTAAATTCATCCTTTTCCTCTGCAGGAGCTGCTCCAGCTCCAGCTGTTGGTGCTGCCGCTACGGCTGTTGCTGCTGTCACACCCCATTTTTCTTCAAGTTGTTTTGAAAGCTCAGCTGCTTCAACAACTGTCAAGCTAGATAAATCTTCGATAATTTTATTTAAGTCTGCCATATATTTTGTCCTGGTTATTTTTTTGATTTTTCGAGCGCTAAAATAGCGATTTTTGAAGCCGGTGCAAGTAAAATACTTGCAATTTTTTGTCCTGGTGATCTTAAAATACCTACAATTTTAGCCCTTGCCTCTTCTAGAGAAGGTAAAGTTGCTACGTTTTTAACTGCAGCAACATCCAAAATATCATTACCCATGATTCCGCCAAGGATTTTTAAGTTGGTGTTTTCCTTAGAAAAATTTGTTAAAATTTTAGCTGAGGTTATGGCATCATTAGATAATGCAACAGCAGTAGGACCAGTAAACAAATTAGATAACTCCTTACATCTAGTTTTTTCAAGTGCAAGTTTAGTAATTCTGTTTTTTGTGATTTTAAAAATAATTCCATGCTCTCTCATTTTGGCTCTTAATTGGTCTAATTGATTAACTGTTAAACCTTGATAATGAGCTACAATTACAGCCTCTGATTTATCAAATTGTGTTGTCATTTCTTTTATATAACTATGTTTTTTTTCTTTATTCATCATAAAAGCTAAATATTTTTTGGAAGTTTAAGTTTATACGATACACCCATTGAAGAAGTTAAAAATGAATTTTTAATTAAATCGCCTTTCAATGTGTTGCTTGATTTTTCTTTTTCAAGTGTTTCAAGGACAGTATTGTAGTTTTTGATTAAGTTGTCATCGGAAAATGATTTTTTTTTCCAATACTTAAACCTATATTTCCATCTTTATCATTTCTAATCTCTGCTTGACCAGA
>CACPKQ010000014.1 GCA_902634455.1 uncultured Pelagibacteraceae bacterium | reverse complement strand
TTTCAGATAAAAAATTTAAAAAAATAAAGGATTTTGAATTAGCTTCGTGCTTAATAAATTCAAAAAAAGGTGTTCAGTGTATTATAACCAATTCTAGACATTGTAGCTTTGGTTACGATCAAAGAGTGGAGTTGTTTGGATCTAAGGGAATGCTAATTTCTGGAAATAAAAAACAAAATGAAACTGAATTACATACTAAGGTTAGCACTAACCAGCAAAAACCTTTATTAAATTTTTTTATTGATAGATATAAAGAGGCTTACAAGCTTCAATTAAATGATCTCTTTAGAATGATTAAAAAAAATATTAAACCTCTTGCAACTTTTGAAGACGGAAGAAGAGCTTTAATACTTGCTAATGCTGCATATAAATCACTTAAAAGTAAAAAAAATATAAATATCAAATTTTAGTTCAACCAAAAGTTGAATGTATAATCTCACAACTTTACAATCAATTTTAAACTTACTAAAATTTATTTTTTAAAAGTTAACTTTTAACAATTTAAGAGGGAAAATAATGAAAACATTAAAAAACTTTATCTTAGCTATTGCAGCTTGGGCAGTAATGTCTGTGTCAGCTTTAGCTACAGATGTAATAGTTGTTTCTCATGGTCAAGCTAATGACCCTTTTTGGTCAGTAGCAAAAAATGGTGTTGATGCTGCTTGTAAAGATCAAGGTATATCTTGCAAATACACAGCTCCAGGAACATTTGACATGGTAGAAATGGCTAAACTAATTGATAATGCTGTATCACAAAAACCAAAAGGTATTGTGATTACTTTACCAGATGCTGCTGCTTTAGGAAAATCAGTTAAAGCTGCTATAGCTGCTGGTATTCCAGTTGTTTCAATGAACTCTGGTTCTGATGACTTCCAATCATTAGGAATTAGTGCGCACGTTGGACAAACAGAATTTGAAGCTGGAGTTGGTGGTGGAATGAAAATGAAAGCTGCTGGCGGTAAAAAAGCATTATGTGTTAACCATGAAGTTGGTAACGTTGCGCTAGATAGAAGATGTGCAGGTTTCAAAAAAGGTTTTGGTGGTTCTGTAGATATTTTAGGAACTTCTAATGACCCGACTGAAATTCAAAGTGCTGTTGCTGCTAAATTAGGTGGTGGATATGACACTATTCTAACTTTAGGTGCTGGTTTATCTGGCGAAGCAGCATTAAAAGCTCTTGAAGCTGCAGGAAAAGTTGGCAGTGTTAAGCTTGGAACATTTGATATGTCTCCAGGAATGTTAAAAGCTGCTGCTGCAGGTAAAGTAGAGTTTTTAATTGACCAACAACAGTATCTACAAGGTTACCTACCTATAGTTATCTTTTCTCAGTATATGAAATGGGGTGTAATGCCAGCTGGTGTAGTTATGACTGGACCTGGTTTTGTAACTCCTGACAATGCGAGTGCGGTAATTAAGTGGGCAGCTCAAGGTTACAGATAAAATAAATCTTAAAAAGGCTCACAATTTATTGTGAGCCTTTTTTTTAATCAAAATTAAAAAACTATGTCTCTTAAAGAGGAAAGTATTAAAGGAAAGATTCAAGACGAGAGACTAAGAAAAGTATCAAAATTAAAAGTATTATTGAATAGACCAGAGCTAGGAGCTTTGGGAGGATCTGTATTAGTATTTATATTTTTTGGAATTATTGCAGGTGACACAGGAATGTTTAGTGCCTATGGTGCAATTAATTTTTTAGAAGTATCGGCAAACCTTGGAATAATTGCAATCGGTGCCGCAATGTTAATGATAGGCGGAGAATTTGATCTTTCAGTTGGATCAATGATTGGGTTTGCCGGAATATGTATAGCTATTCCTGCCATTTATTGGGGGTGGCCATTGTGGATGGCTATTCTTTTTGCATTTTCAATGGCTGTACTAGTTGGTTATTTAAACGGTATATTAGTTGTTAGAACTGGACTTCCATCTTTCATAGTTACTTTAGCAATGTTATTTATTTTAAGAGGAGCTACTTTAGCATTAACAAGATTGATAACTGGCAGAACGCAAGTGCCAGGTTTAAGAGTATTGATTGAAAATGATCCAATCGCATGGATTTTTTCAGCCGATGCGTTCAAAGGTTTATTTGTATGGTTGGGTAACCTAGGTTTAATTGCTTTAAGAACAGATGGAACTCCTCTTGCAACAGGGATTCCAGCTTCAGTATTATGGTGGATAGGTTTAACTGTATTTGCGACATGGATACTAATGAAAACAAGTTATGGAAATTGGATCTTTGGCGCAGGTGGAGATAAAAATGGGGCAAGAAATGTTGGAGTTCCAGTCAATAGAGTTAAAACAAGTTTATTTATAGGAACTGCGGTTTGCGCAACAATATATGCATGTGTGCAAGTATTGGATGCAGGATCTGCAGACACTATGAGAGGAAATTTAAAAGAATTAGAAGCAATAGTAGCTGCAGTTGTTGGAGGATGTTTGCTAACCGGTGGATATGGATCTGCTATTGGTGCAGCATTCGGTGCACTAATTTTTGGTACTGTATCAATGGGAATATATTATACGGAAGTGGACACAGATTGGTTTAAAGTATTTTTAGGAGTAATGATGCTTATAGCTGTAATATTTAATAATTTTATTAGAAGAAGAGTAACGGAGAACAAATAGACATGAGCGATGTATTGATAGAATTTAACAACATAAGTAAATTTTTTGGATCAGTCATTGCATTAAAAGATGTAACAATGAAAGTTAAAAAAGGTGAAATTATGTGTCTACTTGGAGACAACGGAGCAGGAAAATCAACCTTAATTAAAACCTTATCAGGAGTTCATAAACCAGATGAAGGAGTAATAATTGTTGAAGGAAAGAAGACAGAGTTCGATTCTCCTAGAGATGCTTTGGACATGGGTATTGCTACAGTTTATCAAGATTTAGCTCTGGTATCTTTAATGAGCGTTACCAGAAACTTTTTTATGGGAAGAGAACCTAAAAAAGGTTTTGGACCTTTTAAAACTTTTGATATTCAAAAGGCAAATAAAATTGCAGCGGAAAGGATGGGTCAAATAGGAATTGATGTAAGAGATCCTTCCCAGGCCGTTGGAACAATGTCAGGAGGTGAAAGACAATGTTTAGCAATTTCAAGAGCTATTTATTTTGGTGCTAAAGTATTAATTTTAGACGAACCTACCTCAGCATTAGGAGTACACCAAGCATCTGTAGTATTAAAATATATTGTGAAAGCTGCCTCCCAAGGTTTAGGTGTAATTTTAATTACTCACAATGTTCATCATGCTTATCCTGTTGGAAATAGCTTTACTATTTTAAATCGTGGAAAAAGTTTGGGAACCTACGCAAAAAAAGATTTATCTAGAGAAAAACTTCTGGGTATGATGGCTGGAGGAGAAGAGTTGAATAAACTTGAAGTTGAATTAAAAGAAATGGATCGCATATCTAGTAATTAATATTAGTAAATTATTAATACTAATATTTTTTCACCATTGTTATAATCAAAATATAGAAAGGAGTAATACTATGGCTAAGTTTTATATGATGGGAAATTATACCACGCAAGGTTTTCAAGGCTTCTGTAAAGATCCGAGTAGTGATAGATCAAAAGCTGCTCAAGTTGCTGCTGATGCTGTTGGAGCAAAAATGATTTCATACTCAGGTTTAAGAGGAGCTTTCGATTTCGTTGTAGTTGCTGAAGGCACTTTTGAACAAGCTGCTGGGATTAAAATGGCAACTGAAGCAAGCGGTGCTCTTTGCAATATTACAATTTGTGAAGAAATTAATATAAATAATGCTGCAGGAAATGCAGCAAAAGTTGCCAGTGCGTATAAAGGTCCAGGTAAATAATATTTATAAATTTAACTTCTGGTCGATAGACCGGAAGTTAAATTAGTTATAGGCTGTATATAAGATGAAAATGCTTAGAGATAGTTTTGGAAGAACATTTCCATACATAAGGCTTTCTATTACTGATGTATGTAATTTTAAATGTGGCTATTGTCTGCCAAATGGATACATGCCAGACAAAGGCGATAATAGAAAATTTCTGCATCTCGATGAAATTAAACGTCTTACAAAATGCTTTTCAGAATTAGGAGTTTCTAAAATTAGAATCACAGGTGGAGAACCTACTGTAAGAAAAGATTTTTTTGAAATTATTAAAGTTTTAAAAATTGAAAACAAAATAAATAAAGTTGTAATTACAACAAATGGATATCACTTAGATAAAAAAGCAAAGTTATTAGTCGATAGTGGTTTAAATGGAATAAATATAAGCATCGATAGTCTTGACCGTGAAACTTTTAAAAATGTTACTGGTCACGATAGATTGCCAGAAATTTTACAAGGAATAAAAAATTTACAAGATCTAGGGTTTGAAAATATTAAAATTAATGCTGTTCTGCTTAATGGAATTAACTCATCAAAAAAAGATTTTGATAAGTGGTCTGATTTTATTCAAAATAACAAAGTTGACTTCAGATATATCGAATTAATGCAAACAGGTGATAATTTAGAATATTTTAAAAAGTATCATGTATCATCAAAAGTATTTAAAAATTATTTAAATGAAAACAAATGGATTTACCAAACTCTGGGTAAAGATGCAGGTCCTTCATTAAACTACATAAATCCAGAATATAAAGGCAAGTTTGGAATAATAGCTCCCTATTCGAAAGATTTTTGTAGAACTTGTAATCGCTTAAGAATTACATCTAGAGGAGATTTAAGACTTTGTTTATTTGGAAATACTGGAATAAGTGTACGACATTTATTGCAAAAAGATGAGCAACTCGAGGAATTAAAAGATCTTATATTAGGACAAATGAAATTTAAAAAAGAGTCTCATTATTTAGAGCTTGGAGACACAGGCTCAACAAAAAACTTATCAAAAACTGGTGGATAATGAAAAATTTAAAAATAATTAAACAAGAAGAATTAAAAGATTGGGCAAAAGAAATCTTTAAAAAAAATTCTTTTAACATGGTTGATGTATCTTCAAAAAAAGAAACATTTAGAAGAGCGCTTGCAACAGGAAAAATTTATGTTGGTAAAGAAGTTTTTGATCTAATCAAAAACAAAAAAATGCCAAAAGGTGATCCTATCAGTTTAGCAGAAGTTGCGGCTGTATTAGGAGTTAAAAAAACAAGTGAATTAATTCCACTTTGTCACCCACTTCCAATAGATCATACTGCAACAAAAATAATTATGAATGAAGTTGATCATTCTCTTGAAGTTTTTTGTGTAGTATCTGCTATTGCAAAAACTGGCGTTGAAATGGAAGCTATAATGGGAGTTAATGCTGCATTAATAACTATTTATGATTTAAGCAAGATAGTTAATCCACATTTAAAAATTGATAATATTAAATTGTTAATTAAAGAAGGTGGAAAAAGTGGATTATGGAAAAATCCTGACGGACTTCCTAAGTTTCTAGAAAATATTTTTTAATTTATGAAAATTCAGCTTGAACTTTTTGGAGCTAGTAAAGATTTTAGTAAAAATGAATTTTTAGAGTTTAATTTTAATGAAAAAAGTTCAATTAAAGATTTAAGAAAACAAATAATAGATTACATAGATAAAAATTTTGAAGGAAATAAAAATTTTAAAAAAATAGTTGAAACATCTGCATTCTGTTCTGAAGATAATAATATTATCTCAGACAATTATAAAATTACTAAAGATCAAAAAATAGGAATAATTCCACCTATCGGAGGCGGCTGATGCTGCACGCAAAAATAATAGATCTTTCGAAAGAAAAAATTAAACCGGAAAATGCCGAAGCGTTTATTGCTTCTTCAAAATTTGGTGCTTCAATAGTATTTTACGGAACAGTAAGAGAAAATAATGAAAATAAAAAGGTTACCGGAATTACTTATGACAGCCATGATGAGTTGGTAGTTAAAAGCTTTAAAGAAATTTATAATGAAGTTGATCAAAAATTAAATATTAAAGAAAAATCTGTATATATTGAACATGTTAAAGGTTACGTGGGTCTTGGTGAAATAAGTATTATAATTGCTGTAGCTTGCCCTCATAGAGCAGAAGCTTATGATTTATCTAGGTACATAATTGAAGAAATAAAAAAAAGATCACCAATTTGGAAAAAAGAACATTACAAAAATAGAGATAGCGAGTGGCTTAAAGGAAATCCAATCCAAGCTAATTAAAATCTTTTTTTAAATCAAAATCCTTAAATATTTTACCAGATGTAACTTTTATAAAGTTTGTTTGATTTTTTAATCTTTTAACCATAAATTTTGCACCATATTCCCCTCTTATTTTTTTAAATTTACTTAAAATAGCAATATCGAAACCAATTGGATTTCCTACCCTTTTTCTAAATTTTAAGGCATGAACTAAGTGTTTTTTCTTTAGGATAGAACGACAAATTTTATTTATATGCTTAGTTTTAATAAAAGGCATATCTGATTGCACAATAATAAAACCTTTATTTTTTTTTGATATTTTGCTTAAACTGCATTTTATAGATGTAGACATTCCCTTTTTATAGTTTTTATTTATTACAAAACTTATTTTTTTATTTTTTTTAATTAATTTTTTTACTTGATTTGATTGATATCCAAGAACAATAATAATTTTATTTACTTTACTTTTTATTAATGCATCAATGGAGTGATTAATTAAAGGTTTATTTTTAAAATATTTTATTAATTTATTTTCTCCTGCTAATCTTTTTGATTGCCCTGCCGCAAGAAGAATAGCTGAAATCATAAATCTTAATTATTGAATTCGTGATGCTATATATTCTAATATTGTTGGGTTGTAATATTGAAAACAAAGTCCTACATCCATGTCATGACCTTTTCTTACAGGTTCAGACCAGTCGTCTCCTTTTCTAATACATTTCTTTCCATCAATTTTATAATTTTCTGAAACAACTATTCTTTTAACATCAGGAATTTCTTCTAGCCAATCAGATAATAATCCTTCATATGCATCCTTTGGATGTGTAAACGCTAATATAGGAACTCTTAAATTATTTTTAATTTCGTCATTCATTTTTTGTCGTAAGTCATGAGGTCCTTGATCTTTTTTTCTAAATTTAGCCATTGCTTTTTCTATACCTTTTTTTTTTACTTTATAGTTTTTCGATAATTTTCCAAAACATGCTTGCATGTAAGATATACCTCCACCAACCTTGTCAGGGTACCTAGACATAAACAGCAAAGTAGTTAAGCCTCCACACGAATGTCCAGTAACAAAAATTTGTTTTCTGGGAACTCCTGCATCTACAAATTTTTCTACTAATTTTATATTTAATTCTACTCTTTTATCTAATATGTGTTTACCTTCATAAATTTTTGGCTGGGGCTTTAAATACCACCAATCTTTTTTATTCGACATATCTCCCCTCAAATGGTCTGAACATAAATTATAAACCATTATTTGTTTTCCATTAACTTCTTGGTCTATCAAAGAAGCATGATTTCTCAACATCGATACCCATGTACATTGCTTTACCGTATCATTTTCATCTTGTCCGTGATTATAAATTAAAATAATTTTATTTTTGGGATCCTTAATTTCAAAGGTTTTAATCAATTCAACTCTTTTATTAATAAAACCGCTTTCTTTAATCTTATCGTTAGGTCCTGCGTAAACCAACGTTGAAAATAATATAAAAGTAAAAATTAAAAATATTTTTTTCATTATTTATTATAAGTTTTAGAAACTAGTTGCGCAATAATTGATAAAGCTATTTCAGGTGCAGATTTTCCTCCAAGCTTAATACCTATTGGTCCATGTATTGAATTAATTTCTTCATCAGAAAATCCCGCATCTTTTAATCTCTTGCATCTATTTTCATGAGTTTTCTTACTTCCAAGTGCACCAATATAATAAAACTTATTTTTTAATGCGTGCTGAAGTGCAGGATCATCAATTTTTGGATCGTGGGTTAAAGCAATTAAAGCTGAATTTTCATTGGTTTCTATTTCTTTAAATGCATCCTCAGGCCACTTATTAATTATTTTTAAGTCTGGAAATCTTTGTTCAGTTGCAAAATATCCCCTTGGGTCGATAATAGAAATTTCAAAATTTAAACTTTTTGCATAGTCTACAAGGTATTGTGCAATGTGGACCGCACCAACTATTATAACTTTTATAGGTCTTATATAGGTTTCTACAAAAACATCAGTATTTTCAATTATTCCGTTTTTCTTTTTTTCAAAATAACTTTTTATTTGATCTAAATACTTTTCAAAATTTTTATCTAAGGGTTTATTTTTTTCAAAAATACAACTTTCTCCACTTGTAATATTAGTAATAATTGCAAACTCTTCTTTGTTTTCTTTTTTTTTTATGATTTGATCTAGTAATTGCTTCTTCATTATTATTTTATAAAAAAATGATAAATTAAAAGACCTATGAATAAGCCTTTAAAAAAAGTCATCCAAAGCACCGCGTAATCGGAAATATTAAGCTTTCTTTTAAACCAGTCTATATATTTTTTATGCATCTCAATCATAAATTTAATTTATCTGTTCTAAATAAACTGCTATTTCACCTCCGCATGCAAGTCCAACTTCCCAGGCACTTTCATTCGAAACTTTAAATTCTATTTTTTTAAATTGTTTGTTATCTTTTATTATTCCAATACATTCTCTAACAACCGCAGACTCTACGCATCCTCCAGAAACAGATCCTGAAAAATCACCTTTTTCATTCACAATCATCCTACTACCAACTTGTCTAGGTGAAGAACCCCATGTTTGAATTACGGTAGCAAGTACTACTTTTTGGTTTGCTTTTAGCCAATCACTTGCTTCTTCAAGAATTTTTTCATCAAACGAATTTTTCATTTGAAACAAAGTTAATACTGAATGATTTAATTAGCAAGCTTCAACAGCTTTTTTTGCAAATACTTTAACCATATTCGCTCTGTATTCTGCAGATGCATGAATGTCAGAATTCATACCTGATGAAGAAATTTTCACATTATCGAGTGCAGAAGTAGAAAAGCTCTTTGTTAATACCTGGGATAAATTTTTTTCATTATAAACACAAGATTTAGCACCTGTAACTGCAACATTAACTCCTGTTTTATGTTTAGCGACATAAACGCCTACTATTGCGTATCTTGATGCAGGGTTAGGATATTTTTGATAACTAGATTTTTCTGGAACTTCAAATTCAATAGCTTCGATTACTTCCCCGCTTTTAAGAGATGTTTCAAACATTCCTCTAAAAAATTTTTCAGCATCAATTTTTCTATTGTTGGTATGTATCATTGCATTTAAAGCAATACATGCTGATGGATAGTCGGCTGCAGGATCATTATTAGCAATAGATCCTCCGATTGTACCTCTGTTTCTAACCTGTGGATCACCTATACCTTCAGCTAGAGCCGATAGAGATGGTATTGCCTTTTTAATTTCTTTTGAATTAGCAACCTCAACATGTTTTGTTGTTGCTCCAATTCGAACTGTTTTTCCACTAACTTTAATACCTGAAAGTTTTTTAATTCCTTTAATGTCAATAATATCTTTATATGTTGCTAAGCCCAATTTCATTGATGGAATGGTTGTCATGCCACCTGCTAAAAAAGCAGAATTTGAAGAAGCTAATTTAGAAGCTTCCTTTACATCTTTTGCTGAATGGTAATTAAATGTTTTCATAAAATTTCTCCCTATGCAGCCTCAGAATTTTTATTTTTACTTTTATTAAGTGCACTCCAAACTTTTTCTGCAGTTGCTGGCATTGAAATCTCGGTACCTATTGCATCAATAACTGCATTCATTACCGCTGGTGGTGCAGCAATAGCTCCTGCTTCTCCACACCCTTTTGTTCCAAGTGGATTTGATGTAGCTGGAGTACATGTAAAACCTAAATCAAAATCTGTAAAATTATCTGCCCTCGGCATTGTGTAATCCATGTAAGAGGCTGTAACTAACTGTCCAGACTCATCATAATGACAGTTTTCATAAAGTGCTTGTCCAATTCCTTGTACCAAACCTCCATGAACTTGTCCTTCAACAATTAGTGGGTTAATAATAGTTCCAAAATCATCAACAGCTGTATATTTAGCTACTTTCGTTTCTCCAGTGTCAGGATCAACCTCAACTTCACAAATATGAGTTCCTGCTGGAAATGAAAAATTTACAGGATCAAAAAAGGATGTTTCCTTAAGTCCAGGCTCTTCTCCTTCTGGAAGTGGTGATTTTACCTCTCCATAAGTTCCTGGTAAATAACAAGCAAAAGCAACCTCGCCAATAGTTTTCTTTTTATTTGATTTTGCTACTACAAATTCTCCATTCTTAAAATCAACTTCGTCTTCGCTGACTTCAAGCATTTTAGCAGCAACTCTTTTACCTTTTGCTACTATTTTATCACAAGCCTTAACAATTGCTGTTCCTCCTACTGTTAAAGATCTAGATCCATATGTTCCATAGCCAAAGGGACCTTTGTCGGTATCTCCATGAGCTATCTCAATATTTTCAATAGGTATACCTAATTGATCAGCTGCTATTTGTGCAAATGTTGTATCATGACCTTGTCCATGACTATGTGAACCAGTAAATACTGTAACATTTCCTGTTGGGTTAAATCTTACTTCTGCAGATTCCCACAAACCTATTCCACATCCTAACATCATAACAACTGGTGACGGAGCTATTCCGCAAGCTTCAAAATAAGTGCAAAAACCTATTCCTCTTAGCTTTCCTTTAGATTCCGATTCTTTTTTTCTTTTTTCAAATCCGCCATAATCTCCAATCTCCATAGCTTTTTTCATTCCTGCTCCATAATCTCCTGAGTCAACTGAATGAACTAAAGTTTGTTGAAATGGAAATTGTGTTGGAAAATTTTTCATTCTAATTTCTGAAGGTTCCATACCTAATTCTCTTGCAGCTTTTTCAACTAAAGTTTCAATTGTGTATGTGGCCTCTGGTCTTCCCGCACCTCTGTATGCATCAACTGGTGCAGTATTAGTATAAACTGCTTTCACATTTGTATATGCTGCTGGCATTTTATAAACTCCAGTTGCACATGGTCCAAACAAGTAAGTTGGTGTTACTGTTGCAAACACTGAAGCATATGCTCCTATGTTAGCAATAGTTTCATTTTTAAAACCTAAAAAAGTTCCATCATTTTTAACCGCAAGTTCGGCATGAGTAACGTGGTCTCTTCCATGACAATCAGATAAAAAAGACTCTGTTCTATCGGCTACCCATTTTACTGGTCTTTCAATTTTTTTTGCTGCCCAGCTACAAACTACTTCTTCTGCATAGGGATAAATCTTAGATCCAAAACCTCCACCAACATCAGGTGCTATAACTCTTAATTTATTTTCTGGTGCCACTCCATTGAATGCTGAAATAATTATTCTTGCTAAATGAGGGTTTTGACTTGTTGTATATAAAGTGATTTCTTCTGTTGATGGATTGTAGTCAGCATTTGCTGCTCTTGGTTCCATTGCATTTGGAATTAACCTATTATTAACTATATCAATTTTAATTATCTTATCAGCGTTGTCAAAAGCTTCTTTAACTTTTGCTCTATCACCAAGCAACCAATCAAAGCACATATTTTTTGGTATATCTTTATAAATCTGATCAGAGTTCATAGCATCTTTTGTGCTAACAACTGCTTTTAAAACTTTATAATCTACTTTAACTAAATCTGCTGCTGCTCTTGCTTCGTCTAGACTCTCTGCAATAACTACGGCTACATGATCTCCAACATAATTTACTGTTTCGTTTGCCAGTGCTGGATGTGCAGGCACTTTCATATCAGATCCATCTTCACTTTTTATTCTCCAACCTGCTATTAGACCTCCAATTTTATCATTAGCGATGTCTGCACCTGTTAAAATAGCTACCACTCCAGATGCTTTTGATGCTTTAGAAGTGTCTACTTTTTTAATTTGTGCTCTTGCGTGAGGTGAACGAACAAAACATGCGTAAGTCTGGTTAACAAAATTTACATCTGCCGTATATTTGCCTCTTCCTGTTAAAAGCTTTTTGTCTTCTTTTCTTTCAACTCTTGATCCAACTAAGCTCGCCATATTTTCTCCTACATTTTAGTTGCAGCTTCTTTAACTGCTGCTACTATATTTTGATATCCTGTACATCTACATATGTTTCCTTCAAGCCAATCTCTAATTTCTTGATCGCTTGGATTCTTATTATTTTTTAAAAGATCTACCGCACTCATAACCATTCCTGGTGTACAAAAACCACACTGAAGTCCATGAAGTTTTTTAAATGCTTCTTGCATAGGGTGCATTTTTCCATTCTTTGCTAATCCTTCGATCGTAGTAATTTTTGAACCCTTTAGATCTGCTGCAAAAGCAGTGCAACTTTTCACTGATTTTCCATCTATATGCACTACACAAGCGCCACATTGGCTTGTATCGCAACCAACATGCGTTCCTGTTAAATTTAAAATGTCCCTTAAAAAAACTGATAGTAAAGTATGATCTGGAACTTCTTTGCTAATTTTTTTCCCATTAATTTCTAAAGTAACTTTTTTCAGCCCGCACCTCCTTAAAAAATGTTACATATCTGTGACAATATAACCATATTAAAAAACAATGTTCAAATGAAATTAGTACTAAATAAAATTCTAGTATAACGCGATTTAGATTGAAAAAAATATTACTAATCCCAATAAAATTGCGCCAGATAGGTAAATTAATATTTTTTTATTAATTTCTTTAGAAGCTTTTTTTGGTTCTTCCACTTTAATTTCTTTTTCTTCCTTATGGCTTTTGTCATCAGAAACTTTTTCTGACGAAATTAATTCAGAAAATTTTCCAAAAAAAACATCTGCCATTTTTTTTGCGGTCATATCAATTAAACGGGACCCGACTTGAGCAATTTTTCCTCCTACATTTGCCTCAACTTCGTAAATTAGTTTAGTGCCATTCTCTGAATCTTCTAGTTTAACTTTAGCTTCTCCACTTGCAAAACCAACTGGGGAATTTCCTGAGCCTTCAATTGTATAGCTATTCGGAGCATTAATATCTTTCAATTGTATATCTCCTGTAAAAGTTGCGTTAAATGGTCCAATTTTGTTTGTTGCAGTTGCCGTAAATTCTGTCGCAGAATTTTTTTTAAAATCTTCACATCCTGGTATTGATTGCTTTAATATTTCTGGATCATTTAAAGCTTCCCAAACTTTTTGTTTTTCTAAGTTTATTTGATATGATCCTGAAAGTTTCATATATGTAATAAAACTTTAACATAAAAAAAAATGGATGATAATATAAAAAAAGATTTGCAGTCAGCTGCTTTCGAAAGATTAATAAAACACCTTAGAGAAAGAAAAGATGTGCAAAATCTTGATCTGATGAATTTGGCTGGTTTTTGTAGAAATTGTTTATCTAAATGGTACCGAGAAGAGGCAGAAAAAAAAGGGATAAATATATCTGATCCAGAGGCTAGAGAACATGTTTATGGCATGCCCTACTCTGATTGGAAAGAAAAATACCAAAAATAATTATTTTTCTTTAAGTCTTGGAAATAATTCTACAAAATTACAAGGTTTGTGATTTATATCTAATTGATGAACTAATATTTTATCCCAAGCATCAGTTACACCTCCTGATGAGCCAGGTAAGGCAAAAATATATTTTCCTTTAGCTAAAACAGCACAAGCTCTAGATTGTATTGACGAAGTACCTACTGTTTTTAAGCTAAGGGTTCTAAATACTTCTCCAAATCCAGGAATATGTTTATCTGCTATTTCATCGATTGCTTCTGGTGTAATATCTCTCCCAGTTAATCCTGTTCCCCCTGTTGTAATTATCACATCAATTTTTTTCTTTGTTAACCACTTTTTTATAATTTTTTTGATATCTTTTTTGTTATCCTTGCAAATTTTTCTTTCAATCAAATTGTGTTTAGCTTTAGCTATTTTAGTAACAAGAATAGATCCTGATTTATCATTTTTTAAAGTTCTAGTATCTGTAACAGTTAAAAGTGCTATATTTACTCTCATAAAATTTAATTAATTAAAAATGATTATATTATCAATTTTATTTTTTGTAACAGCAATATTGTACTCAAGTGTAGGATTTGGAGGAGGATCAACCTATCTAGCTTTACTTTTAATATGGAATGTTCCATTTTACATATTTCCAATAATTGCTTTAAGTTGCAACATAATCGTAGTTTCTGGAAATTGTTTTAACTATATAAGAGCTGGAAACTTAAATTTTAAATTATTAACCCCTTATTTAATCGGATCTATTCCGCTTGCGTTTGTAGGAGGTGCTTTACCAATAGAAAAAGAACTATTTGAAATATTACTATTTTTAGTTTTAATAACAGCGGGCTTGTTGTTGTTATTTAAATTTAAATCTTATGATGACAAAGAAGAAAATTTCAAAAAAATTCCAGTATTTGTTTCTATTTTAATTGGAGGAATTTTAGGATTTATATCCGGTATAGTTGGGATTGGTGGTGGAATTTTTTTAAGCCCAATACTTTTTCTAACTAGAGCTGGTAAAGCAAATCACATTGTAACAACAACTTCGATATTTATATTAATTAATTGTATTTCAGGAATTATAGGTCAATTAACAAAAAATTTGGTTTTAAATGAAATACATAATTATTGGTATCTTTTGATTGCTGTATTAATCGGTGGACAAATAGGAAATTTTTTAAACTTAAAAATATTTCCAACAAGAATACTAGCATTGGTAACAGCCTTACTAGTTTTATTTGTTTCAGGTAGAATGGGAGTTAAATTATTTTTCTAAAATGGATTTAAATTTTTTCAAAAAAATAAGAATTTTAGATTCAGGTATGGGGCAAGAATTGCTTGCAAGAGGTCTTATTTCTAAAGGAACGCTATGGTCAGCTACTTCACTAATAGATGAAAAATATTATCAATTAGTAATTGATACCCATTTATCATCTATCAATGCTGGAGCAGAGGTAATATTAACTAACACGTTTACTACTAGAAGGGTAAGAATGGAACAAAATCAAGTTAGAGATAAATTCCATTTTGTTAATCAAAAAGCATGTGAACTTGCTATAAAAGCAAAAGAATTATCAAAAAAAAATATTTTAATTGCAGGTAGTCTCCCTGCTCAAAATGATACCTATGAGGTTGACAAAAGAGAAAAAAATATAATTGAAAAAGATTTTTTTGATCAAGCAAGTATAATTGATCCTTATATCGATTTTTTTTATTTAGATGTTATTTCTAGTGGAAGAGAAGTTGAAATAGCACTAAACGTTATAAAAGAATTTAAAAAACCAGTTTTAATCGGTCTTCATATTAAAAAAAATGGTAAACTTCCATCTAATGAAACAATAACTGAAGTAGTAAAAAAATATAAGAATGATAGATGGTTAGGAGTAATCACCGCATGTGTGTCTCTAGAGATAATAGAAAATACTTTGAATGAATTGAAAAAATTAAATATACCGTTTGGTTTTAAAGCAAATCTGTGGGGTGTAGAAGAACCTTTGCCAGTTCACAGATTTAATGATGCTAAATTTAATGAAGTAGGAAAAAATCCAAATGTAACTTTAGGAAAAAGAGATGAAATAACTGACAAAATTTTTGGTGAATTTGCAAAAAAAATTATTAATAATGGTGCAACTATTTTAGGCGGTTGTTGTGAAACAAACTCATCTCACATAAAAGAATTATCTAAACTGAAGTAAGATTTTGTTTTATGGAACGCCTTACAAAATAGATTCCAATTATCACTGCTACAAGAGCAGCTAAAACTTTTATGGTTATTATTTCTTTTAAAAATATATAGCCCAGAATAACCCCAAATATTGGAATTAAATAAGCTACTTGAGCCTGAAAAACCAATCCATTTCTTTTTAAAATATGAAATCTCAGTAACCACGCTATTCCTGTAGGAAAAATACCAAGATAAATTAAACATATAGTAGAATCTAATCTTGGACTTAAATTCCAAGGTTGTTCAATTACCATCGTAATTGGAAAAATTATTATTGCTCCCCATATTAAAATAGAAGCTGTTACATTTTCATTTCTTTTTTTGCTAATTTTTAAAGTTAAAAGACCTCCAATTACATAAAACGTCGAACCAAACAGTATCATTAGAGCATAAAAGAAATTATTATTATCTATAAGGATATTGTCTGAGAAAAGAAAAATAATTCCCAAAAAACCAATAAGAACCCCAACGATCTTTGTATAATTAATTTTTTCATTCTTTGTATAAAAGTGTGCAAGAATAGTTGCACTTAAAGGAGTTGATGCCATTAAAATAGCAGCGAGATTGCTTTGTACCTCTTGAACACCATAAGCAATTAAAAAAAATGGTATTACTAGATTTATAACTCCAATGGATGCAAACCATAACCAGTCCTTAGAAAATGCCTCTATTTTTATTTTATTGTACAAACAGAGAAATACTACCGGTATTGCTCCTAATAGAATTCTAAAAAAAGCAATAGTTATTGGACCATAAGAGTATGTTGCAATTTTAATATTAAAAAAAGCAGATGCCCATATTAAAGACAATATTGATAGAAGAAGATAATCTAAAGACTTAGGATTTTTCATTCACTAATATCCATAACTTCACCATTAGTAATCTTTTGAAGATTTTCAAAATCAATTTTAAAAACACAGTTTGGATGACCCGCTGCTCCATAAATATTTTTAAATCTGGAAAGCGATTCATCTATATAAATTTTCAAAGGATTTAAATGTGCCACTGGAGATACACCACCTATAGTAAATCCTGTAATTTCTTTTACCTGATCAGCACTTCCCATGCTTACATCCTTTTCATTTAAAATTTTTTTTATTTTATTGAGAGAGCATCTCTTATCACCTGCAACTAAACATAACAAGAAAGAGTTTTTTGTTCTTAAAAACAAACTTTTAACTATTGAACCAACTTCTGTATTGAGGCTATTTGCTGCATCTTGTGCTGTCCGCGCAGAACTATCTAAAACTATTACACTTAAGCTTTCATCAAAATGTTTTAGTTTTTGGCTAACTCTTTTTACGGGTTCTTTGTTTAATAAATCTTCCATATAATTTTTTCAAAGTGGATTGTAATTGTTTTATCAGATCTTCAGAAATCAATCCTATACCAGATTTTTTTCCAATTTCACTATGTATCCAAACTCCTGCGCAACTTGCTTCAAAAGGATTTAACTTATTATTCCCAACTAAACTAGAGATTATTCCTGAAAGAACATCCCCGCTTCCTATAACAGCTAATTCTTTAGTAGAATTGTTATTAATAACCATATTTGTCCCATTTGATATATAGGTTATACTTCCTTTCAAAACTATTGTGCAATCTATTATTTTTAAAGCTTCGATAATTTTTAGTTCATTACTTTTTATTTTTTGTAAGTTTGGAAAAATACTTTTAAATTCTCTAATATGAGGTGTAATTATTTTATTTTTATCAATCAATTTATAAAATTTATTTAAATCTTTTTTAAAAGAAGTAAGTGCGTCTGCATCTAAAATTACATTTTTAATATTTTTAAGTAAAAAAACTACTTTTTGTTTGGTCGTTTTATTAGACCCTGCACCAGGTCCTATTAAAAAAGTAGATTCTTTATTTTTTAAAACAAACTTTTTAAATTCCTCAAATTTATTTACTTCCTTTTTCAACAACGACGGAAATTTCATTGAATATATTGGTAAAGTTTCTTTATTACATATAATTTTTACAGACCCCACTCCTGTCCTTAGGGCTGATTCTGCGCTCAAAATTGTGGCACCCACCATTTCTTTTTGTCCACCAACAATAATCAATTGACCCCTACTGTACTTGTGGTCTGTGATCTTTTTAAAAGGGAAATTTTTAAGCCAATTTAATGGTGAGTTTTGCTGTTTTTTCATAATTCTAGATTACTACTTATGTTTAAAATGCATAGCTGTTATATAGTGAAATATCTTTTTATTTATGTTTTTTTAATTTATTGGATAAACAGTCAATTAAAATTATGAGCTCAAATAAAGTTTTAAAATTAATTAAAGATAAAGAAATTGAGTATGTTGACTTAAGGTTTACTGATCCAAGAGGAAAGCTTCAACATCTAACAATGGACACGACAGCTGTTAATGATGAAATGTTAAATGAAGGAGTTTTCTTTGATGGCTCTTCTATTGCGGGATGGAAAGCAATAAATGAGTCTGATATGATTTTAAAACCAGATTTAAGCAGACAAATAGTAGATCCTTACACCTCTCATAACACTTTAATTTTATTCTGCGATATTTTAGATGCAGTTAAAAAAAATTCTTACGAAAGAGACCCTAGAAGTATAGCAAAAAAAGCTGAGTCTTATTTAAAATCTACAAAAATTGGTGATAAAGCCTATTTTGGCCCTGAACCAGAATTTTTTGTTTTTGACGATGTGAGAATTAAAAATGACATGAACGAAATTGGTTTTGCTATCGATAGCATGGAAGGTCCATATAACTCTGGAAAAAAATATGAAAACGGAAATATGGGTCACAGACCGGGAGTTAAAGGTGGTTATTTCCCTGTGCCACCTGTTGACTCAGCACAAGACATGAGAAGTGAATATCTAAAAGGATTAAGAGATGTTGGAATAGCCGTTGAAAAACACCATCATGAAGTTGCACCAAGTCAACATGAGCTTGGAATGTTATATAGCACATTAGTTGAACAAGCAGATAACGTACAATTATATAAATATGTAGTTCAAATGGTTTCTCATTCTTTTGGAAAAACAGCAACCTTCATGCCAAAACCTGTCAAAGGTGACAATGGATCTGGTATGCACACTCATCAATCAATTTGGAAAGGACAAACTCCAGTTTTCTCTGGTAGTGAATACGCAGGATTATCAAAAACTGCTCTACATTATATTGGAGGAATATTAAAACATGCTAAAGCAATCAATGCTTTTTCAAATGCAACTACTAACAGTTACAAAAGATTAATTCCAGGATTTGAAGCACCAGTTTTACTTGCTTACTCAGCGAGAAATAGATCTGCATCTTGTAGAATTCCAATTACTTTAAATAAAAAAGGTGCAAGATGTGAAATTAGGTTTCCCGATGCAGCCGGAAACCCTTACTTAACATTTTCAGCAATGTTAATGGCTGGTTTAGATGGAGTAAAAAATAAAATTGATCCAGGTAAACCATTAGATAAAGATTTATATGCATTATCCGAAAATGAAGTTAAAAAAGTTCCAACTGTTTGCGGTTCTTTAAGAGAAGCAATGGAAAGTTTGGATAGAGATAGAGCCTTTTTAAAACAAGGTAATGTTTTTACAGATGATCAAATTGATGCCTATATCGCTCTAAAATTTGAAGAAATACATAATTTCGAACACACGCCTCATCCAATAGAGTTTGAAATGTATTACAGTAGCTAATATTATTTTTTACTTTTCAAAATTTTCTCGTCGGCAATTTTGTTTTTGTTTACACCTTCTTTGATAGTGTAATCTAAAGTACCGTGAGCACCTGCTTCAACTTCTTTACGTAAAGTTCTAAACAAATTTTTTTCTTTTTTGCTCTGAGCAAGCTTGTTAGAGTGTTTTTCTAAATGCTTTGTATCCCTCATAATTACTGATTATACCTTAAATGACTCTCCACATCCACATCTTTCAGTTTCATTAGGATTTTTGAATACAAAAGAAGACGAAAACTCTTCTTTTTTGTAGTCCATTTCAGTTCCTAAAAGATACATAATGGCACCTGAATCAACAAAAACTTTTACACCTTTGTCTTCAATAATTTCATCGCTCGGATTAACTTCTTTAGTGTATTCCATCACATATGACATTCCTGCACAGCCACCCGATTTAACTCCAATTCTTACACCTATAGAATCTTTTTCAGCATTAGACATAATCTCTTTTATTCTATTTGCTGCGTTATTACTTAAAGAAATTATTTGTTTGCTCATAAATTTAATTCTAATTTTGCTGCCTCAGACATCATAGATTTGTCCCAAGGCGGTTCCCATACTAATTTTAAATCAACATTATTTATTCCTTTGATTGCTTTGACGCTATCCTGTACTTCTTTAGGCAAACTTTCTGCTACTGGACAGTTTGGAGTAGTTAATGTCATATTTATTTTTACATTATTTTTTTCATCTACATTTATATCATAAATCAAACCTAGTTCATAAATATTAACTGGTATTTCAGGATCGTAAATTTTTTTTATTTCAGAGATTACTTTATCTTTAATATTCATAATTAATCCAACTCTTCTATATTAATTTCTTCTTTTTTATTTTCAATTGCAGATGTTAAAGTGTGCCAAGCTAAAGTAGCACATTTAACTCGCATGGGATATTGTTTTACGCCAGAAAGGCACATTAATTTTGTTATATCGTCTTCAGTCAAACTTTTATTTTCTAAATTTTCTTTTGTTTTTATCATTTCTAAAAAATCTCTTACAATTTCTTTAATTTCATTTTCTTCTTTTCCTTTAATTAAATCTGTTAAAATTGAAGCTGATGCCATTGATATAGCGCAGCCACTTCCTTCGAAGGAGATATCTTTTATTTTTTTATTTTCATCAAGTTCTAAAAAAATATGAACTTTGTCACCACATAAAGGATTGTGTCCTTTTGCTTCCTTGTTGTAATTTTCAGTTTTTCCTAGATTTCTAGGATTTTTTCCATGGTCTAATATAATTTCTTGATATAATTCTTTGGTATTCATTTTGTATTAAAAATTTTTTTACATTTATTTATTGATGCATTTAATTTATCTATATCCTCTTTTGTATTATAAACACCAAGAGATGCTCTCGCTGTAGCAGGAAGACCTAGCTTATCATGTAGTATCTGACAACAATGATGTCCTGCTCTTATAGCAACACCATCTTCATCTAAAATAGTAGCAATATCATGTGGGTGTATCCCTTCTATAGTAAATGATAAAACTGCACCCTTATTTTTGGGGTTTCCAACTAATTTTACAGAATTATTTTTTTTTAAAACTTCTTGTCCATAATCTATTAATTCTTTTTCATGTTTAATAATATTTTCTATTCCAATTTTATTTAAAAATTTAATAGATTCATCAAATGCAATAACTTGTGCAGTTGCCATTGTTCCTGCTTCATACTTGTTTGGTAAATCACCATAACTAATGTCATTTTTTTTTACCTGACCAATCATGCCTCCACCACCCTGGTATGGTGGTAGTTCTTCTAACCATTTTTTCTTTGCATAAAGTATACCTAGTCCAGTTGGTCCATACATTTTATGACAAGAAATAGCATAAAAATCACAATCTAAATCTTGCATATCCAATTTTAAATGAGGTGCACCTTGACAACCATCAATTAAAACAGGAATTCCTTTTGAATGAGCTAGTTCTGTGATTTCTTTAACTGGTAAAATTGCACCTGTTACATTTGATAAATGAGTAAAAGCAATTAATTTTGTTTTTTTTGTAATTTTTTTTTCAATACTTTCGATTGTAATTTCACCATCACTATTAACTTCTGCAAATTCAATTTTTATGCCTTTAGTTTTTCTTAAAAAATGCCAGGGCACATAGTTTGAGTGATGTTCAAGCTCAGTTAAAAGTACTTCATCTCCTTCTTTTAAATACTTTTGTCCAAATGTATTTGCTACAAGATTCATTGCTTCTGTAGCTCCTTTAGTAAAAACTATTTCATTTTTATCTTTTGCATTAATATATTTTTGAACAGAAGTTCTTGTATTTTCATAGAAGTTTGTAGCTGCAACAGCTAAATAATGAACGCTTCTTCCAACGTTAGAAAATTCTTTGGTATAAAAATCATAAATTCTGTCAATTACAACAAGGGGTTTTTGAGAGGAGTTAGCACTATCTAAATAAACTAGGTCATTGTTGTGAACCTTATTGCTAAATATTGGAAACTGACTTTTAATATTATCTATATTCATTAAGACTTTTTTCTATTTTTTTCAAAAGAAATTTCTTTATTTCGTTGTTAGTAACTGTTTCTATTGCATCAGCTAAAAAACCTTGGATTAAAATTTTTTTTGCGTCTTTTCTACTTAATCCCCTAGACATTAAATAAAAAATTGAATTTTCATCTAAACTTCCTGATGTAGAACCATGAGAACATTTCACATCGTCAGCATATATTTCAAGCTCTGGCTTAGAATCAAATTCACTGTTTTCATCTAAAAGAATTGCTTTACTTAATTGATAACCATTTGTTTTTTGAGCATTTTTATCAACATATATTTTTCCTTGGAATACTGCTTTGCTATTTTTATTTAGTACTGATTTAATTTTTTGATAACTCTTAGTTGTTTGGCCAATATGTTTTATGTTTGTTTTTATTTCATGATGCTGATCGTTTTGACCAAGTATAGCTCCATTTACAAATCCTGAACTGTTGTTTTCTTTTAAA
>CACPKQ010000013.1 GCA_902634455.1 uncultured Pelagibacteraceae bacterium | reverse complement strand
TGCATAGCTACAGCAATCATTTTGATCATATTAACAATTTATAATTTAGAATCTAAAGTTGATTACATATTAGAATGGAATTATTTTTTAATACTACTTTTTTTCTATTTTTTATCTTTTTTGATGTGGAAAAAAACTAATTAGTAATCCACCCTCCACCTAAAAGTTTATCTCCATTATTGTCTTTTTTATAAAATACGCATGCTTGACCAGGTGAAATTCCATATTCATTTTCCAATAATTCAATAGTAGCTTTATCTTTATTTAAATCTATGTTTGCTTTTAACAATTTTCCTGTGGATCTAACTTTTACTAACAATTCTTCTTTTAGTTCATATGATTTGCATAAAATATTTAAATTTTTTAACTTTATTTTTTTTTGAGCTAAATATTTTTTTGGACCTACAATAATTTCATTTTTTTCAGCATTTATTTCTACTACGTAAAGTGGCTCTTTGTCTGAAACTTTTATTCCACGTCTTTGACCTATTGTAAAATTTATAACACCTTCATGAACTCCTATTACTTTTCCATTTACGTCTTTTATATTTCCTTTTTGATAAGCGGCAGGTCTATATTTTTTTATTACAGAAGAATAATCTCCATTTGGAACAAAGCATATATCTTGACTATCTGGTTTGTCAGCAACATTTAAACCTAATTTTTTAGCAATTTGTCTTGTTTCATTTTTTAACATGCCTCCAAGGGGAAATCTCAGATAATTTAATTGTTCTCTTGAAGTATTAAATAAAAAATAACTTTGATCTCTATTTTCATCTATAGCTTTATACATATTCGTTTCATTATTAGTGGTTATGCTTTTTACATAATGACCAGTAATTAATGCGTCAGCATTCAAATTTTTTGATTCTTCAAATAAATCTTTAAATTTGACTGTTTGATTACATTGAACACAAGGAATTGGGGTTTCGCCTTTTAAATAACTTTCAACAAAATTATCTATTACTCCTTGTTTAAACTTATCTTGATAGTATAAAATTTTATGTTCAATTCCTAACTTGTTTGCTACTCTTTTTGCATCCATTATATCTTGGCCAGCACAACATTGTTTTGATTTTGAAATTTCTTTAGTGTCATCATATAATTTTAAAGTTATTCCAATTACATTATATCCTTCATTTTTCATCAAACCCGCTACTGTTGATGAATCAACACCTCCTGACATAGCTACTACAACTTTAGTATCTTTAGGATCTTTATCTAAACCTAGTGAATTTAGTTTAATTGTCATATTGTTGGTATATATACGTATTTCTAATATAAGGTAAAAATGAATTTAGACGAAAGAAAAAAAATTGTCGATAATTTAATTGATGTTTTTTTAAAAGCTGGAGAAATATCTCTAGAATTGAGAAACAAAGGTCTAAATAAAGAAACTAAAATTGACAATACACCAGTTACAAATGCTGACATTGAAGTAAATAATATTTTAATAAATAAAATAAAAGAAATAACTCCAAAAATTCCCATTGTTTCAGAAGAATCTTCGGAAAATAAAGAATCGAAAAATCTTAAAACTTTTTGGTTAATAGATCCTATAGATGGAACATCTGATTACATTAATGGAAGAGATGAATTTACTATTAATGCAGGCCTTATAATTGAAAAAAAGGCAGAGTTAGGAATAATTAACGCTCCTGCAAAAAAAAGATTGTTTTACAGTTACAGCTTAGGATCTTGTTTTGAATTAAATAAAAATGAAAAAATAGCTTTAAATTGTAAAAAATTAAGTAAAGATAATGAGGTTAATGCAGTTTCTTATTCAAATGAGCTAAAACCTGAAATAATTGAGTTACATAAAAAATATAAAGTAACAAGTTTTAAAAAAATGAAAAGTTCTTTAAAATTCTGTGTAATAGCTGCTGGAGAATTTGATTTATACGTTGCAGAACCTAGAGCTTCTGAGTGGGATATAGCAGCAGGTCACGCAATATTAAAAAATGCTGGCGGTAAAGTTTCAGATTTTGATGGAAATGAAATTCTATACGGTAAAGACAATTTTAAAAATCCAGCACTTATACTAAAAAGATCAGAGAATTTTTTATGAGTGAACAGATTAGAACAATATTAATAATAATAGTTTCTGTTTCAATATTTGGTCTAGTAGTTTTTATTTTAGTAAAAAACTATATTAGAAATAAAATTAATTATTATTTAAAAGAAAAAAAAAATAAGTAGCTAAAGTAAATTAACTATTTTTAAGTATTCATCTTTTGTTAATTCCATTACTTTTTTTGATATTTCATAACCAAATCCTAGCCTTGCTAAAATAGAAATGTCTTTCTTATAAAATAAAATTCTATTATTTTCATCTCTCGATGGGCCTATTCTTTTTTTTTTACATACCTTGATTGCTGAAAAAAAATCTTGATCTTCGTTATTATCTTTAATTTGATCGATTGTATCTTTAATAAACTGACCTTTTATACCTTTTGACAATAAATAATTACGTATTTTATTTATTGAACTACCTCGGTTAATTAAACTTTTTGCTTTTGATTTTGAGTAAAATTTATCATTTATAAACTTATTTTTTTCAAGATCCTCTAGAACTACTTCTATTAAATCAGTAATATTTTTATTATTAATATCTTTAATTTTATTTTTTAAATATTTTTTTAATAAGTATGTTTTTAATTGTTGCTTGGATGGAGCATACTTTTCTATATAAGAAAATGAAAAATTGCGCATTTCTTCCACAGTTGCCTGCAAAGTTTTTTTTTTATTTTTTATAGGAATCACTGATTGATGTAATATAATATATTATTAAATGATCGAACAAATATCAGCATTTTTTACAATTGAAATGATATATCTGTGGTTAAACATAGGAGTTTTACCTTTTTGGTTTATATTGCTTTTTTTTCCTCAATCAAAGATATGTAATTTATTTATAACTTCTGTTTTTCCTATTCTGGTTCTATCTTTAATTTATATGTACTTAATCTATAAATTTTTTATTTCAGGATACGATTTTTCTGAAGTTTTTTTATTATATTTGGGACTAAATGAATTAAGAAGTTTATTTACCGAAACAACATTTCTAATAATTTTTTGGATACATTTTGTTTCTCTAAATCTATTTTGTGGTTCATGGATAGTAAGGGACAGTCAAAAATATATTATTCCAAAATTTTTAGTTTTTTTTCCTTTAACTTTTACATATTTCATTGGACCTTTTGGAATATCAATTTATTGGTTAATTAAAATATTTTTTGCAAAAAAAATATCTTTGTATGAATAAATTTATTGATTTTTATTTTGATTTTATAAGTCCTTATTCTTATTTAGCTCATAAAAGAATTAGAGAGATTCAAAAGGAAAAAAAAATTGAATTTGTTTATAAACCAATATTGCTTGGTGGTTTACACAATTTGGCTGGCATTACTGCACCAGCATTAATAAAATCAAAAAAAAAATTTTTGGTTGATGATTGCGAAATGGTTGCCAGAAAATTTAAAATTAATTTTAAATTTAATGAAAAATTTCCTATTAACTCCTTGTCTTTAATGAGGGGTATATTGGTTATCGATGATAATGCTAAAGATCTATTTATAGATAAATTTTTTGATGCTTATTGGTCTTTAAATTCTGATCTTGATAATAAAGAAAATATAATAAAAATTTTAAAAGAAATTAATATTGATCCTAAGATTTTTTATGAAAATATAAGTAAACAAGAAACAAAAGACAATTTAAAAAATATAACACAAAAAGCTTTTGATAAAAAAATATTTGGTGCTCCGACTTTTATTGTAAATGACAAAATATTTTGGGGGCAAGATAGGTTAGATTATGCCTTAGATGAGTTTAAAAATTAATCGATTTCAAAACCGCTATTTATCATTAAAGAAAAACCCCCATCAATATGAGATACTTTTTCGAAACCCATATCTTGCAAAGTTTTTGCCGCTAAAGCAGACCTTCCTCCTGCGGCGCAAAATAATATCATTTCTTTATTAGAATCTATTTTTTCTTTTTTGAAAAAAGGACTCGTGGGATGTATTGAAAATTCTAAAACACCTCTTGGAATATGTAATGAATTTTTAATTTTTCCAGTAGCTTCTAGTTCGGAAATTTCTCTAATATCAATTAAATTACATTTATTCTCATTTGAAAGTTTCAAAGCTTCATTTGGAGATATGGTTTTAATTTCTTTTAAAGAATTTTGAATTAATTCTGAGGATGTTTTTATTTTCATGTGTGTAAATTACAAAAAAATATTATAAAATAAAATAATAAATAAAAATATATTAATTTTAAATTAACATCATGATTAAATGGGGTATTATTGGTTTGGGGAATATGGCAGATAAATTTGCCAATTCGATTAAAAATCTTAATGAAACTAAACTACTATCTATATCTAGTAAAAACCCTTCTCGACTTGAAAAATTTGGGAATACTTACGGTATAGATAAAAAGTATAGATTTAATGATTATGAAGAAATTTTAAAATGTGATGAAATAAATGCGATTTATATATCGACATTAAATAATACTCATCATGATCTAGTTATAAAAGCTATTGAGTTTAATAAAAATATATTATGTGAAAAGCCAATTTCTATAAATTACGAAGAAAGTTTAAATGTTTATAAAAAACTAAATAATTCCAGAGTATTTTTTATGGAAGCTATTGCTTATAGATCACATCCGCAAACAAACTTCGTAATAAATGAAATAAAAAAAAAAACTATTGGTGATGTTCTTTTTATCAAGTCGAATTTTGGATTTTTTATTAAAAAAATAAAAAAAAAATCAAGACTTTTTAATCCTGACTTAGGTGGTGGCGCTATTCTCGATGTAGGATGCTATCCAGTTTCATTTTCGAACTTAATAGGTAACATCTACAATGATGATAAACATGAAAATCCAAAAATAAGTGAGGTATCTGGATCATTATGCCAAACAGGAGTAGATGATGTTGCTTATGCAGAATTATTATATAAAAATAATATTAAATCAAAAATTGGTGTAGCAATAAGATTAAATATGGAAAATAAAACTATAATTGAAGGGACAAAAGGTAATTTAATAATTGATAACCCCTGGTTGCCAGGTAAAAAAAGTTTTGTAGAAATACAAACAAAAAACAGATCTTATAAATCTTTTATTAATTCCAAATTTGAAATTTTTGAAAATCAAATAAATTTAGTAAATAATTTTATATTAGAAAATAAAATAGAAGGAGATTATCCCTGTATGAAATGGAAGAATACTTTGGATAACATGTATATTTTAAATGAGTGGAAGAAAGAATTAGTTAAAAATGAAAAAAATAAGTAAAAAAGAAAATAAAAATCTATTTAAAAAAATATTCATACAAATAGCAAGAAAACTAGGCTACGAAATTATCGATCAAAATAATTTATACATACCAACGTTAAAAAAAACTGCAAACGATAATCTAAGTAAACCAGGCTTATCTTCTATTACAATACCTACTGGCAAAGTTCATATTACTAGAAAAATTACGGATCTTACCATAATCATTAGATCTTATACTTCTACTGAAGTGGAAAAAAGTAAAGTTATGCTAGATCAAAATAAAAAAAGAATATTTGAATTTCCAAAAATTGAATATACATTAAGAACGATAAATTCACTTATAAATTCATGTAATAGCGCTTTAGATATTTTTCAAAAAATTAAAATTAAATTAATCATTACTGACGATAATTCCACAAAAGAAAATTTAGAAAGAATTAATAATTTACTAAAAAAAGCTAATTTTGAAACTTCAATCATAAATCTTGGCAAAAAAGAATTTTCTGATGCAATTGTTAAAAATGACACTAACAACAAACCTATTACGGATGGTATGTTTTCTAATATGAAAAATATTTTAAAATCAATTGAACTAGCTGTAGATTCTGCAAACGATTTAGTATATTTTTTGGAAGATGACTATATTCATGAAAAAATTGCACTTACTGAAATGTTGTTTACTTATGAAAAAATCTCTTCTCAGTTAAATAAAGATATTTTTTTATGCCCTGCAGATTATCCTTATTTATACAGTAAATTAGAAAACTCTAATATTTATATTGGGAATATGAGACATTGGAGAAGTGTCAATGAAACTTTAATTACATTTTTAACAAGTAAAAAAATGATTTTAAAATATTTAAATGAACTTAAATCTATGGCTACTATAAGACATCATCCTATGGAAAAAAAGCTACATGAAATATATGAAAAAGAAAATTGTTTCTCACCAATTCCTTCTTTGGCTATGCATTGTACTTTTATCAACTCCACTTATGGTATTCCTCCAATATTTGATTGGAAAAAAATTTGGGATGAAAACGAGATAATATAAATAATACGCCTAAAAACTTGTATAATAATAACAGCCTTTATTTTTCAAAAGGCTGTTATTATTTTTTTACTTATCTATTAAACACTTCTTTTAGTGCTTTAGCCGGTAAAAACTTTACTTTTTGAGAGGCAGCAATTTGAATTTGCTCTCCAGTTCTTGGATTACGTCCAATTCTGGCCTTTCTCTTTGCTACTTTGTAAGTTCCAAAACCAGCAATTTTCACAGAATCATCATTTTTTAACGCATCTAGAATAGTGTTGGTTATTGTATCAAAAGTACGCTCTGCATCTGCCTTACTTTGATTTAAAGAACCCGCTAATTTAGCTACTAATTGTTTTTTGTTCATTTTAGCTCCGGTTTTAATGGTTATTATTCATACTTAACAAAATCGTTGATAATTCAAGCTTTTTTTTAGTATGTTAATTTAATTTATGCACAAGATGTTGTTATTAAAAAGTGTTGATTTTATTGACTTTTTATTAAAGTAAAAAAAACCTTTAAAATAAGCCTAAATCTTTGAGATCATTAAATGTCGCGAAAAACATCAAAGATAGAATTAAAAATAGTCCGATTCGAAAAAAACCTTCTTGAGTTCTTTGGCTTAAGGGACGACCTAAAACTTTTTCAAAGGCATAAAACATTAAATGACCTCCATCAAGCAAAGGAATAGGAAACAGATTAATTAAACCTAAACTTATAGAAATATAAGCCATCATGCTTAAAAAGGGAATTAGACCAACTTCAGCAACCTGACCACTAATTTTTGCTATTCTAATAGGCCCACCTAGTTGTGAGCTATCACCAGAACCAAAAATAATCGAACCCAAATATTTTAAAGATGAAATTGAAACAAAATAAACTTCATTTATAGAATAGTACAATGCTTTAGTAGGTCCTAATTTTTGATGATTTATTTCATTGTTGTAGGGAATCAGTGTTATACCAATCATCCTCTTTTTAATCTTATTGCCTAAATTGTCTTTGGTATCAACAATATTAGGTTTAACCTTTAATAAAATATTTTCATCTTGTCTAGAAACTTTAAAATTGATAAATTCAGATGTTGACATTGTTATAAGTTTAGAAACATCCAAAATGCTTTTAACTTTAGTATTGTCTATTTCCAAAATAACATCATTTTTCATCAAACCTGCAATTTCAGCTGGGCTATCCTTTCGTACCTCATCAATCATTGCTGGTGTAAAATCCTTTCCAACAAAAGTATAAATAAAAAAGAATACTATTATAGCCAAAACAAAATTAGCTAATGGTCCACCTGCAACAATTAAAGATCTCTGATAAAGAGGTTTTAAAACAAATAATTTTTTTTTATCTTCATCATTATATTTTTTTAATAATTCTTCTTGATCAGACTGACTAAATACATTTCTATCACCAAAAAATTTTACATAACCGCCTAAAGGTATCCAGCAAATTTTCCAGCGAGTTCCTGATTTGTCATTCCAACCGAATATCTCTTTTCCAAAACCTATTGAAAAATCCGTTACTCCTACACCATATCTCTTGGCAAAATAATAGTGACCATATTCATGAATAAATACAACTACTAAAATCAATATTATAAAAGGTATTATAAAATGAGTCATTTTATTAATCTTTAATCATTTTATCTAATTTTCCAAATAAATATAGGGGTTAAAGTAGCGAATGAAAATGACAAAAATAGCAATGATTGCGACATAAAATCAGGAAAATAAGTAGTTGGAAATAACACGCCAATTAATAATGATTTAGAAAAATCAGTACTTGGAAATAAGAACAAACCAATGAATAATCCAACAATTATTGAAATATAGGCATTTTTTTCATTAATAGATTTATTATAAAAGCTATAAAATACAGTCAGAACAGCTGCACAACAAAATAAATCAGCTAATAAAAACAAATAAAGTATGCTGAACCCATAAGACGCAACAACAAATGTAATTATAGAAAGAATAATTATAAAATATTTTGAAAAATTAAAATAATTACCTCTGGCTTCAAAAATTTTATTTCCATCAACAATAATTAAGCTTGATATAGCATTAATTAAAGTATCAATACTACTAACTGTTAATGATATAGCTAGAAACAAAATAACTAAAGATAACATCCAAATATTATTTTTTAATAACAGCGTAAAAAAAGCAAGATCAGGGATAACATTTGGATTTTTGGATGTGGCTATTAATCCACTAAATCCCATTAAAAATACAATTGGTATTATAATTATGAAAGAGATGGTTAAGCTATATTTTAATGTCCTATTATCTTTTGCTGCGTACACCCTTTGCCAATTACCTTGATGAAAAAGATTAGTTGCAGCTACAGCAACAAAAAATGTTAAACCTGCTGTAAAATTCGGCAAATAATTAAAACTTAATAATTCTGGTTTTTTAAATTTTATATACTCAAAACTAAATTCGGTACTGTTTGTTAAAATTATAAAATTAAAACCAATTAACAATAAAATTCCAAATACAATAAATTGTATGTTGTCAGTAAAAATAGAAGCTCTTAAACCTCCATATAATGTATAAATTGCTGAACAAAGAATAATTATTAGAGAAGTTATCCATAAATCAGTGCCTGAAATATAATTAATTAATATTGAAATTGCTGTAACTTCAGCAATTAAAAATATTGTCATATAAAAAATTGATAAAAATAAAATTAATTTAAATAATTTTAATCCAAATCTGGCTCTAACAGCTTCAATCAATGTTTTGCCTTTTGGATATAATTTTCTAAATTTTTTTCCAAGATAAATTAATACAAATAACGGAAATGCTGTTCCCAAAGAGTATCCTATAACAGAGCCTATTCCTCCCCATGTAGCAGCTGAGGCTGGCCCAAATAAAATCCACGTTCCAAGAGCTGAAGCAACAAAACTTGTTGTTAACGAAAAAACCCCAATACTTCTATTTGCAACTAAATAATTATTTATTCCTCGATATTTTTTTGAATAAATAATACCTATGATAACAAACAAAATACTTATAATTAAAGTAAATGAAATTGCTGAAGATTGACTAATTATATTTATTTCTTTCATTTTCCCTTTCTGAATTACCGGACAGGTTCAAAGAGTATAATCTCAGCCTTTCGACACCCCTTTAAAATAAATTATATCTAAGAAGAATTTAAAAGCAAACAATATGGTCAATATGAATTGGTCTTTTTATTCCAAATTTCTCATCAACTTCATGTTGGTGAATATGATGTGAATGAACAAAAACAGGTATTAATTTTTTACTTTGAGTTCTCAAAGTATAAATAAAGTTTGTACCCCTAAATTTTCTATCTACAACTTCTAATTTTAAATTACTTTTATCATCATGTTCTAAATCTTCGGGCTGTAATAAAAGTTGGACTTCAGATCCTTTTGGATAATGTTTTATAAAATTCCCTTTAATTGTACCAAGGTCTTTATTTTCTAAGCTATTTTCTCCAGTAACTTTTGCTGGAATAAGTATTCCTCTATTTAAAAAGTTAACTACATCAACTGAATTAGGGAAGTGATAAACGTTATAAGGATCATCAAATTGTTTCAACTTTTCATCTAAAATTAAACCACATTTATTTCCTAAATAAAAAGCTTCGTATGAATCATGGGTCACTACAATAGTTGTAATTTTTAGATCATTTAAAATTTTTTTTAGTTGAACTTGTATTTCTTCTTTAAAACTTTGATCAACATTTGATAATGGCTCATCTAATAGCAAAAGATCAGGTTGGGTAACTAATGATCTAGCAAGAGCTGTTCTTTGTGCTTCTCCTGCACTTATTTCGTGAGGATATTTGCCTAATATTTTTTCGATATTTAACAATTTAATTATTTTTTTAGGGTTAATTTTCTTTTTTCCATTTAGCTTTTTTGCTTCAGCCCCTAAATAAATATTTTTTTCAACAGTATAATGAGGAAATAAACTATTTTCTTGAAATGATAGAGATATATTTCGATTTTCTGGTTCAATATGATCTTTTGAAGAAGATAAAATATTACCTTTAAGTTTTATTGATCCAGATTTAATTTTTTCTAAACCTGCAATTGTTCTAAGAATAGTAGTTTTACCAACACCAGATGGTCCTAGAAGACAAATTATATCTCCTTTATTTTCAATATTAAAAGAAACATTTTTAACTTTAGTTTTTCCTCCAGCTCTAAAATTGACATTTTTAATTTCTAAAAAATTTTTACTCATTTCTATCTCTTAAAATATATTTAGACGTAAGTAAAATGAAGAAACTTGCAATAATTATCAAAAATAACGATGGAACAGCAGCAGCTTCCAGTAAATCTTCAGATGCAGAAATATATGCTGTGGTTGCAAATGTTTCAAAATTAAAAGGTCTCAAAATTAATGTAATTGGCAATTCCCTAATTATTTCTAATGAAATTAATATAATAACAAATAAAAGAGAATTTCTTAAGTAGGGTATGTGAATATTTAAAAAAGTTTTGGTTTTAGAATATCCAAGAAGATAAGCACTCTCATCTACGGCAATATTCATTTTTTCATATCCTGATTTTATTCCATTAAAAGCTAATGAATAAAATCTTACAAAATAAACCAAAACCAAACCTAAAACCGAACCAATAAATATTTTTTTTATTGATAAAAATCCTAATGCTTTAATCATATTTTCATCAAACCAAGCGATAAAAGTTATAAAGGCTATAGCAAGAATTATCCCCGGTATTGCATAACCAGAAATTGATAAAGTAGACAATATATTTAAAATTTTTTTATTTGAAACTCTATTTCCATAATTAGATATTAAAGCAAAAAATATTAAAACTAAACTTGATAAAGAAACTAGATATAAAGTATTTATCAAAAGATCAGTTACTTGCAAGTCAATCAAATTTTCAGGGAATTTAATTGTCCAGTACAACATTTGACTTAATGGAAATAAAAAACTTAAAAAAAATAAAATGAAACAAAATGAAAATGCAAAAAAAGCTTTTTTTCCATTAAGTTTAATTTTTTCTTTATTCTTAAATCCACCTTTAGTTTCCAAATGATATTTGGCTTTTTTTCTAGATAAATTTTCTGTTATAAACAATATAAATATAAACAATAAAAGAAAAAAGGATATTCTGTTTGCGAATGCTAAGTCATCAAAAGTAATCCAAGCATTATAAATACCAGTAGTTAAAGTGTTTACAGAAAAAAAATCTACCGCTCCGAATTCAGCTAATGTTTCCATTGCAACCAATGATAAACCAGCAACAATAGCAGGACGCGCCGATGGTAATATTATTGAATAAAAAGATTTAAATTTTGAAAAACCGAGATTTTTACCTAATTCTATTAGGTTTTGCGATTGATATAAAAATGATGATCTCGCAAGTATATATACATAAACATACAAAGAGAAAGAGATTGATAATATTAAACCAAACATACCGTCAAATTTTGGAATTTGTTTATTGTAATTTCCGTCTCCAAAAAAATATTTTAAGATTGTAAATGCTGTCCCATAATTTTCAAAAAAAGCGAATAAAGAATAAGCATATATATAAGGAGGTACAGCAAAAGACAGTATTAGAGCCCACTTAAAAAAATTAGCACAAGGAAACTGGTAAAAAGAGACTATATATGCTGAACCTACTCCTAGTATGAATGTTAAAAATAAAACTCCAATCAAAAGAGTTAATGAATTAAATATATATTCGAGAAAAAAAGTTTGTTTAAGAATTTCAAAATAATTTGACGTATCTTCAAAAAAACTCGTAAAAACAGTTAAAATTGGAATAACTACTAATAATGAAATTAAAAATGAACTAATGTACCAAATGCTTAAATTTTTCATATTATAATCCGCCTTATAACCATGAAAACTTAATTTAAAGTGTCCATAGTGAAAGGAGAACCCATTACCATGGACACTAATTCAAGAATATCAAAAATTAAAAACTTTTAGGATGTGCGGAACCTCCTTTGGTTCAATTTTAGATAAGTCTCTATTATTTATTCTGTCATTGATTTTTTTACACTCTGAAGCGCAAGTAGGACAAGGCTTAGAAGACTTATTGTAATCAATATCAGTAATAAATTCTTTTTTATCCATATTACTTCCAACCAGCAGCTGTCATTACTTCTAATGCTGCAGCTTGATTTTTTCCATATGTAGAAACTTTTGTTTTTAGATCTTGTTTAAAATCTAATCCCAAATTGTTTACTACTAATGGGCTTGGTGAAACACCATCAATCATTGGAAACTCAAAAGTATTATTAGTAAAGTGTTCTTGAGCCTCAGGTGATAATAAATAATCAACAAGAGCAATAGCATTTTCTTTGTTTGGGGCACCTTTAACTAGAGCTGCACAACTAATATTCATATGTGTTCCTCTACCATCTTGATTTGGAAAAAATGCTTTAACTTTTTTAGCAGCTTCTTGTTGCTCTGCACCTTTGTTACCAGATAACATAAGAGCTAAATAATATGTATTAGCCACAGCAATATCAGCTTCTCCAGCTGCTACTGCCATTATTTGAGCTCTGTCATTTCCTGTGGATTCTCTAGCCATGTTAGCAACAACACCTTTTGCCCATTCAGCAGTTGCTTTTTTTCCATTATTCGCAATTAATGAAGCCACAAGAGATTTATTATAAATGTTGCTTGATTTTCTAATTACTAATCTACCTTTCCATTTTGGATCAGCTAGACCTTCATAAGTCATTCCCGATAATTCAGCGCCAGTAACTCTTTCTGGTGAGTAATAAATTATTCTTGCTCTCTTTGCTACTCCAACCCAATGTTTTGTTCTAAAGTTTTTTGGAACAGATGATTTAATTGTTGGTGACACTAATCCACTTTGTGTCATACCTTTTGCTTGAAATGCACCACATCTTCCTGCGTCAGCTGTGATGTAAAGGTCTGCTGCAGAATCAGCTCCTTCTTCTATCATTCGTTTTTCTAAAGCGCCTGATTTACCGTTAATTAAATTTACCTTAATTCCTGTAGCTGCTGTAAACTTTCCATATAGTTCAGCATCTGCTTTATAATGTCTTCCGTTAAAAATATTAACTTCGTTTGCTATTGCGAAAGTAGATATAAGTGATGAAAGAATTAAACCTAAAATTGATATTTTTTTCATTTTTATCCTTTTTTTTTATTATTATATTGAAAATGAGAACTATTATCAATGATAATAGTTATCAATCGCACAGATTGTCGCAATATCTATTAAAACTCCCACTCGGAAATTTTACTATAAAGAAAGTTTCTAAAAGCCTGTACTCTTGCTACATTTTTCATTGATTGAGGGTAAACAAAATGAGCCTCAGTTATAGGTCCTTCAACATTTGGTAGTACTTTTACTATATTAGGTTGTTTTACTGTCAAATAATCGGGTAAGGCAGCCAAACCTACTCCGCTTTGCACAGCAAGCAATAATCCATAAACACTATTAACTTTCATTATGGTTTTTCTTTTTTTGTTATCTTTCATACCAAGTTTTAATGCCCAATCAGGATTATAAACAGGTGAAGGAGCCCCTTTGCCAAAAGATATAAATTTGTGTTTGTTCAAATCATTAATTGTTTTTGGGTAGCCATTTTTTTCAAGGTATTTTGGAGAAGCATAAATATGATAGTTTATATCTATTAGTTTTTTTTGAATATAATTCAGTTGTTTTGGTCTTCTCATAAATATCCCTATATCGGCCTGTCTAGTACTAAGATCTAATTCCTTATCGTCAAAAATAAGCTCAACTTCTATTTCTGGGTTTAATTGCATAAATTCCTGAATTCTAGGAGTTAGCCAAGTTGTGCCAAAACTAACAACAGTAGTAACTGTCAATTTTCCGCTTGGTTTGTTTTTTTTATCACCGAGAGTTGTCTCAACCTCTCTAAGTTTGCTTATAACTTCATGGGCAGTTTTAAAAACGTATTCCCCATTTTCTGTCAATGTTAAACCTCTTGCATGTCTTTCGAATAATTTAACATTAAGATCTTCTTCTAAAGATTGAATTTGTCTGCTTATGGCTGATTGACTTAAATTTAAATTAACAGTTGCACTTGTAAAACTTCCAGCTTCTGCAACAGCATGAAATATCTTTAACTTGTCCCAATCCATATTTACTTATTAACATCTACTACAATTCTTCCCGATGTTTGTCCTTTAAGCATTTCAGGAAAAATATTTAACAGTTCTTCCATAGAAATAATTTTTACAGTTTCATTTAAAATGTTAAAGTCAATTAAGTTTGATACTTGACTCCAAATAAACTCTCTTCTTTTATGACTTACTTCAACTGAATCTACTCCCCAAAGTTTTATGCCTCTTAATATAAATGGCATTACATTTGTATTTAATTTAATTCCGCCAGCGTTTCCACATGCTGCAACTATTCCAGAATGTTTGGTTTGAGAAATAACGTGAGCTAAAATATTTCCTCCAACTGTATCAACTACTCCATCCCAAATTCCTTTACCTAATAATTTTGGCTCACCTTCAAATTCTTTTCTATCAATAATCGTTGATGCACCTAGTTTTTTTAAACTTTCTGCTTTATCCATTTTCCCAGTAACAGCTGTAACATTATAGCCAAGTTTAGATAAAACCATTACAGCAATAGAGCCGACACCTCCTGTTGCTCCAGTAACAAGAACATCTTTAACTTTATCACCTAATAAAATTTCCTCTCTAGCTTTAATTGCGAAAGCACATAGTATCGCTGTAAAACCAGCTGTACCAAGTATCATTGCTTGTTTAGATGAAATACCTTTTGGTGATTTAACTAAAAAATCTTTTTTTAATTTAACATATTGTGAGTAACCACCGTGTGAATTTACTCCAACTCTTCCTGTCATTATAACTTCATCGCCTTTTTTAAAAGCATCTGAATTACTTTCAACAACACTACCCGAAAAATCTACACCTGGAATTCTTGGAAATTCTTTTACAAGTTTTCCACCATTTTTTAAAATTAAAGCATCTTTATAATTTAAATCCGAATAATCAACTTTAACTAAAACATCCCCATCCAAAAAATTTTTATCTATTTCTTTAATTTCTCTTGTAAAATTTTCACTTTCTTGATTTATTACAATCGCTTTAAATTTATCCGACATGAATTTTAATTATACAGATGTTTATTTGCTTATAAATCTTAAATATCTATTTTGATAACTTAAATCTTCTTTAAATTTACCTAAATAATAATTCGTTATAGTTGTAGCTTGTTCTTTTTTGATACCTCTCATGGTCATACACTGATGAGTGGCATCAATAGAAACAGCAACTCCTTTTGCATCCAGTGCTTCCATTAAAGTAGTGGCTATTTGCATAGTTAATCTTTCCTGTGTTTGTAATCTTTTTGAATAAACTTCTACAACCCTAGCGAGTTTACTTAATCCTACAACTTTATTATTAGGAATATAAGCTACGTGAGCTACTCCAATAATTGGAGCCATATGATGTTCGCAATGACTTTGTAATGAGATATTTTTTTGAATAACCATGTCATCATAACCTAAAACGTCTCCAAATGTTTTTTCTAAAATTTTTTTTGGATCTTCGCTATAACCTTTAAAATATTCTCTAAATGCTTTAACTATTCTTTTTGGAGTTGATTTAAGGCCTTCTCTTGATGGATCTTCACCTATGTACTTAATGATTTTAATAAAAGCTTGTTCTGCCTCTTCTTCTGAGACTTTGTTATCTAAATTCTTCTGATTTTCATTTTTTACTAATTTCATAACGAGCGTTATATATAAATACTTATTTTTAAAATATTTAATATATTCACCAATATGCTAAATAATTCCATATATATGTTTAAAAAAAGAGAAAATGTCGCTGAAATAGAAGAGGGTAACCTTTTATCACCTAAATTTGATAACGATGGCCTAATTCCTGTTGTTACTACCTGTGCTAATACAAAGGAAATTTTAATGCATGGTTACATGAATGTTGAAGCTTTAAAGCTTACTATTGAAACAAAAGAAGCTCACTATTGGAGTAGATCTAGAAAAGAAATTTGGCATAAAGGAAAAACAAGTGGATTTTTACAAAAAGTTAAAGAAATAAGAATTGATGATGACCAAGATTCAATTTGGTTAAGTGTTGACATTGGAAATGGTGCTAGCTGCCATGTTGGATATAAATCTTGTTTTTACAGATCTATTCCTCTTGGAAAAATTGAAAATGGAAGAAAAGTTGAAATGAAATTTGAAGAAAAAGAAAAAAAATTTGATCCAGATAAAGTTTACAAAGGACAACCAAACCCAACAAAAATTTAATGAGTGAAAAACAAAAAAATGTTCTAGGTGAAGATCTAGAAGAGTGTTCTAAAGATCCATTAACAGGATGGTTTAGAGATGGTTGTTGTAATACAGATGAAAATGATCACGGACTTCATACAGTTTGTGTAAAGGTTAACAATGAATTTTTAGAGTGGTGTAAAGATGCTGGGAATGATTTAATCACTCCTCACCCAGAATTCGGTTTTCCAGGATTAAAAGATGGAGACAATTGGTGTGTTTGTGCTGGATGGGTTGCTAGAGCAATCGAAGCTGGAAAAGGTTGTTCGATTTATTTAAAAAAAACTCACGAAAATACTCTTAGACTTGTTCCTATTGAAACTTTAAAAAAATATTCAATAGATCTTTCTTAAATTACATATTTCCATATTTGGGACCTCCTCCTCCTTCAGGGGTAACCCAGTTAATATTTTGCGAAGGCTCTTTAATATCACAAGTTTTGCAATGAATGCAATTTTGAGAATTGATAACAAATTTTTTCATATTGTTTTCGGTTTGAACTTCATAAACACCAACAGGACAATATCTCTGTGCAGGTTCATCAAATTTTTCTAAAGTATAATTAATTGGTAAATCTTTATCTTTTAATTTTAAATGAACTGGTTGGTTATCTGCGTGATTAGTTCCTGTTAGGTATACTGAGCTAGTCTTATCAAAAGTTATTACATTATCTGGTTTGGGATAATAAATTTTTGGCATTTCCTTCGCAGGTTTTAAAGTTTTATGATCTGCATGTTTGTGTTTTAATGTGAAAGGTAGTTTTCCTCTAAATAGAATTTGATCAATTCCTGTAAAAATTATACCCAATATTAATCCCCAGCTGAAACTTGGCTTAACATTTCTTGCGGCATAAAGTTCTTCGAAGACCCAGCTTTTTTTAAACTTGTCTTCATAAATTGATAAATCCTTTTTTTCTTTTAAATGATCAATTATTGTTTCTGCTGCTATCATTCCACTTTTCATTGCGGTATGAGATCCTTTTATTTTTGGCATATTTAAAGTTCCAGCATCACATCCAACTAGTAAAGCTCCCGGCATATACATTCGCGGTAGACTTTGAAATCCTCCTTCAATAAGAGCTCTAGCTCCGTAGGAAATTCTTTTTCCTCCTTCCAAAATTGATTTTATTGATGGATGAGTTTTAAATCTTTGAAATTCATCAAAAGGAGAGAGGTAAGGGTTTTGATAATCCAACCCAATTACATAGCCTAAAAATACCTGTTTATTTTCTGCATGATAAACAAAACTTCCCCCGTATGTCTTGATATCTAAGGGCCAACCCGCAGTATGCATTACTAAGCCTTCTTGGTGATTTTCTTCTTTAATTTCCCATATTTCTTTAAATCCTATTCCATACTGTTGTGGGTCTTTATCTTTATCTAGCTCAAATTTCTTTATTAATGTTTTTCCTAAATGTCCCCTGCACCCTTCTGCAAAAACAGTAACTTTAGCATGAAGTTCCATTCCTGGTTCATAGCTATCTTTTTTATTACCTTCTTTATCCAAACCCATATCTTGAGTAACCACACCCTTAACTGACCCATCTTCATTATATAAAACTTCACTTGCAGGAAATCCTGGAAATATTTCCACTCCTAGTGTTTCAGCCTGTTCTGTCAACCATCTACATAGATTTGCAAGACTAATTATATAGTTTTTATGATTTTGTTGAACTTTGGGCAGCAACCAAGTCGGCCAACTTAAAGATTTTGATTTACCTAAAAATAAAAATTTTTCTTTAGTAACTTTAGTTTTTACTGGTGCATTTAAATCTTTCCAATTAGGGAATAATTCATCTAAGGCTCTTGTTTCAAAAACATTTCCTGACAAAATATGAGCACCTATTTCAGATGCTTTTTCTAAAAGGCAGACATTAATATCTGGATTTAACTGCTTTAATTTAATTGCAGTTGAAAGTCCTGATGGTCCGCCACCTACGATTACTACATCGTATTCCATTACTTCTCTGGACATAATATTATTTTATTACAGTATTTGTTATTTTTGTATAGTATTTAATTTATTTAATTCTTCTAGAAATTGTGGAAGTGCTTCAAATAAATCTGCTTCTAAACCATAATCAGCTACACTAAATATTGGAGCTTCACCATCTTTATTAATCGCAACAATAATTTTGCTTTCTTTCATACCAGCTAAATGTTGTATTGCTCCTGAAATTCCAACAGCAATATAAAGATCAGGTACTACAACTTTTCCTGTTTGACCGACTTGATGATCATTAGTGATGTATCCTGCATCTACTGCAGCTCTTGATGCACCGATCGCAGCATTTAGTTTGTCTGCTATAGCTGTAATTAATTTAAAATTTTCTCCACTTTGCATTCCTCTTCCACCAGAAATTACTATTCTAGCAGTACCAAGTTCGGGTCTATCTGATTTAACTTCTTCTCTTTTAATAAATTTAGAAAGATTTGTAGCTTCTCCGCTTTCAGCTTTTATAATTTCAGCCGAACCACCTGAAGTTGGTGCTGGATCAAATGAAGTTGGTCTAATTGTAATGCATTTTTTTTTATCATTACTCTTAACTGTAGCAAATGCATTTCCTGCGTAGATAGGTCTAAGAAAAGTATCTTGTGATATAACTTTTATTATATCGCTTACTTGAGATGTATCTAGTAAAGCAGCTACTCTTGGCATTAAATTTTTTCCAAATGTGTTTGCTGAACAAACTATATGTGAATAATTTTCTGATTGCTTAATTATAACTGGAGTGAAGTTTTCTGCTAAAAAATTTTCATAAATTTCATTATCTACTTGAATTACTTTTTTTACATTTGGAACTTCTGAAATTGATTTAGAAACTGCATCAACATCTTTCCCAATAACTAAAACATGTAAGTCCTGATCTATTTGTGAAGCTGCTGTAATAGCATTCAAAGTAAATGGCCTAACTTCCTTATTGTTATGTTCTGCAATTAATAGTACTGACATTATATTACCTTTGCCTCATTTTTTAGCTTTTGAACCAGTTCAGCTACGCTTGAAACTTTAATGCCTGCTTTTCTTTTTGGTGGTTCTTCAACTTTAATTTGGTCTATTCTTGGTTTTGTATCTACCCCAAGGTCAGCGGCATTAATTTGTTCTAATGGTTTTTTTTTTGCTTTCATTATATTTGGTAAAGATGCATATCTTGGTTCGTTTAACCTTAAATCACATGTCACGATTGCAGGAATATTTACTTCTATGGTTTCTAAACCTTCATCAACCTCTCTAGTAACTTCTAATGATTTATCCTTAACTTCAATTTTTGAAGCAAAGGTTGCTTGTGGCCAATTTAAAAGTGCTGCAAGCATTTGACCGGTTTGGTTGCAATCGTCATCAATTGCTTGTTTGCCCATAAAAATCAAATCCGGTTTTTCTTTATCTACAATTTTCTGTAAAATTTTTGAAACTGCTAGTGGCTCAGTTATTCCATCAACTTTAATATGAATTCCTCTATCAGCTCCAACAGCTAAAGCTTTTCTAACGGTTTCTTGAGCTTTATCCTCACCTATTGTAACTGCAACTATTTCTTTAGCTTTACCAGCCTCTTTAATTTTTACAGCTTCTTCAACAGCATTATCATCAGGAGGGTTTGTCGACATTTTAACATTTTCAGTAACAACACCTGTGCCATCCTCTTTAACTCTAACTTGTACGTTGTAATCAATAACTCTTTTAACTGCTACTAGTATTTTCATTATTCTCTTAATAATTTATTTTCAGGATCATAAGGGCTTTCATCCAAAATTGTAGCGTCATACATTTTTCCTAAAATATCAATTTTTAATTTTTGTCCAGTTGTCGCAAGGTCTGGTTTAACCATGCCTAGTGCAATAGATTTATTTAATCTAAATCCATAATCTCCGCCAGTTGCTCTGCCAACAACTTTTCCATTTTGGTAAATAGGATTATTTCCAAGAACATCTGCATCATTTACATTATGAACTTCAAGTGTAACTAATTTATTATTAAATCCTTTTTCTCTCCATTTATTTAAAGCTTCTAGACCAATAAAATTTCCTTTATTTGGGTGAATAAATCTATCCAAACCAGACTCGTAAGGAGAATATTCAATTGAGAGTTCTGTACCAACTAATTTGTATGATTTTTCAACCCTTAAACTGTTCATGGCTCTAATACCAAAAGGTTTTAGCCCTAAATCTTTTCCAGCTTCCATTAATTTGTCAAATATATGGTTTTGATATTCCATTGGATGATGCAATTCCCAACCCAGTTCACCAACAAAATTTACCCTCATTGCATTAACTGGAGCGTGACCAACATTTATATTTTTTGAACTTAACCATTTAAAATTTTCATTCGAAAAATCATCTTTTGACACTCTTTTCATTAATTCTCTGGCTTTAGGACCTGATACAACAAGCACACCTATGCTATTTGTTAAATTTTCAAATTGAACCGACCCATCTTTTGGCATCCACTTTAAAATCCAATCATGATCCAATCTTTGAAAAGCTCCAGCAGATACTAAATAAAAACTATCTTCTGCTTCTCTCATAATTGTAAATTCTGAATGAACACCACCTTTTGTGTTAAGTGCATGACATAAATTTATTCTTCCAATTTTTTTAGGTAATTTATTTGCAACTAAGTAATCTAAAAATTCTTCTGCTTTTGGTCCTTTGATTCTGCATTTAGCAAAGGCTGTCATATCTAATAAACCAACGTTTTCTCTTACATTTTTGCACTCTTTTTCCATTGCTTTAAACCATTTTGACCTTCTAAATGACCAATCATCTTTTTGTTCCATTCCATCTGTTGCAAAAAAATTAGCACGTTCCCAACCAAATTTTTGACCAAATACAGCTCCTAAATTTTTTAATCTCTCATAGCATGGTGCTGTTCTTAAAGGTCTTGCTGCTCCTCTTTCTTCATCGGGATAATGGATAATAAATACATTTCGATAAGCTTCTTCATTTTTTTCCTTTAAATATGATTTTGTTGCATAATCTCCATATCTTCTAGGTTCTACTCCAAGCATATCAATTGTTGGTTCGCCATCAACAATCCATTCTGCAAGTTGCCAACCAGCTCCACCAGCTGCGGTAATTCCAAAACTATGTCCTTCGTTTATCCAGAAATTTTTTAAACCCCAGGCAGGTCCAACAATAGGATTACCATCTGGAGTATAACAAATTGCACCGTTATAAACTTTCTTAACTCCAACTTCTCCAAAAGCAGGTACACGATGAATTGCACCTTCGATGTGAGGTGCAAGTCTCTCTAAATCTTCTTGAAATAACTCATACTCTGAATCTTTTGATGGTCCATCTACATAGCAACAAGGAGCTCCATCTTCATAAGGTCCTAATATTAAACCTCCCGCCTCTTCTCTCATGTACCAACGACTATCACTATCTCTAAGTACTCCCATTTCTGGAAGACCTTCTTTTTTTCTTTTTTGAATTTCTGGATGAGGTTCAGTAACAATATATTGATGTTCTACAGGAATAACTGGGATATCTAATCCAACCATCTTACCAGTTTGTCTAGCAAAATTTCCAGAACAAGAAATAACATGCTCACATTCGATTGTTCCTTTATCAGTTTCAACAACCCAACCATTTTTTGTTTGTTTAATTCCTACTACTGCTGTGTTTCTATAAATTTCTGCTCCTCTATTTCTGGCACCTGTTGCTAGTGCTTGAGTTAAGTCTGCTGGTTGAATATATCCATCTTCTGGATGTTGTATTGCACCAATTAAATCTTCAGTATTACAAAGTGGCCAGATCTCTTTTACTTGTTCTGGTTTTAAAAATTTTACATTTACACCAATGGTTTGTGCAACTCCCGCATATTGGTGATACTCATCCATTCTATCTTTTGTGCTAGCCAACCTAATATTTGATACAACACTAAAGCCGACATTTTTTCCTGTTTCTTCTTCTAAAGTTTTATATAAATCTACTGCATACTTGTGTAATTGCCCAACTGAGTAACTCATATTAAAAAGTGGTAATAATCCAGCTGCATGCCAAGTAGAACCTGAGGTTAGTTCTTTTCTTTCAACAAGCACAACATCTGTTAAACCTTTTTTTGCTAAATGGTAAAGAGCACTAACACCAACTACTCCTCCTCCTACAACTACTACTTTTGCTTTAGATTTCATGAACAAGATTCCTACTAGATTTTATAAATAATGAAAGATTAATTTTAAAGTTTTAAATTGAAGAACCCAATGAAATTGGGTTGGAAACAGAAGTGGTTAGCCAACAATCTTTTAAAGGTCCATCCTCGTAATATTTTTCAACTACCCACTGGAATTTATAATATTTCTTATCTAAAGCTAAAATTGTAACTTCAAACCCATATCTATTTATTGATTTAAAAACTTCAGTTATTTCATTATCTAAATGGTTTAAAAGCATTTTATAACTTTCGCTTTGAAGTAAATTTATAAATTTAGGCAAAGGTCCTGTATATTTTTTGTTTGCTGGATGAGCAAACTCCCAAGTTTGTTTTATTCCATGGTTTTTAGAGGGATTATCATTTTTCATTAACCCTGAAAGCTGAATATTAACAACTTTAGCTGGTTCTATTTCAATACTTGGTTTGATCAATTCTGCAGATACAACTGAAATATTTAATAAAATAAAAATTGTGTATGAAATTATTTTTTTCATTTGTTAAATTTTGAAGCAACATAAAAACCCATAGACATCCAAAAAACGAAGGCAATAGAGCTAATATTCAATAAAGCTAAAGAAGAAATTGCGGGTCCAGGACATAATCCAACTAAACCCCATCCGGCACCGAATAAGATTGATCCTATGATTAATTTTTTATCTATCTCTGTAGCATTTGAAATTAAAAAATTTTTAGCAAAAAAAGGTTTGTCTTTTTTTTTAAACAAATGAAAGAAAGGTGTGGAAATTATAAGCGCTCCTACCATTACGAATGCCAAAGAAGGATCCCACTCATCAAAAATATTTAAAAAACCTAAAACTTTAGCTGGATTAATCATTTCAGAAATAACAAGTCCAATACCAAAAATTATTCCACAAAATAAAGATACTACAATGTTCATAAAATATTTTTAATCAGCACAGTAAGTATACCAACTATCATAAATGTTATTGTTGCAATAATTGATCTTAGAGAAAATCGACTAATACCACTTATTCCGTGTCCACTTGTACAGCCACTGCTCAATTTTGTCCCAAAGCCGACCAATATTCCTCCTACAGTTAACAACGGTAATGAATTTGAAATTAATATATTAATTTCTCCACCTAATATAAATGTATAAATTAAAGGTCCTAATATTAATCCAACTAAAAATAATAAATTTTCACTTTTTTTATCTTTAGAAATTAAAAAATTGCTAGCAATTCCACTAACTCCTATCATTCGTCCATTGAGTATAAAAAATAAAGCAACAGATAGACCAATTAACAAACCACCTGTTAGGGCTGATACTGGAGTGAAGTTAATTATATTCATTTAATTTAAATTTCATCTAAAGATTCTTTGCTGTTTCTTTTACATCTTCTAAAAATTTTTTTCTTTTATCATCACTTACAAATGGTACTGCAAAATATCTTTTATAAGTAACATGATTAATTCCACAGATATTAAATACGCCTCTTCGTAATCTTTTAGTTGGCATATTTAAAAAAAAAGTTCTAATTGCAAATTGTGGAGATCCATATGTACAGAATACAATTGCTTTTTTTCCTTTTAAATTACCTACTGGATAACCATAATTTCCAAATAATTTTTTAAAACTAAATGCCCATGGTGGAGCTAAAACTTTATCTATCCATCCTTCAAGAATTGCTGGCATTCTAAAGTTCCAAATAGGTGCTACTAATGTAATAACTTCACATTGTTCAATTCTTCTTCTATGGTCTAGAACGTCAGATGATGGTTCTTCACCTGCAAATACTGGGTTAAATTTTTCTTTATATAAATCTAGGCAATCTACTTTATGACCATTCTCTTCTGCAGTTTTAATAAAAGTATCTTTTATAGCTGCATTAAAAGATTTGTCATTGTAGTGGCCATATACTAAAAAAACTTTAGTCATAATTTAATTTTTTATTCATTTCTTAAAACAGGAAAAACAGGATGAGATTTTTGGAATAATTTCTGATATTCCTGTTTTATACATTTATCAGAAACATATTTGATATTTGAATTATCAGAAATTTTTTTAGCTTCTTCATTATGAATTCCATATTGTAACCACAAAACTTTTGATCCTATTTTGGCAGCTTTTTCAGCTATAGCTGGAGTTTCTTTGGATGGACGAAAAACATCTACTATATCTATAGGTGTAGAAATATTTTCAATATCATCAATTACTGTTTCACCATTTATGATTTCACCTTTTGCAAATGGATTAACAGGTATTACTTTATACCCAAAATCTTGCATATACTTCATAACTACATTTGCTGGTTTTCTTTTTAAATTTTTTCGATCTTCTCCTTTTTTTTCCGAGCTAACACCTACCATTGCTATAGTTTTAGAATTTTTAAGAATTTCTTTTATATCTTCGCTATTCATTTGTTTTTCCATTTTGGTTTTCTTTTATTTAAAAATGCAGATATCCCCTCTTTAGCATCTATAGACATCATATTTAAAGTCATCATTTTGCTTGTATATTGATATGCCTTTCTTAATGGCATCTCTAACTGTTTATAGAAAGCTTGTTTTCCAATTTTTATTGTTAAGTTTGATTTTGATGCAATTGTTTTTGCTACCCTTAAGACTTCTCTATTTAATTTTGTTTTTGAATAACAATCATTAATTAAACCTATTTCTTTTGCATAATTAGCTTTTATAGGTTCTCCTGTTAAAAGCATTTTCATCATTCTTTTTCTATTTACTTTCCTACTAACTGCAACCATTGGTGTGCTGCAAAACAGTCCTATATTAACTCCAGGAGTAGCAAACATTGCATCATTTGTGCTATAAGCTAAATCACAACTTGCAACTAATTGACATCCTGCTGCATAAGCTGCACCATGTACTTTAGCTATAACTGGTTTTCTTCCTTCAACAATTTGGGTCATTACTTTTGAACAAAGATTAAATAATTTTAAATATTTAGATCTTTTTTTTAATCCTCTTACTTCTTTTAGATTATGACCTGCGCTAAATCCTTTTCCTGATCCTTCTAAAATTATTACTTTTGTAGATTTATCTTTATCTAGTTTTTTAAAAGTACTTAAGAGTAAAGTTAATGTTTGAAAAGATAATGAATTATAAGTTTTGGGATCATTAATAATTACTTTTTTTATTCCAGAGCCTAAATTTTTTATTGAAATGTACATATATTTTATAATTTTTCTCCATCAAAAACTGGAACATTCTTATATTCAAAAGTATCAACATTGTCGATACAGGCTACATTATATTCATAATTTTCAGGATTAGTGTAAGATCTATGATGAGTATAAATACCGCAGTTTTTACAAAAGAAGTGCTCAGCCAAATGCTTTTTGCCAAATTTATAAACTGTTAATTGATCTTGACCTTTTATTATTTTTAAATCATCTAATTTAATTTTAGCCATTATATAACCTCTTCTTTTGCATAAAGAGCAGTTACATCTTACCAATTCCTCTACACCATTTTCTAAATTAAGCTCAATTTCTACTTTTTTACAATGACAGGTTAATGTTTGTATTTTGCTCAAAATTATTTTCTTATTTTTACTTCGTATTTTTTTCTCATTTTTTGTAAATTTAGTAAATACTCATCTCTAATTTTTGCAATCGTAGCAACAGATTTTCCTTTAGCTTGTTTTCTAGTACCTGATATTACTCTATTTGATAATTTTTTTGAAAGTTTTGGAGCTTTCAACTTAGTCCATGGAAGTTTTAAAGCTGGTCCAAATTGTTCTAACATATGCTTCATACCGGCGTTTCCTCCGGCTAAATGAAATGTAAGAAAAGTACCCATCAATGACCATCTCATTCCTGGCCCATCTTCAATAGCTCTATCTAAATCTTTAGTTGATGCATAACCTTCGTTAACAATATGAAGCGCTTCTCTCCAAAGTGCTTCTTGCAGTCTATCGGATAAATAACCTGGTAATTCTTTTTTTATCATAATTGGATTCATTGAAACAGACTCATAAAATTTCTTAGCTTTATTGAGTGTCTTGTTACTTGTTTTCTTTCCTGGAATAATTTCAACCCCTGGCAACATATAAACTGGATTAAAAGGGTGGGCAATTATTGCTCTTGATGGATTGATACACTTTGAATAAATTTTTGATGGCAATAATCCTGATGAACTTGAAGAAATGATTGCATTAATTTTTGAGTATTTGCCTATAGTTTCCATCAACTTGGTTTTTAATTTATAATTTTCTGGGGCACACTCCTGAATAAAATCAGAATCTTTTAATGCGTCTTCTATATTAGTAACGTATTTAAAGTTTTTTAATTTGAGTTTATTTTT
>CACPKQ010000012.1 GCA_902634455.1 uncultured Pelagibacteraceae bacterium | reverse complement strand
CTTTGGAAGAGGAGAAGTAGTCGATCTTGGGTTTTGGTCCACAGGTTTTTTAACAGTATCGGGTTTGAAGGCTATAATTCTTCCTTCTGTAACTCTTAGCCTTTTTCAAATGACTTATATTATCAGGCTTGTTCGAGCGGAAATGATGGAAATACTACAAACCGATTATATTAAGTTTGCAAGAGCAAGAGGCATATCTGAAAAAAGCATTCATTATAAACATGCATTAAAAAATGGCTTAATACCTGTAATTACAATTGCAGGAATTAACATTGGTACACTAATAGCCTTTTCAATAATAACAGAAACAGTTTTTCAATGGCCTGGTATGGGTTTCTTGTTCATCCAAGCTGTTCAATTTGTAGATATACCTATTATGTCTGCTTACTTGGTTTTCATTGCATTTGTATTTGTGATGATAAATTTTATTGTTGATATTCTATATTATTTTATCGATCCAAGAATTAGAGTTAAAGCGGAGGCTGTAAGTGGATAATAGAAAATTAACTTGGTTCGGTAGAGTTAGAGACAGTGATATTTACTATTGTTTCTACTTTTATATTAATTGTAATTTTCTTTTGCTCCTTTTTTGTTGAATTTGTAACACCATATAATCCATTTGACCCATCATCATTATCTTTAATGGATGCATTTACCCCACCTTCGTGGACAGAAGATGGTCTTGCTAAATTTATTTTAGGAACCGACGGGCAAGGTAGAGATATGTTAGCGACGATTCTTTATGGATCAAGAATTTCATTAATCGTAGGTTTTTCTGCGGTTATATTTGCTTTAGTGTTAGGGGTAGGATTAGGATTAAGTGCGGGGTATTTTGGTGGAAAATACGAAATGATTGTCATGAGATTAACGGACGTACAGTTAACTGTACCAAGTATTTTAATGGCTCTTTTAGTTGATGGAATTGCACGTGGAATTATTTCAAGAGAATTACATGATGAAATGGCAATTTACGTTTTAATTTTTGCAATAGGTATTTCAGAATGGCCTCAATTTGCGAGAGTATCAAGAGCAGCTACTTTGGTTGAAAAAAATAAAGACTATGTTTCTGCTTCAACAATTATTGGAGTTTCCAATTTAATTATTATGTTTAAACACATCTTACCAAATATTTTAAGACCAGTTTTAGTAATTGGAACAATAGGACTTGCACTAGCAATAATAGCAGAAGCTACACTAAGCTTTTTAGGAGTTGGTGTTCCACCAACAACACCTTCACTAGGGACACTAATTAGACTTGGAAATGATTTTTTATTTTCTGGTGAATGGTGGATTACATTTTTTCCAGCAATATTTTTAGTAATACTAGCATTTTCAATTAACTTACTAGGAGATTGGATGAGAGATACTCTTAATCCAAAATTAAACTAATGACATTTTTAAAAATAAATAATTTAAGTGTTAATTATGAAATGCGAAGAGAAACAGTTTATGCAGCAAAGAAAGTAAATATAAATGTTGAAAAAGGTGAAATACTTGGCCTGGTAGGAGAATCTGGTTCTGGAAAAAGTACAGTTGGTAATGCAATAATTAATCTTATTGATGAACCTGGTAAAGTATCTGGTGGATCAATAATTTTAGATGGAACAGATATTTATGAAAATCCTGAAAATATTCTTAAACTAAGAGGAAAAAAAATAGGTCTTATTTTCCAAGATCCCCAAACATCTTTAAATCCTATACTTACAATAGGAGAACAATTAATTGAAACAATTCAAACTCATTTAAAATTAAGTTCAGAAGAAGCAAAAAATAGAGCTATTAAATTGTTAAAAGAAGTAGGAATAAAAGATGCTGAAAAAAGATTTGACAATTACCCTCATCAATTTTCAGGAGGAATGAGACAAAGGGTTGTTATTTCCCTAGCTCTTTGCTGTGAACCTGAACTCCTTATAGCTGATGAACCAACTACAGCACTAGATGTTTCAATACAATCTCAAATTTTAGATTTAATTAAAAAACTAACCAAAGAAAGAAATTTAGCAGTAATATTAATTACTCATGATATGGGTGTTATATCTGAGACAACCAACAGAGTAGCAGTAATGAAAAATGGAGATCTTGTAGAAATAGGACCAACGAAAGAAATATTAACTAAACCTAAAGAGATTTATACTAAAGCACTTGTAAGCTCAGTTCCTCCTACAAATAAAAAAATAGATAGATTTAAAATAATTGAAAAAGAAAATAAGAACCAAGGTGAAACTAATATTAAAATTTTAAACAGATGGACAAAAAAAGAAATTATTGATCAGGATTTAGTTAAAGTTAAAAATTTAAGCAAAACGTTTGATGATAGCTTTTTTACAGAAAGCTCTAAGAATGCCGTGATGGCTGTAGATGATGTGTCATTTAGCATTAAAGAAGGTCAATCATTTGGGTTAGTAGGGGAGAGCGGAAGTGGAAAGTCAACAATTGCTAAAATGATAGTTAATTTATTCAGACCAAGTTCGGGAGATATTGATTTTGATAATGTTTGCATAACAAAAATTAAGAGCAGTAAAGAAATGATGAAGTTTAGAAAACAAATTCAAATGATATTTCAGGATCCATATTCTTCTTTAAATGGAAGATTAAAAGTTAAAGATATAGTAGCCGAACCTATAAAACTTCACAATCCATCAATAAGTTCAAAAGATATAGATAGTTATATTTATGATTTATTAGAATCTGTTGAATTAACTCAACAATCAGCTGAGCGTTATCCTCATGAATTTTCTGGAGGTCAAAGACAAAGAATTTCAATTGCAAGAGCTCTTGCTACTCAACCTAGACTTCTTGTGTGTGATGAACCAACCTCTGCTCTAGATGTAAGTATTCAGGCGCAAATATTAAATTTGTTAAAAGATTTACAAGAGCAATTAAATCTGACAATCTTATTCATTAGTCATGATTTACCAGTGGTAAGACAAATGTGTGATAGAATAGCAGTATTAAAAAATGGCAAGCTTTGCGAAGTTTCAACGACTGAAGAATTATTTAAAAATCCAAATCATGAATATACAAAAGAACTACTAACATTAATGCCAAAAATTGAATCAATTTATAACTGATGAAAAAAATAAGGAGGAAAAATGCCTATGTTTAAACCTATCTCAGAAAACGAAGCAAAAGGAAAAGTTAAAGAAATATTTGAGGAAATAAAAACAGCGAGACAAATTACAGAAGTTCCAAACTTTTGGAAAAGCCTTGCAAATAATCCAGAAACATTAGAGAGAACCTGGACTTCTTTAAAACAAGTAATGAAAAAAGGAGCTCTTGATCCAGTAGTTAAAGAACTAATCTATGTTGCAGTTTCTATAACTAATGGTTGTGAATATTGTATAAAGTCTCACAGTCTTGCTGCTAAAAAAAAAGGTGCAACCGAAGAGATGCTTAATGAAATGATAGCTGTAACTGGTATGGCTAATGAAACAAACAGATTAGTTGAAGGTTATCAAGTGGAAGTGGACGAAATTTATAAATAATTAATCTATTGGATAGTTCCAGGCATCACCACCAACTACTTTTGATATAGCTGAGAAGTCTTTAGTGTCGTTCCCTTCTTCACAAAATTTATTATAAATCTCTAGCGCCATTGTCCCAAGTGGAGTAGAGGCTTTAACTTGTTTAGCACATTCATTTGCTAGTTTTAGATCTTTATTCATCATACCTGCAGAAAATCCTGGTCGATAATTATTATTTGATGGAGTTCCCTCAATTAGACCTGGTAGAGGTGGATAAACTGATATAGGCCAGCTATTACCAGATGCTTTACTCATTATTTCATGAACTTTTTTAATATCTATGTTTAATCTTTTTGCTAGCATTAAAGATTCTGATGCTGCAATCATAGTAATACCAAGCGACATATTGTTGCAGATTTTAGCACCATTTCCACTTCCTAACTCTCCAGCATGAAATATATTTTTTCCCATTATTTTTAATAAGGGTAGAGCTAAATCAAAAGATTCTTTAGATCCACCAACCATAATGTTTAAAGTTGCTTTTTGTGCACCCATTACACCACCACTAACTGGAGCATCGATCATTTTAATTCCTTTTTCTGTAGCTTTTTTTCCTATTTCAATTGAAGTTTGAATATCAATTGTAGAACAATCAATAAGAAGACAATTTTTTGGCACTTTATTAATTATACCTTTGTCTCCTAAGTAAACTTCTTTTGAGTTTTTTCCTTCAGGAAGCATTGTGATTACAGTTGTTACTTCACTTGTAATTAGATCATCTAAATTTTCCACAACATCTAATTTTTTTTCTTTTGCTAATTCGATCATTTTCTTTGAAACATCAAAGACTTTAACTTTTTTCCCTGCTTTAACTAAATTTTGAGCCATTGGATTTCCCATATTTCCAACTCCAATGAACGCTATTAGTTCAGACATTTTTTCTCCTTCTGTTAAATTTAATTTACTTTACCTAGTAAATTTACAATTAAGACACCAGCTATAATTAAAACAATTCCAATTAAACCATAAATGTTTGGTATTTGGTTATATTTAATAATTCCAAATATTAATATTGATGCAACAGTAATAGCGCTATATGTAGCATATGCAAAACCTACCGGAATTGCTGACATACCCTTTGCGAGCGAAAACATGGTTATACACATTAGTAGTATGCAAGCAACTGACGGTGTTAATTTTGTAAATCCATCAGAAATTTTTGCAAGACTATTTGCTATTATTCCACATGTTATGGCGATAAATAAAAAAATATATCCAGCTAATGGTTTCATATTAGTTAGCTTTTCCTAGTAAGTTGACAATTAAAACTCCAGCTATAATTAAAGCAAGACCTATTATCGTATAAAGGTCTGGCATTTGATTAAACTTATACATTCCAACTAATGTCGTTGCAATAATACACAATCCAGCGAACGAAGCATAAGTAATTCCAACAGGAATTGTTTTCATAACAATAGATAATGTGTACATACATCCAACAATAGTTATTGCTGTTAGAATACTAGGTATTAATAATGTAAAACCTTGAGCACCTTTAGCAAAACCATTTGATGCAGTTCCCAAAATAACTGCTAGAATTAATATTATATAGGCTGCTATATTTCCCACTTCATAATTATAAATGAAATATTAAAAAAAAAAAATAAATTATCCATGAAATACAACAGGCTAATGTTACAAACAAAATAGTTATTCCTGTTGCTGTATCGTTATTATGCTTTTTATTAACCTTTTTTCGCCAGCTTGTTGGATATAAGGGTAGAGTGAAAGCGTATATTATTAGGAATAAATCAAAAGCTGTAAAAACTATACAAGCAAAAAGCAATTGATCCATTACTTAGGTAATTTTGTTGCCCCTGTTTCTTGCTTAATTATCTTTCCATCTTTAAATTCCATGTAAGACATAACTGCTTCTTTATTCCCATCATTAAATGTTACAAATGAATGTTCAAAACCAACTTCATCATTTTCAAATAAAATTCTAACATTGCTTCTTTTAACATCTCCACTTTTAAGCCACTCTATAACAGTTTTTTTATCCAGTTTTTTACCCGACGAATGAAGTATAAATTGATAATCATCATGAATAATTTCATTAGCTAAATTTGCATCATTGTTAGCAAGTGCTTGGTTATATTTTGTTAGTATAGACATATTATTTTGCTCCTTTCACTATTATAAAATTTCCAACAGAATTATCTAACCGTATCTGTCTTACCGGTTTATATTCTTCAGAATTATACCATTCCAAAGCTTTTTCATAAGAAGGAAATTTAATCACCACTGTTCTAGGATACTTCCATTCTCCCTCAAAGCATTGATACTCTCCACCTCTTACTAAATATTCACCACCAAATTTTGTAACTATATCTGTAACCTTTGCTAAATATTCTTTGTAGTCTTCAGGATTGGTTACCTCAATTTGGGTTATTGCATATCCAGCCATTTATTAATCCTTATAGATTAACTTTGCTTAATTCATACATTTGAACAACTTCGACACATTCATCAAAAATAGGTTTTGCTATTGGATTGTTTCCTGAAGCGAACTTTTTCATCTCTTCTTCATTATGAACTGAGACTTTAAACATAACATAACTTTTATCTGGTCCTATTGCTGGAACTGTTTTTTCAACGTGAGCAATAGTTTTTCTTACTGCCATTCCTTCATCTGATTGCATAAATCCCATGAACTTTTCAAATTTACCAGGTTTAAGTTTTGCAATTGCAAGCATTTCTTTTTCCATATTTTCTCCTTTTATTTTATTGTTTAATTTAATTTCAAATTTGATCTAGAGTCAAACCTTTTAGATTAGCAGGAACAGCAACATCCATCATTTTAGGATTTGATAAATTTAGATTATTCATAATTTCTGCATATTGTTCTTTTGAACTTACTTGAAGACGTGGGTTATTATTTTTTTCATTTTCAATAGTTGAATTTTTTTGCCCATTATAATCATGAGCAGGATATACCAATGTTTTTTCAGGTAATTTGAGCAACTTTCCGAATAGAGATTCATATGCATCATAGGGACTTCCGCTTTGAAAATCTGTTCTACCTGTTCCATTTATCAACAGAGTATCTCCAGTAAAAACTCTGTCGCTCATTACATAGCAATAAGAGCAGTCAGTATGACCAGGTGTATAAATTGCTTTAAGTTCAATATTTTCTACATTTACTTTTTCATTATCTTTTATTTTTAAATCTATTACTTCAGATTTAGATTTTTCTCCCATAATCCTCGTGCAATTTGTTCTTTTATGTAGCTCGTTTAATCCTGTTATATGATCAGCATGTATGTGAGTATCAATTACTTTAACCAATTTTAGTTCTAATTTTTCTAAAACTTTTATATATTTTTCAGTGTGCTCAATTACAGGATCTATAATTAAAGCTTCTCGTCCTTTTCCACTTGATATAATGTAAGTATAAGTTGAAGATTTTGTATCGAATAGTTGTTCAAATATCATAAATAATTTGGACACTATAAAAAATTGCATAGCAAATCAATATTGCTTATAATAATTCAAAAAATATTAACTATAGGAGAAAAATGACTTTAAAAATTAATAGTGTTGCTCCAGATTTCAAAGCAAATACTCAAGAAGGAGAGATATCTTTTCATGAATGGCTTGGTGATAGCTGGGGAGTTTTATTTTCACACCCAAAAGACTTTACACCAGTTTGCACAACTGAATTAGGTACATTAGCAAAAATGAAACCAGACTTTGACTCGAGAAATGTCAAAGTAATTGGTCTTAGCGTGGACCCTGTTTCTGACCATGTTAAATGGTTAGATGATATTAAAGATGTTTGTGGAATGAAACCTTCTTATCCAATTATAGCAGATGAAAAATTAGAGGTAGCAAAACTTTACAATATGCTTGAAGGAGATGCTGGAACAACTTCTATGGGTCGTACAGCAGTAGATAACGAAACAGTAAGAACTGTATATGTTATTAGACCTGATAAAAGAATTGGATTGTTTTTAACTTATCCAATGACAACTGGAAGAAACTTTCAAGAAATTTTAAGAGCGATAGATTCAATGCAAAGAACTGCAAAACATAAAATCGCTACTCCAGCCGACTGGAAGCCTGGTGAGAAAGTAATTATTGTTCCAAAAGTTACAAACGAGGAAGCTAAAAAAATATATCCAGATGGATGGGAAACAATAAAACCTTATCTAAGAAAAGTTCCAGATCCACAAAAATAGATTGGACACAAAAGTATTAAACCAACAATCTCAGCATTGGGAAAGAAATTTCTCAAGTAAGCCTGAGATGTTTGGTTTAGAGCCAAGCTTACCAGCAAAAAAATCTCTCGAATTATTCAAAGAAAGTAAAATTTCTAAAATTGTTGAACTTGGTGCAGGACTAGGAAGAGATACTATTTTTTTTGCTAAAAATTCAATTCATGTAACCGCTGTAGACTACAGTTCTTCAGGATTAAAAGTTATAAATGATAAAGCACAAAAGCAAAGTTTATCAAATCTTATTTCAACTAAACTCTTTGATGTTAGAAAAAAATTACCCTTCGAAGATAATTCTATTGAGGCCTGTTTTTCACACATGCTTTATTGTATGGCTTTAACAACTGAAGAATTAAAATATTTAAATAATGAAATTTGCAGAGTTTTAAAACCAAATGGCATCAACATTTATACTGTCCGGCACACAAAAGATGGAGATTATAAAAATGGTATTCACAGAGGTGAAGATCTATATGAAAATGATGGTTTTATAGTTCATTTTTTTTCAAAGGATAAAATAAATAGTTTATTAGAAGGATATCAAAATATTAAAATAGAAGATTTTGAAGAAGGAAGTTTTCCAAGAAAGCTTTATATGGTTGTAAATAAAAAAAAATAATGAATTTTTTAATTCTTGGTTTTTTAACTGGATTGAGTTTAATTTTAGCAATAGGAGCTCAGAATATATTTGTAATAGAGCAAGGTTTAAAAAAACAATATATTTTTCTTGTTTGTTTGATTTGTTCTATATCGGACCTAATATTAATTTTTTTAGGAATATTTTTATTTGAATATTTCAGAAATTTTTTTAATGATATCGTTGAGCTAATATTCAATATATTGCTGTTAGTTTTTTTAGCTTATTTTGTGATCAATAAACTAAGAATTGATTATTCTAATTTTAAAATAAACTTTGAAAACAATAAAGTATCCTTAAATAGTGTTATAGTAAAAACATTAGCCTTTACTTATCTCAATCCTCATGTCTATTCAGATACAGTATTTTTTCTTGGAAATTTTTCCAAAAATTTTTTAATTACACAAAAAATCTATTTTGGTTTAGGTGCTGGGATTGCTTCTTTTTTGTTTTTCTTTTTTTTAGGATATATGTCAAAATATTTATCACAATACTTGCTAAATCAAAAAACTTGGAAAATTATAAACCTATTTATAATTTTGTTTATGAGTTCTTTGTCAGTTTACATATTATTAGAGATATTTAATAAATTAGACTAAATTACTTTAATCAAGTGCAACAACAGCTGCTGCCATTGATGCTAACCTTGCTGGTGCATCATCAGATCTACTAGTAATTACAACTGGAACTTTGCCACCTATAACAACTCCAGCGGCACAAGCTCCCATAAAATAAATCATCATTTTTACTAAAGCATTTCCAGTTTCTATATTAGGAACCAGTAATACATCTGCTCCACCAGCAACAGAATTTTTTATACCTTTTATTGCAGCAGATTTTTTTGAAATACTATTGTCAAATGCTAGAGGTCCAAAAACATCAGCATTTAATTTTTCCTTTATCGCTAACTCAGTAATTTCTTTTGCTTCAACAGAGCTTGGCATACTTTTTAAAACTTCTTCAGTAGCAGATAAAACTGCTACCTTAGGTTTATCTATTCCAATTCTATTACAAAAATTAATTACATTTTTTAGTATATGCATTTTTGTTTTTACATTGGGTGTAACGTTTAAAGCGCCATCAGTAATAATTAAAGGTTTGTCATTTTTTTCTAAAGTCATATGCCAAATATGACTTAGTCTTGTTTTGCCAAGTAAATTATATTCTTTTTTTATAACTTCTTTCATTAGCACATCTGTATGAATGTGTCCTTTTACAATTATTTTTATTTTTTTTTTAGAAGCTAAATTTGCAGCAACTTTTGCAGTTTTGTTTTCGTCAGGTTCATGTACTATTTTGTAATTTGAAATATCAAAAGTTAACTCATTAGCACATTTTTCTATTTCTTTCTTATTGCCAATAAAAGTTGGGATAATTAATTCCTCTTTTACTGCATCCATAATAGAAAGCATTGGTAAAGTTTTGCCAGCATTTACTATTCCGGCTGTTACACCTTTCTTTTTATGTGCAACATCTAACAAATTATTTGGACAAACTATTTCTTTATCTGAAAGCATTTAATTTATTTAAATCTTTTAATATATTTTTAGAGATTAAAATATATTAAGAGATAAAAATTATTTATGCAATTAATAGTTGTGTAGTAATTAAAAATAAATTAGTCTAAGAGTTCATTTTAATATAATTTTTATGAGCTCAGAAAAACCATCAATACCTAATTCATTAAATGAACACTGGATGCCTTTTACATCCAACAAAGATTTTAAAGAAAAACCAAGATTAATTACTGAAGCAAAAGGTGTTTATTTAAAAAATCATCAAGGAAAAACACAAATAGATGCAAGTTCAGGATTGTTTTGTAACCCCTTGGGGCACGGAAGAATAGAAATAATTGATGCAATTACAAAACAATTAAAAACTTTAGATTATGCTCAACCCTTTCAACAAGGTTTTGGTGGATCTTTTGAGTTAGCTACAAGAATTTCAAAACACACTCCAGGAAATTTAAATAGAATATTTTTTTCTACTGGTGGATCTGATGCTGTTGAAACAGCTTTAAAAATTTCAATTGCTTACCATAAATCAAGAGATCAAGGTCAACGATTTAGAATGGTAGGTAGAGAACGTGCATACCATGGAATGCACATCGGAGGGACTTCAGTTGGTGGTATGGTTAATAACGTAAAAGGTTTTGCAAGTATACTAATGCCAGGTGTAACACATATGAGACATACACACTTACCAGAACATAAATTTGTAAGTGGACAACCTGAAACAGGAGTAGAACTTGCTGAAGATTTAGAAAGAATAGCTGCAAATTTTGGTGGTGAAAATATTGCTGCTTGTATAGTTGAGCCAATAGCAGGTTCAACAGGAACATTAGTACCACCAAAGGGATATTTACAAAGGCTAAGAGAGATTTGTGATAAGCACGGAATACTTTTAATTTTTGATGAAGTAATAACTGGATGGGGAAGAACAGGTTCTGTTTTTGGAGCTATAGAATACGGAGTAACTCCTGACATTATGACAATGGCAAAAGCTACTACAAATGGAATTGTTCCAATGGGAGCAGTAGCATGTAAAGAAGAAATTTATGATTCAATTATGGATTCATCTCCAAAAGGTACAATAGAATTGTTTCATGGCTATACATATTCTGGTTTACCAATAGCTGTTGCTGCAGGATTAGCCGTACAAGATATTTTTGAAAAAGATGATATTTTTAATAGAGTGAAAGAGTTGGCACCTTATTTCCAAAAAGGTTTATTTTCATTAAAAGACATTGATGCAATAGATAATATTAGAGGATATGGAATGATGGGTGGAATTGATATGAAAATGGATCAAAAACCAGGTAAAGCAGGATTTACTTGTTTTAAACATTGTTATGATGCTGGAGTAAACTTTAAAGCTACAGGTGATTGTTTAATTATTGCCCCTATGTTTATTTCCGAAAAAAAACATATTGATGAAATTATAGAAAAATTAAGAACCGGTATTAATAATTATTCAAAAAGTAAAAAAAATTAATTTTCTTTTATGAAAATTGGCGTTCCTAAAGAAATTAAACCTCAAGAGAATAGAATTGGTTTAACTCCAGAAAGCGTGAAAATTTTAGTTTCAAGCGGTCATGAAGTTTTAGTAGAAAATAATGGTGGTCACGAAGCTGGATTTTACAATGATCAGTATAAAAATGCTGGAGCTAAAATATTAGAAAAAGCAGAAGATATTTTTAAAGAATCAGAAATAATTGTTAAAGTTAAAGAACCACTTAGTAATGAAGTAAAAATGATTAGAGAAAATCAAATAGTTTTTACCTATCTTCACTTAGCTGCTGCAAAAGAATTAACACAAGGTTTAATTGATTCAAAATCAATTTGCATAGCATATGAAACTGTTACAGATAATAATGGAAGATTGCCATTGTTAGCACCAATGAGTGCTGTAGCTGGAAGAATGTCAGTCCAAGCAGGTGCGCATTGTTTAGAAAAAAATCAAAAAGGAAGAGGGTTGTTATTGGGTGGAGCGCCAGGTGTTGAACCAGGTAATGTTGTGATTTTAGGTGGAGGAGTTGTTGGAGAAAATGCCGCAATAATAGCAACTGGAATGAAAGCTAAGGTGAATGTTGTTGATAAATCTGAAAAAAGATTAAAACAATTATCTGAGATGTTTGGAGATAAAATCATTCCAAATTTAAGTGATAAAACAGATTTAGAAAAATTAATCTCAGAGTGTGATCTTTTGGTAGGTGGTGTGCTAATTCCAGGTGCAGAAGCACCAAAACTAGTTACAAAAAAAATGTTAAAAAAAATGAAAAGAGGTTCAGTTATTGTGGATGTTGCAATCGATCAAGGTGGTTGTGTTGAGACAAGCAAGCCTACAACATTTGCTGACCCAACCTACATAGTTGATGATGTAGTTCATTATTGTGTAGCGAATATGCCAGGTGGTGTTCCAAGAACATCAACACTAGCATTAAATAAAGCGACACTTCCTTTTTTATCAAAACTAGCAAAAGAAGGTTGTAAAAATGCTTTAATGAATGATCCAAATTTTATGGCAGGATTAAATGTTTACAGAGGTAATGTGACTTATAAAGCAGTTGCAGATGTTTTTGGTCATAAATATATTTCTCCAAATAAAATAATAAGCTAATGTTTAGACCTTTACCAAAACAGCTGACAATTAAAAATTCACCAATAGAGGGTTTAGGATTATTTGCTACTGAAGATATAAAAAAACATTCTTTTATTGGAGTAACACATGTTAGAGACGAACAGTTTGAAAATAAATATATAAGAACGCCAATTGGCGGTTTTTATAACCACTCAAATAGCCCTAATGTTATTCGAATGGTTTCAGACTCATTACCTAAATTAAAATTTGGTGATAAGGTAGATCCAACAAAAAGTACCCAAGAATTAAAAAAAGGAGAAAACAATGTGGAAAATTCCTTTTATCACTTACAAGACAAGAGCGATGCAAAGTATATGTTTTTAATATCGATTAAAGATATTAAAGCAGATGAAGAAATAACAGCAAATTACAATCTTTACACCTATCCAAAAACAGGAGTAGGTTTACAAATGATTTAATGAAAAAAATACCAAAAACAACAAAAGTCGTTGTTATCGGTGGAGGTGTTGCAGGGTGCTCATGCGCCTATCATTTAGCAAAATTTGGATGGAAAGATATAGTTTTACTTGAAAGGGATCAGTTAACCTCAGGAACTACTTGGCATGCTGCTGGGTTAGTTGGTCAATTAGGAGCAACTTCGGTTATTACAAAACTTAGAAAATATTCATTAGATTTATATAAAGAACTTGAAAAAAAAACTGGACTATCAACAGGTTTAAAACAAAATGGTGCAATCACAGTTGCTACTACCAAGGAAAGACTTCAAGAACTTTTAAGACAAGCAACTACCGCTCAATTATTCGATGTTGAAGTTGAAGTTTTAGATAAAAAAAAAACAAAAGAACTTTATCCAGTAATTAATGATCAAGATATTTTAGGAAGTGTTTATATGCCAAAAGATGGCCAAGCAGATCCTGTTGGAGTAACAAATGTTCTTGCAAAAGCTGCTAGAATGGAAGGTGTTCAAATTTTTGAAAAAACTCCTGTAAAAAAAATATTAGTAAAAAACAAAAAAGTTATAGGGGTTGAAACAAATCAAGGAAAAATTGATTGTGAATATGTAGTTTTGGCCACAGGTATGTGGTCGAGACAAATAGGTGAAGATATTGGAGTTAGTGTTCCACTTTACCCAAATGAACATTTTTATGTAATTACCGAACCAATGAAAGATCTTCCTCAAAATTTACCTGTGTTAAGAGATTATAATGCTTGCCTGTATTTAAAAGAAGATGCTGGAAAAATGCTTATTGGTATTTTTGAGCCAAATGCAAAACCAGCTTTTAAAGATACTGGAAGAGTTCCAGATGATTTTTCTTTTGGAGAGTTTCCCGATGATTTTGATCACTTTGAACCTTATTTAGAAAAATCATTTCATAGATTACCAATATTAGAAAACGCAGGAATAAGAAAATTTTTTTCAGGTCCAGAATCTTTTACACCTGATACTCAATATTTGTTAGGGGAAACTCCAGAAGTAAAAAAACTTTTTACGTGTTGTGGTTTTAACAGTATTGGAATTGCAAGTGCTGGTGGAGCTGGAAAAATTACAGCAGAGTGGATAATAAATGACCATATAAATGAAGATATATTTTCACTTGATATAAAAAGATTTCAGAAATTTCATTCATCTAAAAATTTTATTATGGAAAGAGTTACTGAAACACTTGGTGATTTATATGGAATGCATTGGCCTTATAAACAACATAATACTTCAAGAGATCAAAAGTTATTTCCTTACCACGAAGAATTAAAGAAGGCGGCTGCTTGCTTCGGATACTCATCAGGTTTTGAAAGACCGATGTGGTTTTCAAAAAATGGAAAAGAACCTAAGTATGAATATAGTTTTAACTATCAAAATTGGTACCCTTCTGTTGAATTTGAAACTAAAAATGCAAGAGAGAACGTTGGTTTGTTTGATTTAACAGCATTTTCTAAATATGATTTAAAAGGAGAAAAAGTTCACGGGGAGTTACAAAGAATTTGTACAGCTAATATAAAAAACGAAATCGGAAAAACTACATATACTCAAATGTTAAATGAAGACGGTGGAATAGAAACAGATTTAACCGTTGTCTGTATGGACAAAAATTATTTTAGAATTGTTACTTCTTCGGCAAATAGAGAACATGACAAATTTCATATATTAAAACATTTATCCAAAGATGTAGATTTTAAATTTGGAATGAGTAAAAAAATTAAAATAAATAATAAAGACATTTGGGCACAAAGGCTATCATATGTTGGTGAATTGGGCTTTGAGCTTTACGTAAATATGAGTGAAGTAAAAGAAATATTCAATTTACTTATTGATAAAGGAAAAGAATTCAACATTTCACATTGTGGGGTACATGCTATGGATACAATGAGAATGGAAAGTGGATATTTACACTGGGGACACGATATGTCACCAGAAGAAAATCAATATCAAGCTGGATTAGCTTTTGCAGTTAGTTATAAAAAAAATGTTAATTTTATAGGAAAAGATGCTTTGATAAAAATAAAAGAAAAAAAACCTTCAAAAAAATTAATAATGCTAGCTCTAGATAATAGTAAACCTGGCGAACCCTTGTTGTTACATGATGAACCAATATACTTTGATAATAAAATTGTAGGAAGTACTACATCTGGAAATTTCTCATTTTGTTTTAATAAAAATTTATCTTTTGGTTATGTTAATTTAAATGAATTTGAAAAATTAGCAGATAAAAATATTTATATTGAAGTAGAGAAAAAAAAGTATCTAGCATCAGTAGTTTTGAAACCTTTAAACAATAAGAAAATAAAAGATATTTAGAGGGTATTGTTATTTCTAATATATGCTCAGTTTGAGCTATAATTAATTAGTTAATCTTATTATTTCATGGTTAAATGAGCTTTATATGAGTGGGGAAAATATAACAAATACTTCAATTCAAACCGATTCAACAAAAGATAAAGAGAATTTAAAATCAAAAATAAAAAAGAAAGTAGATATTAATATTCTTTTAAACAAAGTTAGGGCAGAAGAAAAAAAAGAAAAATATGAAAGTGCTGTTTTCTTTAGCTTAATTGCAGGCGCAATATTAGTAACAGGTTTAATAGTTTCTTTATAAGATAAAATCTCAAAATTGATTTTTAATTTAAGTTAAAATATAAGCAAACTTAGATGTCAAAAATAATCCAAATAGGCATTACAAAATTAAATAATAAAGATATTGAAAGTATAAATTCAGCAAAACTTACTGTTGGAAAAGGAATTGAAGGAGATAGATTTTGTCTAGAAAATAATGATGAAAAATCACAAGTTTCTTTAATTCAAAGTGAAAATATTGATTATTATAACAGCAAATTTAATACAAACTTTTCTTACATAGAATTTAGAAGAAATTTAATTACCAAGGATATTGAGTTAAATGATTTGGTTGGAAAAAAATTAAAAATAGGAGATGTAAATTTAGAAGTTCATGATTTATGTAGACCATGCAAACATCTTCAAGAAAAACTTGGTAAGGATAATATAATTAAAGAATTTTTAAGACGTGGTGGACTTCGTTGTGAAATATTAAACTCAGGTACAGTTGTTGTGGGTGATAGTATTAAAGTTTTATAAATTATCTTCCAAAAGTATCATTAAACTGTCTTGCAACTCTAACAAAAGTTGTGCATTTACTTAACTGTTTTAAAGAAGGAGCGCCGACATATGTGCAACTACTTCTAACTCCACCTAAAATATTTAGAATTGTGTCTTTTACTTTACCTCTATATTTGATTCTTACAGTTTTTCCTTCACTACTTCTGTAATCTGAGAGTCCGCCATAATGTTTTTTATTTGCGATGTCTGAACTAGATCCATAAAATTCAATATATTTTTTCCCATTATTTTTTACAATTTTACCAGATCCTTCATCATGGCCAGCAAGCATACCACCTAACATTACAAAATCTGCGCCTGCTCCAAATCCTTTAGCAACATCTCCAGCGCATGTGCAGCCACCATCTGCAATAATATGTGCACCTAATCCGTGTGCAGCATCAGCGCACTCAATTACAGCACTTAGCTGTGGATAACCAACTCCTGTTTGAATTCTTGTAGTACACACACTTCCTGGGCCAATTCCAACTTTTACAATATCTGCGCCGCTTAAAATCAATTCTTGAGTCATATCTGCCGTAACTACATTACCAGCTATTATTGTTTTCGTTGGATATTTGTCTCTAATTGACTTTATAAAACTAGTAAAATGTTCTGAGTAACCATTTGCAACATCAATACAAATAAAATTAAAAAAACTAAATTCTTTTAATATTTTATCCAAATTTTCAAAGTCTTCTTTTTTAATTCCAATACTTAATGCAATGTTTTGATAAATTGATTTAATTTTTTTATTTTCTTTTAATTTTTTAACATTATGCTGTTTGGTTAAGCAGGTAATCATTTCAAATTCAGATAGTTTTTCTGCAACACCTAACTCTCCAACTCCATCCATATTAGCCGCCATTATAGGAATTCCAGACCATTCATTTTTGCTATACTTAAATCTGTAAGTTCTTAGGAGATTTACGTCTTTTCTACTTTTTAAAGTACTTCTTTTTGGTCTTAATAGAACGTCTGAATAATCAAGTTTTAGATCTTCTTCAATTCTCATCGGCTGATAAACTAACTGTGTATTCAATTATTTCAAATGAATTATTAGTTGTGGATAAGTAAACCATATGAGAAAATACTAAGATTATGAGTAAGTTTTTCGTTGTGACGTTGTTTCTTTTGTCTTTTTGCAGTCTAAGTTTTGCAAAAAATATACAGTTAGGAAGCGAGATAATATTAGATGTTCCTGACTCACATGATTTCATTTTAATAGAAGAAGATGCCTCAACAGAAGATTTACTATATGGAACTGGAGAACTATTTGAAAATTTAGAAGAGCTAGACATAAAATTTTCTGTTGTAGGGCCAACAAAATTGATTGAGGTAATTCAGTCACTAGTTGATGGAACTGAACCTCAGGATATAGATGTTTTTTATCAACTTTTAGAAGAAGCTGACAAAAGAGAATATTATGATTTTGATGATCCTAAAGTAGTAAAATGGTTTGGAAAAGAAATGAAAAAAATAATGAAAAAAGAAAAAATTGATTTTTACACATACGTATTTTTTTCAAATAAAAAAATCGATAAAATCGATGATGTTAAATTTAGAGAGTTTATAGATCTACATAGAAATAGAAGCAATTCTGAATTAACAGAAATAACCAAAGAATATAAAAAGTATTTAACCCAGTGGGCTGGTGATAATAAAACATTTTTTCTTAATGAATATATAAGCTTAACATTGAATAAATTTAAAATATCAAATGTAAATAACCAGCCATTGTTTAGATCTGATTTTAAAATGAGCTACTTGCATGCTTTTAGCATTCCTATGAATTTAGCCATTTCAATTAAAAATGGTCACCTTTTTCTTATTGTTTCTGAGTGCTGGGTAAATTGTTCAAAGCAGACAAAAAGATTTGAAAAGATGATAGATCCAATATTTTCTAATACCGATCGAAAGATTTCCACAGGAACAGAAAATGCAACCAATGATATTGCTGATGAAATAATGAAGCTTAATGAGCTTTACGAGTCTGGTGTTTTGACTAAAGATGAATTTGAAAAGGCAAAAAAGAAAATTTTAAATTAAAATGAAAAAGTATTTAACAATTTTGATATTGGTATTTTTTTTTAATAATATATCTTTAGCAGACAAGTATAATGGGAGAGGAGAAATAATACTTAATGATATGTTCGTTGATGTTTTTATGCAATATGTACAAAAAAAAAATAATCAATCTCCCATGATTTTTTTGCTCGCAATATCAGAGTCTGGTGAATTATTATATCCAAACTATTGGTTTTGCCCAGAAGGAAACTGTAGAGCTCTAGATAAACCAAGATTTAAAAAAAGATGTGAATTAGATGCAAAAAAATATGCCCCAGGTGAAAAATACGTTGAATGTTTTATTTTTGCTAGAAAAAGAACAATAGTATGGGATAATGATATAAATCCAATGACTAGAAAAGAATCAAAAATTAGCAGCAAATGGAGTAGAAGTCAGATAGTTGAAAAATTAACTGAACTTGGTTTCTATGATGGAGAATCAATTAATGAAAATACTTCAAACGATTCAAAATATATAAAAAAGACAAAAGCAACTAAAAAAAATATATCTGAACAAATTCAAAAATTAAATAAACTTTATGAAGATGGTATAATTACAAAAGAAGAATTTAAAAAAGCTAAGAAGAAAATTTTAAATTAAAATGAAAATTTTTTTTACATTACTCATGTTATTATTATTTTTCTCTGACATTGGTAATGCTAAATCTTATAGATGGGGTACAGAAATACAGGAAGATTATATAAAAGTTGGGCGTCGATTAAATATTAAACTTCCTCCTGGTCCAGGCAAATGGGTGGTTATCGATAATAGTAGTCATAATGCGTATGGTTTTACTCTAAGAGATATTCATGCAGCAAGAATAGTAAATAATGAAGTTAAAGAAAAAATTTCTGTTGGTAGATACAATCTTCAAGGTGGATACACAGCACATGTTGATCAATTTGTTTATGAAGTTATGTTCACTGATAAATATGATGGTTGTTATGAAAGACCAGAATATTATTTGATTGAACTTTATCAAAGAGGAGTTTCTCACAACTGTTTCATAGTTCGTCACATAGATGTTAAAAAGGAATTATACTATCCTGACGATCCTTCCTATCCAGGAAATACTCAGATTAAAAAATATATTGAAAAACATAATGTAAAATACCCAAGAATAATGCTTGATAGTATGCATTCTTATTTTACAAGATTGAGCGGTAATAGTTGGTATGTAATTTCATATTCTATAGATCCAAAAGAGTTAGATGGACCCAATAGCGTTAAAGTTACCGAAGAATCCTCCGAGTATCATAGAAATAATATTGACGAATATCCAGAACATAAAAAAACAATGGAAAATTTTATATCTTTAGCAGCCAAAAGACATAAAGAGTTTGAAAAAAAAATTAAAGCTACATCACATCACAAACTAAATTTAGACAAATATATTGTTGATAATGGTATTAGCGAAAACACTGGAGATATAAACTTAACTGATGAACTTATGCAATTAAAAAAGTTGCTAGACGAAGGTGTAATAACACAAGAAGAATTTACCAAAGCTAAGAAAAAGCTATTAAATTAAATTAAATTCAATTAAATTATTGAATCAAAGTGAAAATTTTTGATTGTACAACTTTTTATTCAGAACATTTAATGATGGATATTAGATTTAATATCCTAAATGAAAAAGTTAATAAATTTGTTGTTGTTGAATCTAAATTTTCTCATAGTGGTAAAGAAAAAAAACTTAATTTTGATATTAATAATTATCCAAAATTTAAAGATAAAATTATCTATCTAGTAATAGATAAAGAGCCACAAGGAATTATTAAAGAGACTAACTCGAAAAATTTATCATCAATTAAAAGAGCAAATAGTCTAAAAAGAATAGAGCAATCTTATGATTATATGCTTAAAGGTATAGATACTGCTTTAGAGGAAGATTTAATAATTTTAAGTGATAATGATGAAATACCAAATTTAGAATCTGATCAATTTATAAAATCAAAAAAAAAAATAACAATTTTTAAACAGTTGTTTTTTTACTATAAATTCAATCTACTATATGATGCCATGTATTGGTATGGATCAAAAGCATGTAGAAAAAAACATTTAATTTCAATGTCTTGGTTGAGAAATTTAAAGAATAAAAAATATCCTCTTTGGCGTATTGATACATTTTTTTCAAAAAGTAGATATACAAATTTAGAAATAATTAATGATGGTGGTTGGCATTTTACAAATTTAAAAAAACCTGAAGAACTTTTTGAAAAAATGAAAAATTTTGGACATCATAATGAGTTTGATGAAAGCGGTTTAACTGTTGAAGATTTAAAGCAAAAAATAAATAATCATGAATTATTTTATGATCATTTTGTTGATCAAAAGGATCAAAATAAATGGAAAACAAATTATAAATTGAAAAAAACTGATTTAAACATACTTCCCCATTATATAAGTGAAAATAAATTGAAGTTAAAAGATTGGATCGTTTAAATGGAAAATTTGAATAACAAAAAATATTTTTTTTACATCTTTTTTTTAACGATATTGATTTTAATCTTCTTAAGAGAACCTTGTTGGCTAACAGAAGGATCTTTCAAATCCGATGATTTTTTCCATTATAAAGAGGGTAAATCAAAAAGTTTTTTAGAAAATCTTTTTAATATTTACCCTGGAACTGGTGCTCTAATGTTCTGGATGAATATAACTCACTCAATAATTAGTCCATTTCAAATTGATCAAGCAGAAATTTTAGCTAACTATTTAACTCTTTTAGTTTATTTATCTATATTTATTTATATCTTCTTATCAAAGTCAACCTTGTTCACAAATTACAAACATAGAATTTTTGCGATTTTTATAATTTTACTTTCCCCACCTATGACTCCTGAAGCTTGGATGGATGTACCGCATCTAAGAGGATATTTTGGAATATTAAGTTTTATTTTATTATTTCAAGACTATCAAAATGATAAAATTATAATGAACAAGATTACAAATTTTTTAATTTTTTTCTCTGGGATTTGTAGTATTTATGCGGCTGCTTTAACCCCGGCCTATTTACTAAAATTCTATTTAAGCAAACATAAGATCGATTTGAAGAGATTAATATTTGCATCATTTGCTTTTTTAATTCAATTTTTCTTTATTCTTTATTACATTTTAATACCAGCATACTCTCCTTGTGCTCCTGCATTTGGTTGTAATGATACCCCCCGATTCGACTTTGATTTAAGTATTTTCTATAGTTATTTTTACAATGTTCCAATAAGAAGTTTCTTTGGAAGCACCATTCCTAAATTGCTTTTCTTAGAAACTGAAATTTATAAAATCCAATATTTTAATTTTCTGATATATATTCTATTAATATTAAGTTTTTTTATCACATTATTTTATCTTTTTAAAAAAAATGATAAGATTTCAAATCTGATTATGTTTTCGTTAATTCTAGTTTCAACATTGATAATTTTAGGGACAGTACAGCCAGGTTTTGCTGGTGGTAGATATGCAGTTGTGCCTGGTGTAATTTTAATTTTTTTGGTCTTTAGATTTTTTACAATTGAAAAAAACTTCGTTTTTAAAAATATATTTTTCCTATTGCTAATTTTGTCATTTGCGGTAGGAAGTATAGAGTATAGATATTTAAGCCCTTTACCTCAGTCTCTTCAGTGTATTGATAATAATCTCTAAATAAAATTAATTTGATACATTTTCTTAATTTCTTGTTTGAATGAAAAAAATAAGTAGTATAAATCAACAACAATTTAATGGCGGGGTAGCTCAGTTGGTTAGAGCGCGGGACTCATAAGCCCGAGGTCAGTGGTTCGATCCCACTTCCCGCTACCATAAATTAAATGAAAATACTTTTTGTAAGCGGTACATCAAACAATAATTTGAATGACTATATGCAAGATCTTACACTTCATGGATTAAGAGAACTTTATGGAAATAATGTGGTGGACTATCCAGGCTGTTGGTATCTTTATTCTGACGAAGTTAAGAAAAGAAATTTTGATACAAATAAATTATGGGGAAAAGGGTTTAACTTAAAAGATAGTTTTCAAGATTATAATTTAATTGATAGAGAAGATATAAAAACAAAAATTAAATCAAAATACTTTGATTTAATTATATTCGGATCTATTAGAAGATCTTCTTATTTTTTTGATGAAGTTTTTAATAGTAGCAATAAATATATATTTATAGATGGAGAGGATGATAGATTTATTGATGAAAATTATTCAAAAAAAAGCTTATATTTTAAAAGAGAATTACTTGAAGAAACACAAAACATAAAACCTATAAACTTCTCAATACCTAAAAAAAAAATAGTTGAAAAAATTAATATTAAACCATTAAATTTGCTGTCCCCGTTAATTCCTGGAAAAGCTCAAACCTATATTTATAAAGATGAAAAAAGCTATAATCAAATGTACCAAAACAGTGTTTTTGCCCTAACTTATAGAAAAGGTGGATGGGATTGTTTTAGGCATTATGAGATTTTAATGAATGGTTGTATTCCTTTGTTTTTAGAATTGGACAAATGTCCAAATGAAACTCTTACAAAATTTCCAAAAAAAATATTAAAAAATGTTTTTAAGAAATATGAAAAAGTTTTATTTGAATATAATCCATTTGTTATTTATAAAAAAAAATTCTTAGATATTAAAAAAATTTTATCATTTTTAATTAATTCTATTAGATCAAAAGAAAATTTAGAAAATTTTGTTAAGAACAATAAAGAGATATTTGAAATTAAAAATCAACTACTAAACTATACAAGAAACAACTTAACCACCGAAATTATCGCTAAGAGTATTATTGAAAAAGTTAAGTTTTAATAAAATATTTAATACAATAAGTTAAAAATTTTACTTTTTAGCTTCAATATAAATTGTTTGATGTTTCCGTTCTTTTAAATCTTTAAGTAGATCTTTATTTTCTCCTTTACCAAATTCACAAATTTTTGCTTCCGAAAATCCTGATTTTAACATTTCTCTCTTCAAAGTTTCTTCGTCCCATACACTAAGATGGCCCCAATTATGCACTAAATCCCTTAAAGCATCGCATCCATTTTCAAATTTTGAAAAATATTCATCATTTTTTTTTTCTATATAATTTTCTATATAAATTTTTAAACCTGGTACAGTACATCTAAATATTGCAGATTTTTTTAATACTCTACAGATTTCACTTAGCAAAAATTTAGATTCATCAAAATACAAATGTTCTAAAGTATGTTCTGAGAATGCGCCTTCAAAGGTATTATCATTAAAAGGTAATTTATATCTGAAATCATGAGGAATATAATTTTTTTTTTTCCAAAACGAAAAACTAGAACCATAAAAATCTAAATTCTCAAATTCATCAAACTTATGAGATCCACAACCAATATGAATATATTTTTGTTTTGCTATCCTTGTTTTTGGTAAAAAAAATCTTTTAATTTTAGAAATTAAAGAAAATTGCACAGATCTTTTTAAGTGGACTTTAAAATGATTTCGAGCATCAAAAGATAACATAAAAACTATTTGAATTACATTTTAGTTAGAAATAATTTCTTCGCAAGTTAATAAAATCTATTTAAGAAAAATTAATTTAATTTTTAACTATTTTTAATAAAATATTTTATTTACTTTAATATTACCAAACCAAGATTTTTCTTTCAAATTAGTGTATTTGTTTGATAAATGCTTTATGAGACAAGCATCTTCAATTTCATTATTGGTAAAATTAAACGGTATAACAGAGCGGTTTAAAAAACCTTTAGGTACATTCATGTAAGTTAAACCAATATTAGCTTTGGCCATTAAATCAAAATTAATCATTCTTTTGTCTAAAAAATTAATGTTAAATGCGCCATGTCCACAATCAGGATTGCTAGAAGGTCCATATAAATGCTCTTTCATTAATATTCGATCATACAAGTACATTCCCTGGTATGGGAATTTATGGTTCATGAAAGAAATATCCTTATTTATTTTTATTTTAGGAAGAATTGATTTTTTATTTTTTTTAACAAAATCAACAGCATATAGATCATTATTGACTTTATTAATTTCAGTTCTAATGAATCCTGGAATTAAATTATATTTTTTTAAAATTTTTCTTGCATTGATCCAATATGTAAAATTTTTTTTATTTAGCAAAATATCATCTTCTAAATTTAAAAAATGAGTAAAACTTTTGTTTTTAAAAATTTTTTTCATCAAAGGTATATGGCACCAAGGTAGCAATCTATCGTTTATTAGATTTTTATTTATGATTATTTGTAAATTACAATTTTTAAATTTAAGTCTTTTTTTTAAATAACTTTCTTTTTGTTTTGGAATGTCATTTGTTAAAATAAAAATGTAGGAATTTTTTGATATTTTATATAAATTTTCACATACATTTTTTAATAGTTTAATTTTATTAGAATCATAAAAAAAAGTAATAGTTGCAGCAAATTTAATAGTTGATTTAATTTCTTTATGTATATTTAAATTACTTTTTATTTCATTTGTTGTTTTTGCTATTTTTTTAAAATCTAAGTAAGTAATTAAATCAATTAAATTTTCTTCTTTTTTACCAATTGATTTTGAAATTTTTCTTAATTTATTAAGCAAATATCTAATCATTTTTTAGTTTTTAAAATCTTTAATAGTTTTTTTAAATTCATTGTTTGGTTTAAAGGAATAACTTTTTCTTTTGCTCTAATTGCCCTTACTTTAGGGTTATTTTTTTTTGCAAAATCATATACAGATTGTGTTTTACCACCAATATTTATAATTCCTTTTTCTTTGATTAATTTTGGTAAATATTTAACTAAATCTTCATGAAAAATAAAATTTGTTTTCAAATTAGTATAAGCTTTATTGTGTGCAAATGGCTTTTCAGTCATTGTAATTCTTAAGATTAATGAATTTTTATACATAGCTACAGCACACTCCCCACCTAGTTTTGAAAGACCATAATTATTAAATGGTTTAACAGGATCATTTTCAGAATAATTTCCATTTTTCCCTTCGTAAACATATCCAGTGGAAAAATAAATTAATTTAATATTATTTTTTTTACAAACCTTGGTTATATTTGCTGTTCCAACAATGTTAAGATCTATACTTTTTGCAATATTTTTTTCATGAATTTTCATAGGTCTAGATAATCCAGCACAATGAATTAAAATTTTTGGTTTAATTTTATTTATAGCTTTTGTAATTGAATTTATATTAAGAATATTGCATTGTTTTTTTGAAGCAAAATATAAATTTAATTTTGTATTTTTTTCTTTTAAAATTTTTGCAAATCTTCCATCTCCACCTGTAACTAGAATTTTTTTTTTCATTATAGATATTTTTTTATAAATTCTTTAAATGTTATTGCGTTTTTATCTTTTTTGGAAAGTATAGGTTTTTTTATTGGCCATTTAATTTTAATTTCTTTATCATTATATTTAATTGTTCTTTCGCTACCGGCATTTCTGTATTGTGTACAGCTATATAATACGTAGTTTTCTTTTTCCAAAGCACAAAAACCATGAGCAAATCCTGGAGGGATATAAACAGATTTAGAATTTTTTTCACTTAATATACATGAAAAAAATTTTCCAAAAGTTTTTGAATTTTTTCTAAGGTCAATTGCTACATCAAAAATTTTCCCTTTTAGAACAGAAATAAATTTTCCTTGAGATTTTTTTGTTTGTATATGCATGCCTCTAATGACATTTTTTTTTGAAAAGGAAATTACTGTAAAAGGAAATTTTTTTTTTAATTTTATTTCTTTTAGTACTTCTTTAAAATATCCTCTTTTATCCTTAAATGATTTGTTCTGAAAAATTAGCAAACCTTTAAATTTATTTTTTGATATCATTTAATAATAAGGTTTTTTAAATATTTTGAGTAATCGCAATTACCATAAAATTTTATAGCTTCTAAAATTTCCTTTTTATTTATCCATTTGTTATTAAATGAAATTTCTTCAAGACAAGCGATTTTAAAACCTTGTCTATTTTCTACCGATGAAACGAAATTACTAGTTTTGTAAAAGTCTTCAATTGATCCCGTATCAAGCCATGCCCCGCCTCTTCCTATAACTTCTGCAAATAGTTTTTTGTTTGATAAATATTTTTTCAATAAGTCAGTTATTTCAAGCTCATTTCTTTTGGAAGGTTTTAAACTTTTTGCATATTTTATTACTTTGTTGTCAAAATAATAAAGTCCAGTTATTGCATAATTGGAATAGTATTTTTTTGGTTTTTCTTTAATTCCTATGATTTTATTTCTATGGTTTATTTTTGCTACACCGTAGAGTTCTGGTTTACTAACCTTATGAAGATAAACCTTTGCACCACTAGTTAATTTTTTACTTTCTAAAAGCTTATCAGACAAACTTTGTCCATAAAAAAAGTTATCTCCTAAAATAAGTGCAACATTTTCTCTACCTATAAATTTTTCACCCAGTATAAATGCATCTGGTAATCCTCTAGGATAACTTTGTTCAATATAACTAATTTTAAGTCCTAAATTTTTTCCATTTTGAAATAATTTTTTATATTGATTCAATTGACCTTTGTTAACAATAATTAATATATCTCTAATTTTTGATAACATTAAAATTGATAATGGATAATATATTAAAGGTTTATCATAAATTGGAAGTAGTTGTTTATTAACTACTTTGGTAAGAGGACTCATTCTAGTTCCATGACCACCTGCTAAAATAATACCTTTTTTTATCATTAAATATTTCCTAGTCTTTTAATAATATCTTTTTTGTTAAGAGATTTATAATATTTTTTGTTGTTTAGGTACCAAATAAAAGTTTTATATACTCCATTTGAAAATTTTTCTTTCGGTCTCCACTTTAATTTTTTTATTAATTTTTTGCTATCCAAAGCATATCTTTTATCATGACCAGGTCTATCTTTTATAAATTTGATTTTTACTTTAGTTCCTATTTTTATATTTTTTTTTGCCACATTTAATAATTTTTTACAAACTTCAATATTATTTAAGTTTTTATTGGATCCTATGTTGTAAGTTTCCCCAATTTTCCCAAATTTAAAAATTTTAAATAGAGCTTCGCAATGATCTTTTACATAAATCCATTCCCTAGAATTTTTGCCATTTCCATAAACAAGCAAAGGTTTATTATTAATAATATTGTAAATCATTTTTGGAATAAGTTTTTCTGGATGTTGTCTAGGACCATAGTTATTTGAGCAATTTGTAATTATTGCTTTTAAATTAAAAGTTTTTATATATGAAAAAACAATATGATCAGACGACGCTTTGCTTGCCGCGTAAGGCGAGCTTGGATTATAAGGATGATTCTCTTTTGTTCTACCTTTAATTATGTCTCCATAAACCTCATCTGTGGAAACATGTATTAATTTTGATTTATTATTTTTACTGTATTTTTTAAAAGACTCTAAAAGATTAAATGTACCTAAAACATTGCTTTTTATAAATGGTTCTGGCGAATCTATTGAACGATCAACATGAGTTTCTGCAGCAAGATTAAAAATAGCTTTTGGTTTGTATTTATTAAAAATACTTAAAAGTTTTTTACTATTTATTATATCTAATTTAAAAAATTTATAATTTTTATTATTTTTAAATTCTAAAGTATTATAGTAATTGGAAGCATAACTGACTTTGTCAATATTTATTACAAAAAAACCTTTTTTAACTAATAATTCAATTAAATTGCTGCCAATAAAACCTAACCCACCAGTAACTACTATTCTATCCATATAAAATTTTTACATTAATAAAAAAAAAAGTATATATATTAAGTACTTATCTTTATATGAGTGATAATTTTTCAGATTTAAGTGTTGTTATTGTTACATATAAAACTGACTTAAATATATTAGAAAAATGTTTATCCTCAATTGATCCAAGCATAAAAGTTTTTATTATTGAAAATTCATCTAAATTTATAAACGAAAATCAAATTCTTAATAATTATAAAAATGTGTCAATTTTTTGTACTGGTACGAATTTAGGTTATGCAAAAGGCAATAATTATGGCTTAAAAATAATAAATACAAATTATGCTTTAATATTAAATCCTGACATTGTTTGTGAGAGTAATTATTTTAAAAATATAAAAGATTATCTAAGCAATAATATTGATTTTTGTATAATTGGATCTCAATATTTAGATAATCAAATTTACAAACCAGCTGGTTTTTTTAATAGTAATTTAAATTTAAATGATGCAATTAAATTAAAAGATTATAATCTTTATGAAGTTGACTGGGTAGTTGGATGCTCAATTTTGTTAAATTTAAAAAAATTTAAAACTAGCAATATATTTGATGAAAATTTTTTTCTTTTTTTTGAGGAATTTGATTTATGTAAAAAATTAAAAACTAATAAAGAAAAAGTTTATTCTTCTTCTAATTTGATTGTTGATCATTCTGGATTTAAAAGTTCTACTCTCGTAAAAAATGAAATAGATCTAATTAAATTAAGAAATTGGCATTTCATGTGGTCATATTTTTATTATCACAAAAAAAATGATGGATATTTTTATGCTTTACGAAATATCTTAAGCAGACTAGTTAGATCATTTTTAAAATTTGTTTTTTTTACTATATTTTTTAATAATAAAAAAAGAGTAAAGTATTTGTATCGTTTGCTAGGATTATACAATTCAATACTTGGAAAAGAATCTTCTTTTAGAATAAAAAATTAGTGTCCTGGAAAATCAATTAAGTTTTCCACTTTATAGTTTTGCTTAATAAGTTTATCAGTTCCACCTAAGTCAAAAAGATTAATAACAAATACAAACCCAGCTACTTTTCCCTCAGATATTTTTATTAATTTAGCAGCAGCATCTGCCGTCCCACCAGTTGCAATTAAGTCATCTATTATTAATACAGAGTCGTCTTTGTTTATGGAATCTTTGTGCATTTCAATAGTTGCTGTTCCATACTCTAATTCAAAATCAAATGAATGAGTCTCAGCGGGTAGTTTGTTTTTTTTTCTTAGCAAAATAAAAGGTTTTTTTAAAATATATGAAACTGCTGAAGCAAAAACAAAACCTCTAGATTCTACAGCTGCTATTTTGTTAAATTTAAATTCCTTTGATTTTTCAACTATTTGATCTATGCAGTAACAAAAAGCTTTTTCATTCTTTATCAAAGTAGTTATATCTCTGAAAAGAATTCCCTTTTTAGGATAGTCAGGAATCGATCTAATATATTCTTTTAAATCCATAAATCTTTAAGTTATATATTGATAAATAA
>CACPKQ010000011.1 GCA_902634455.1 uncultured Pelagibacteraceae bacterium | reverse complement strand
CATTTCTCTCTAAATGTATTGGTAATACTTTACCATAAATGGCTTTTGAATGTTCTGGAGTATTTACTCTCCAAGGATCTAAAACGTAAGCTGGAATACAAAGATATCTTGATTTTTGACCCTCTATTTTAGTTACTCTGTGTAACGTAAATCTACCTTTGAATATTTGTAGATCTCCTGGTTCTAATTTTAATTGTTTAACTCGTGATCTATCACCATTTAATACTTTTTTAACTTCCTCAAAATTTTCTTTACCAGGTTCTCTTATATTGGGGCAATATTCAAATATTCCACCTTTTTCAGGTTTTTGTATCATTATACTTAGAGTAAATTCACAACTATCAAAATGCCAAGGAAGAATTCCTTCTGGCTTCATAACATTGTAAGCATGACAAGCTAACGGGTCTGCCCATCTATAAATTGGTGAAACACCCAGGCATGCTGATACAAATTTTAGAAGTTCTTCTGTTTCATATAGATATTTCATCTCAGAATTTTTTTGAAAACAATCTGAATTTAAATATCCATTGTAACGATTCATAAAAATTCTTTTTGGATGGTCTTTTGGAAGCTTTGGATCGTCCTTGGCATATAAATAAGGATTTATACTTTCTTTGGACATATAAACTTCATCTAGTTGTTTTTCTAATTCTGAATTCATTATTTCTAATGATTTAGGTAGAATAAAATTGGGAATTGTAGAACAACTAAATTGGTCCAACTCTTCTTTAGATTTTTTAATTAAGTTTTTTATTTTTGGAGAATTTAAGTCGTAAATTGGATATTTTTCTAAATCTACTATCGACCTAAGCCTTTCGTTCACTTCAAATCTCCATCCTCTCGCATTTTTGCTCTAATTTTAGTTGCCGAAATTTTTTGTATTTCTTCAGGCATGACTATCTCTTCAATTTTATAACCAACTCCTCTTCCGTAACAAATATTAGTTATATTTGGAACTAACATAATTTTGAATCTTCCTTCGTATTTAGGATTTAATCTTTCTTCTATTTTTTTCTTTACTGTTTCAAAATCAAAAGGATTATCGTCTACACCTTGAACGTCTCTTATCTGAATACAGACCTGGCCTGTCTTTTTTATTATTTCCTCAAACAAAGCATAATGACCATCATGAAACGGTTGCCATCTACCTAACATTTGTGCAGTTGGTTTTTTATTATCCCATTTGTAAGACATTATTTTAACTCCTCCGCAATTTTAGACGCCCAAACCTTAGCATCTTGTGTAGTGACATGAAAATTAAATTTTTCCGGTTTTACAAACATTTGATTTGTATCGTCAAATCTACCTTTTTTAATGGTGTCTACCCAAACTATATAATCTGCTGGAAATAAAATTCTTGCCTCAGGTGTTGGACAAATAAAGTCAGCAATAACATTACTGCCCTCGTTTTTTAATTTAAGTGCTGCGTCTGACATTCTTTTTGCTTGTCTTTTTCTACCTTCTTCCGAAAAATCCCAATCATTTGCGGCTTTTCTAATTTCATCTGCATTTAATCTTTTTGCTTTTATTAATTTAGCTAACTCATTTGCTAAAGTTGTTTTACCAGCGCCAGGTAATCCCATTATTAAAATTATTTTCATTAAATATCTTCTAACGGATGTTGGGACATTAATTCAAGTCCATTTTCTCCAACTAAACATTGTTGTTCAAGTTTAACACCTTCTTTGCCACCCACTTTTCCAATATAACTCTCAACTGTTATTGTCATATTCTTTTCAAAGAAACCTTCTTTTTGACCTCCATCAGTAGGATATCTAATCATTGGCCATTCATCACAAAGACCGATTCCATGAACCATACATGAATATCTGTTTCCGTAGTATTCTTCAGGTAGTAGCCAAGATTTTTCAGTAAATTCTTTAAAAGATATGCCAGGTTTAATTAATCTAAAGTTATAATTAATTTGTTCTACAGCCATAGAATACAATTTTTTTTGTTCGTCACTAAATTTATGACCCGTAACAAAAGCTCTAGATATATCTGCACAATATCCATAAGGACCAACCATATCAGTGTCGAAAGAAACCATTTCTCCATCTTGAATAACTTTATTGGTACTTTCTTGCATCCAAGGATTAGTTCTTTCACCAGAAGATAAAATTCTACACTCTATCCATTCACCACCGTACTCAATGTTAGTTTTATGTAATATTGACCAAAGTTCATCCTCTGTCATTCCAGCTTTCAGCTTTTCTCTCATTCGTTTTACACCTATTTCAGCAACATCTATTGCTGATCTCATGCATTTAATTTCTTCTGCTGATTTAATTACTCTTGCTTGTTCTAAAATTTTTTTTGCATCTACAACTTCTATACCAGATTTATTCAATGCTGTTACAGCTGGACCATTCAATACATCAATTGCGATTTTTTTACTTTTAAAATAAGAATTAGATAAATCATTTATTTCATTAATCCATTTAACCAATTGTTTTCCAGCTTGGTCTCCATTACTAAAATAATCCCAGGTAATAGCTGGTCTTAATTCATTAATTAAATTTAAATGTTTAGATAAATTTTCGCAGTTAAAATATTCATAAAGTATTGTTGGTCCATCAACTGATATAAAACAATATCTTGTAAGATTATGCATATTGTAGATGCTCATATTAACGGTGTCTAAAGCATATCTAACATTAACTGGATCGAATAAGATACAAGCTTCGAGGTTATTTTTTTCTAATTCTTTTTTAACCCTATCAAGTCTGTAAGATCTAAGTTTATCAAAATTAATTTCATCTTCTCTTAATCTTTTTTTGGTAATATAATTTGAGCTAGTTTTTGAGTCTGGGTTAATTTTTCTACTAAATTTCATATCAAACTATATTTCTTGCTACCCATTTATGAAAATGATGAGTTGGATTATCCATATCAGGTGAAAAATTTCCACCATTATAAGATGGTGAGTTTCGACCTTGCTGCATACCTTCTATTATTTCAACATCTTCGGACTGCACACCTTTCCATAATTTATAATTTTGTTTTCTAAGTAATTTAAATTTTTTAGAATAAGCTGCCTCTTCACCAACATAATATATCTCCATATGTTCTTTCGTATATTTGTGATCAATTGGTTCCAACCAATAAGAATAAAAATGATCTTTGTGTATACCAAGCATTACATTTGGAAATAAAGCTACATATTCAGCTATATGTTCTTTATTTTTTGGCCAGTTCGGAAAGCAAGGAAATTTTTCTTTGCCTTTTAATCTTGGATTATAAACTGTTGTTCCTTGACCTGCAAAACGATTAGGTAAACCTTGAATATGGTAATGATCTTCTATTTTAGAATAAGAATTTAAACCTGGATGAACCCATGGCAAATGATAACTTTCACAATAATTTTCAATAGCAAACTTCCAATTACATTTCGCATTTAAATTAAAATACCCATAATCGTTTGAATGAAAGATTAATTTTCTATCTTTTTTTGGCCAAAACTTTTCCCATCTATCGCTTAATGGTTTTATGTATTTTTCAAATGAAATTTCATTATTATTTATGTTTATAAAGATTAAGTCTAACCAAACACTTGATCTAATTTCTTTTAAATTGTTTTTTGATTTATCAAATTTCTTTGAGTTGTGCTTGTTCATTCCTCCGATATGAGGGGTTGCCACCAATTTGCCCGCTGTATCATAAGACCACGAATGGTATGGACATCTGATTACATTTTTTATCTTACAAGAGTTTTGTAAAAGTTTATAACCTCTATGACTACAGACATTATGAAACACTCTAATTTTATTTTTTTTATCTCTTAAAATAATTAATGGAATTCCTAATAGGTCAAAAGGTTTTGCTTCTCCAATATTAGGTATTGAACTCGCAACTCCAACCACAACCCATTTATCTTCAAATAGTTTTTTTCTTTCTATTTTTGTATATTCTTCAGAAATATAGCATTCGTTTGGAAGTCCATGGGCTTTTTCAATAGGATTTTTAACGAAATCTAATTTTTTCTTGTCAATAATATTATAAATTTTTGACATTTATTTAGTCACTTCGTAAAGACCTAGCCATGCATTTACATTTTTGCTTGCTATATAATTTGATTTGAAGAATTCCTTTTTTTTCCATAAATTTTTTTCTGTTAACTCTTTAATTTTTTTATCAAACCCGTATTCTTCATAAATACCCTCGTTAATAGTAAAGCATAATAAACCTTTGTTTTTTGAAATTCTAATAAATTCATCTAAAGCTGGAGGTTTAACGTGTCCAAAAGTAAAAGTACCAACACACAAAACTGCATCATATTCATTATCTTTTATGTTTAATGGTTTGTTTAGATCGGTCTTTGAAAGATTTTTGTACAGACCATGAGGAACCAAATCCAATAATTTTTGAGATAGATCAGCTCCATCAAAATTATTGTATCCATATTTTTTTAACTCAACTCCAACTAGTCCGGTTCCACATCCAGCATCATATATTTTTATTTCTTTATTTTTTGCATGATTTTTAAATATTTCTACAGTTTCTTTTGGTCCTGTATAATCCCAGTCAATCATATCTTGATCATATTTATTATTAGTGCCCCACTCGTCATAATACTTCATAACTTCTTCAGTGGTCTTTAATTTGTAAATGGGAACTTTGTTACTTACATCTTTTACAGCCATTCTTAAGGCTATCAATAAATATTAAGCTTAACAATTATATTTTAAAATTATCGAAAGTGTGGTTACATCCTAAAAAAAATAAAATATTTTATGGGAAAAAATTTAATAGAAAGACTTAATAAAGGTCCTGTGCTTTGTGCAGAAGGTTATTTATTTGCAATGGAAAGAAGAGGTTATTTACAAGCTGGAGCCTTCGTTCCAGAAGTAGTTTTAGAACATCCAGAAGTTGTTTCACAATTACATAGAGAGTTTATAAGATCTGGGAGTGAAGTTGTTCAAGCTTTTACTTATTATGGGCATAGGGAAAAACTTAGAATAATTGGAAAAGAAAAACTGCTTGAGTCTCTCCAGAAAAATGCTCTTAAAATTGCTAAAGATGCAAGAGATGAATTTAAAGATCTTGATCTATTGGTAGCAGGAAATGTAGCTAATACTAATGTTTACGATCCAAATGACAAAAAAAGTAATATTGAATGTCAAAAAATGTTTGAAGAACAAGTTGCTTGGGCAAAAGAAGCTGGGGTTGATTTTGTTATTGCTGAAACAATAACATGGGTAGAAGAATTAAAAATTGCACTTAAAGTTATTAAAGATGCAGGTCTAATAGCTGTTTGTAATTATGCTTTTAGAAGAGATGGTAAAACAAGAGAAGGAACTTCTCCTGGTGAGGCTTGCAAAATATTAGAAGATAACGGAGCTGATGTTGTTGGTTTAAATTGTTTTAGAGGGCCAAAAATGACAATGAAACTTTTACCAGAAATAAGAAAAGCTGTTTCTTGCCATGTTGCTGCATTACCTGTTCCTTATAGAACTACTGAAAAAAATCCAGGCTTTTTAAATCAAATAGACGAAGGTTGTGATTGTATACCCGGTGGTAATGCCTTTCCTGTTGCATTAGATAATTTGTATTGCAACAGATATGAAATGGCAGAATTTACAAAAGAATGTGTAGAAAAAAAAATTAACTTTATTGGAATTTGTTGTGGAGCAGAACCACATCATGTTCGCGAAATGGCAGTTGCTTTGGGAAGAAAGCCAATTTCTTACAAATATTATCCCGATATGTCAAAACACTACGCACATGGAGACGATCCGACTCTAAAAAAACACAATACAGACGCTGCAAAAACTTTATAATATTTAATAATGGAAAGTCATGCCAAAGTAGTTGTAATAGGTGGTGGCGTAGTCGGTTGCTCTATACTTTATCACCTTTCAAAATTTGGTTTAAAAGATTGTATTCTTTTAGAAAGAAACGAATTAACTTCTGGTTCTTCTTGGCATGCAGCAGGTAATGTTCATGTTATTTCTTCTGATCCAAATATTTCTAGAATGATGGCTTACACAATAGGTCTTTATAAGGAAATAGAAAAAGAATCTGGTCATGCAATTGGTTTTAAACCTAGTGGTGGATTTTATTTGGCCTCAAATGAAGTATGGGCAGATTATTTAAAAAGAGAAAGATCTAAAGCAAGATATATGGGTCTCGATCAAGAGTTCATTTCTTTAGAAGAAGTTAAAAAAAAAAATCCACTTATTGACCCAAAAAGGTATTTATTAGCATTATGGGATCCTATTGATGGTGAAGTTGATCCATCAGGAGTAACTTATGCTTTTGCAAAAGCTGCAAAAATCCATGGTGGAAAGTATTATACTCATACAACTGTTAAAGATACAAAACAAAAAAAAGATGGCACCTGGGAAGTAATTACTGACAAAGGAAACATTAATGCTGAAATAGTAATTAACGCTGGAGGATTATGGGCAAGAGAAGTTGGTAAATTGGCCGGTTTAAATTTGCCAGTTCAACCAATGGAACATCATTATTTAATTACAGAAACAATTCCAGAGATTGAAGCAATGGGTGACCAAAGGTTACCAATTGGAACTGATTTTGAGGGAAATATATATTTTAGACAAGAAGGTAAAGGAATGTTGCTAGGTACTTATGAAGCAAAATCTACTCCTTGGAAAATAGAAGGTACGCCAATGAATTTTGGTCATGAACTTTTAGAACCAAAACTAGATAATATTCAAGATAGACTAGCTATTGGTTTTAAAAGAATGCCAGCTTTGGAAAAAGCTGGAATTAAAAATATTGTAAACGGCCCTTTTACATTCGGTCCCGATGGAAGCCCTTTAATTGGACCAGTTCCTGGAGTGAAAAACTATTGGGTTGCAGTTGGAGTAATGGCTGGATTTTGTCAAGGTGGTGGTGTTGGAAAATGTATTGCAGAATGGATTATAGATGGAGAACCATCAATTGATGTTTGGGCTATGGATATTGCAAGATTTGGAGATTATGCATCACCTCAATATGGAACTATTAAATCTTCTGAAAATTATGAAAGAAGATTTATTATGACTTTTCCTAATGAAACATTGCCAAAAGGTAGAAAACAAAAAACTACAGCTCTTTATGATCGCTTTATATCAAAAGGAGCAGTTATGGGAGATAGTTTTGGATTAGAAAATGTATTGTGGTTTGCAAATAATAAAGAAGATGCTTATGAAGAACCAACAATTAAAAGATCAAGATCACATGACTATGTTTCTAAAGAAGTACAAAACGTAAGAGAAAATGTTGGGGCTATTGAAGTTGCAAATTTTTCAAAACATGAATTTAAAGGACCCGAAGCTAGAAAATTTTTAGATCATATTTTAGCTGGAAAGATACCTAAGCAAGGAAGAATTTCTTTAAGTCCAATGTTAACATACAGGGGTAAATTATACGGTGATTTAACTGTTGCATGTCTTGAAGAAGATGAATTTATAATTTTTGGTTCAGGTGCTGCTCAAGAAATGCACAGAAGATGGTTTGAAAGTCATATAAATAAATTTAATGTTAAATATTTAAATAGATCAGATGATTTTCATGGGATTTCTATAGCAGGACCTAAGTCAAGAGATTTATTTCAAAAATTAGTAAGAGAAGATGTTTCTAATAAAAGTTTCAAATTTAGAGATACAAGACGAATGTTTGTTGCAGGTGTTCCTGCAATAGTAAATAGAATTTCATTTACTGGTGAATTAGGTTACGAAATTTATGTTGCACCACATTTTCAGTTAAAATTGTATGAAGAAATCGAAAGTGCTGGAAAAGAATTTAATTTAAAGCCATTTGGTGGAAGGGCTTTAATGTCAATGAGACTGGAAAAAAGTTGGGGTGCTTGGGCTTTAGACTTTAGACCAGACTTTACTGCAAAAGAATCTGGGTTAGATGTTTTTATTGATTGGAAAAAAGATTTCATTGGTAAAAAAAGTTCAGAAAATGATAAAAGTAATTTAAAACTAACACCTTTAATTATTGAAACTAATGATATTGATGTAACTAACAACGAAGCAGTAATGAAAGATGGAAAAAGTATTGGTTACATTACATCTGGAGGATATGCACATTATGTAAAAAAAAGTATTGCTTACTCTTATCTTGATAAAAAAATTTCAAGTAGCAATGAAAAATTTCAAGTAGAAATAAATGGAGATTTTTATAACTGTTCAATAATTAAAGATCCTCTCTATGATCCAAATGGGGTAAAAATGAGATCTTAATCTAGCAGAAGTTGTATCAAGTTTGATTTATTACAAAAAATATGTTTCTATAAAAAAAATAAACTTACGTGAGAGGAAAAATGAAAATAAAAAATATAATAATTTCTTCATTGTCTGTTTTGCTTTTAAGTGTTTTCACTTCAGTAGCAAATGCAGCTTGTGGAAAATTAGTTATTGCAGAACAAAACTGGGCATCAGCAGAATTGATGGCCAATGTTGATAAAATCATTTTAGAAAAAGGTTATGGTTGTGAAGTAGAACTTATACCTGGTGCTACTATGCCAACCTTTACTTCAATGGATGAAAAAGGTGAGCCAGATATGAACCCAGAACAATGGGCTAATGCTGTTTACACACCTTTAAAAAAAGCTGTTTCGGAAAAAAGATTAATCATTGCTAATGGAGCACCTATTACTGGTCTTGGTGAAGGTTGGTGGATAACTCCAGGAACTGTTAAAAAAATTCCGCAAATCAAAGGTATGACTGCAATGGAAATTTTAGAACATCCAGAGTGGTTTCCATCTAAAGAAGATCCTTCAAAAGGAGCTTTTGTTGGATGTCCAGCAGGCTGGGGATGTCAATTAGCAAACGCAAATCTTTTCCGTGCTTTTGAAATGGAAAAAAAAGGATGGGTATTAATTGATCCAGGTTCTGCAGCAGGTTTAGATGGTACAATATCTAAAGCAGCTGACTCAGGAGATCCTTGGTTTGGCTATTACTGGAACCCAACATCAATGGTTGGAAAGTATGGTTTAATTCCAGTTGACTTCGGGGTTCCTTTCGGAGGAAGAGATAATTGGGATAATTGCATAACTTTAGCAGAACAAGATTGTGCGGATCCTAAACCAACTTCTTGGACTAAATCTGAAGTTAATTCTATCGTTACAGCAAACTTTGCTAAAACTGGAGGAAAAGAAGCTTTGAGTTATGTTGAAAAACGTACTTACCCAGGTGAAGTGATGAATGGAATGCTTGTATATATGGCAGATAACCAAGCTAAAGGTTCAGATGCAGCAATTGAATTTTTAAAACAGCATGAAGGTGTTTGGAGTAAATGGGTATCTTCAGCAGCTGCTAAAAAAATCAAAGCTGGTCTTTAAAAGATAATTTATTTGACGAGCCTATAATTAAATAGGCTCGTTAATTTTTTTAGGAATTAAATGGAATTTTTAACTAAGTTCCCAGTTATGGAACGTACATCCCTAATGGAATTAAGAAAAGGGATTGATCATACATTTAGAGAATTCTCTAGAGCATATGGTGATGGTATAGAAGCTTTTTTTGATCCATTATTATTTTTTTTAATTAGATTAGAAAAATTACTATTAGCAACTCCTTGGCCAATAATAATGTTGATACTTGGTGTGTTGGCATGGTTAGGTTCAAGAAGTTGGAAACTTGTAGTTGGAAGTATAGTCGCATTTATGTTGATTGGGTACTTTGGTATGTGGAAAGATTGCATGGCAACAGTGGCAATTATAACGGTTTGCACAATTATGTGTATAGCAGTAGGAATACCTGTCGGAGTACTTATGGCAAGATCTAACAGAGTTGAAAAGGCAATGCTTCCTGTTTTAGATATGATGCAAACTATTCCGAGTTTTGTATATTTAATTCCAATTTTAATGTTGCTTGGTATAGGAAAAATTCCAGGTTTAATTGCCGTTTGTATATATGCGATACCTCCAGTTATAAGATTAACAAATTTAGGAATAAGAGAAGTAGACAAAGAAACAATAGAAGCTAGTGAAGCTTTTGGAGCAACTAAATTACAAAAATTAAGAACTGTTCAAATACCTTTGGCTCTTCCAACTGTTTTTGCTGGTGTTAACCAAACAATTATGATGGCTTTAGCCATGGTTGTAATAGCTTCTATGATTGGTGTTAAAGGTTTGGGTGTTCCAATTTTAAGAGCTATATCAAATCAATATCTAGCTTTAGGTTTAATGAATGGATTAGCAATTGTAGCCTTAGCAATAATTTTTGATAGAATTACTCAAGAATACGGTCGAAGAATTCAAAAGCATAGGGGTCTAAAAAGATAAACTTGGGCAATTTATCTCTTCGATTTTTATAGACAGATATTTCAAAATAAATAAATATCCGTGAATGAATTTTTCTATAGAAATTGGCCCTAAAACAGACTTAGATAGCTTACCAAATTTGAAGGATGTTTATATCACTTTTTTACCTGGTGGAGATTATAGAGAAACCGCTAATAAAGCAGAAAAATTAGTTAAAAAAGGAATTAATCCAATTCCTCACTTTCCAGCAAGATCAATAGAAAATAATACTCAACTAAAAGAATATGTCTCAATATGCAAAGGTGTGGGTGTCAAACAAGCGCTGGTGATAGGAGGAAGTAGAGAACCTGTGGGAGATTTTGATAGCTCAATTCAACTTTTAGAGACTGGATATTTCGAAGGTATGAAGATAGGAATTGCTGGACATCCTGAGGGGAGTCCTGATATATCCGACTCAAACTTAGAAAAAGCTATGAAAGATAAAAAGCCTTACGCTGATTATATAGTAACTCAATGGTTATTGGATCCTCAGCCAATCATAGATTTTATATCAAAACAATCAATACCAGTTCATGTTGGAATTACTGGGCCACTAAAAATTACTAGCTTAATTAAATTTGCTAATATTGTAGGTGCAAAAAATTCCCTTAACTTTCTAAAATCTAATTTTAGTAAGGCATTAGATTTGATGAAACCTAAAGACCCTAATGATTTAATTGGGAAAGTTAAATCACACACAGATTTCTTCCACATTTATACATTCGGCGGCTTGAAGGAAACTAACAAGTGGTTGATGGAGAACAAATATGTCTAATGAATTTGACTACACTAAACTAAAACATGTAGCTTCAGTAGATCAATCTGATCGTGAAGTTCCTTATAACTTAAGACAAAGCGGACCTACAAAAGTAGAAATGCTAATCTCGACTAGAGTAAGAAAATCGCCTTACTGGCATTTATCAATGCAAGCAGGTTGTTGGAGAGCAACTGTTTATAATCGTATTTATCATCCTAGAGGTTATGTAAAACCTGAAGATGGAGGAGCAATGGTTGAATATGATGCAATTGTTAATCATGTAACAATGTGGAACGTTGCTGTCGAAAGACAAATAAGAGTTAAAGGGCCTGATGCTGAAAAGTTTACTGATTATGTAATAACAAGAGATGCAACAAAAATTTCTCCAATGAGAGCAAGATATGTTATTTTATGTAATGCTTATGGTGGAGTTTTAAATGATCCAATTCTTTTAAGAATTTCAAAAGATGAATTTTGGTTCTCATTATCTGACTCTGATATTGGTATGTATTTACAAGGTGTTAATGCTGATGGAAGATTTAATTGTACTATTGAAGAAATAGATGCTTGTCCTGTTCAAATTCAAGGACCTAAATCAAAAGCTCTAATGAAAGATCTTTGCGGGGATCAGTTTGATCTAGACAATATGCCTTTCTACGGACTAGCTGAGGCAAAAATTGGTGGAAGAAGTTGTGTTATTTCTCAATCTGGTTTTTCTGGAGAAGCTGGATATGAAATATATTTAAGAAATGCAACTTTATATGCTGAAGATATGTGGAATGCTGTTTTAGAAGCAGGAAAAAAACATAAATTAATGGTTATAGCACCTGCTCACCACAGAAGAATTCAAGCAGGAATTCTTTCTTGGGGACAAGATATGGATCAACAACATAATCCATTTCAATGTAATTTGGGTTACCAAGTTTCTTTGTCTGGTAAAGGTGAATGGAATAAAAAAACAGATTATGTTGGTAAGGCTGTATTAGAAAAGATGGGCGCGGATATTAAGGCTGGAAAAAAACCTTACAAACTTCAATTAGTAGGATTCGAGTTGGGTGGAAAGCCCATTGAAGAATATGCACCTGATTTTTGGTTAATTTCAAATGCAGATGGTGGAGATCCAGTTGGGTTTATAACATCTCCTTGGTATCATCCCGAAAAGAAAAAAAACATAGCTATGGGATATGTTCCTTTTGATGGAACTTTAAATGCTAATGGTTTTCCGAAGGGTAAAGTGGGAACAAAATATAAAATTCACTTACCAGAAAAATATTCTGATAAACCAGGACAGCCTGTTGATGCTGTAATAGTAGATATTCCATTCAAAGAGTCTTTTAACGCTAATACAAGGGAAGTTGTAAAAGGATAAATTTTTTTTTTAGGAGGTTTTACCACCTCCTAATTCTTAAATAATAAAAAAATAATGTTTGGAGAATTTTTAAATATTATAGCCAAATCACTTAAGTTAGAAAAATCTCTTTACAGAGAAAATAAATTTTATGGTGAAGCTGGAATATATTTTGCTGGCTTAATAATGATATTAGATGGTGTTGCTGGGGCTGTTGCAGCAAACACAATAATAAAAACTGCAATAGGAGTCTCTGGTTTAACAGCAATTCTTACTTGGTTGGTTTGGGCAATCTTTATATTTGTAATTGGAGTTAAAATATTTCCTGATAAAGAAACAAAAGTTCCTTTTAAAAAAATACTTATTGCAGTTGGATATGCTCATGCACCAGGATTGGTAAGATTTTTTGCTGTTACACCTGAATTTGTAATTCCAATAATTTTTCTAACGCAATTTTGGATATTTGCATCTTTAATTGTTGCAACAAAACAAATACTAAACCTTAAATCTAATTTTAAAGCTTTTGGTATTGTGTTTTTATCTTTTTTAATAATTGCATTTCTATCACTTTCTTTTGTAATGAGTAGAATGGATGCTTTGCCTATAAGCTCTTATAGTTAAATTGGAAAAATAGTTTTTGAAGTTCTACAGATTTTACAAATCTTAAATCCTGTTAAAATTAAATTTTGAGAAACACTTTCATCTTCCTTTTTGCATTCTTCACAAAAGTTATTAAAATCTATTAGATCATTTTCTTTAATTAATTTATCTTCAAATTCATTAGTCATTATCTGTCAAACCTGCTCCTGCTGCATCTTTTTTTAAAGAATCACTTTCCTTAACAAAAGTTTCTTCTGATAGTTTATATATTTCTATCCAATCTTTTTCATTGAAAGAATTATTATTTTCAAAAAATTGTAAACTTATTATTCTTGAATTTTCAATAATATCATTTTTTAAATAATTTGAATAAATTGATTGATTAAAATTTAATAGAAATTCTTTTTCATCAATTTTGACAAAAATTCTTTTACCGACAACTTCTGATGATCTGCTTATAAATGGTAAAAAAAGTAATGGGTATGCTACATTTTTAATTTTAATTTCTTTTAACTCTTCTAATGCATTAACTTGGTCTAGAAAGTTAGTCCCTAGAATTATAGGACAATAAGGAATTTTTGAAGACTCGTTTAATTTTAAAATTAAACTTATTTTTTTGAAATTGTTTATTTTTACAATTTTTAAAATATTGATTTAAATTTTTTACACCTGGTAAACCAAACAATTCTAATAAGCGCATATTTTTTCCTACTTCTTCAGATATTCCCCAGCTAAAGCCAATGCTTTTAGATGCTCTTTTGGATGTTGTTTCTATTTCGCTTAAACTTTTCATTAATTTATTGAATTATAAACCCATTGATCATCAAAATTTTTTAAATCACCTGGAAGTGGTGCACCTTGAAACATACATATTCTTAACCACTTATCGGATCTTGGATCAAATTTTACTGCTCCAAAAAAGGAAAGTTTTAATCTTAACATGTCTATCGGTATTAAATTATGCCCGATAGTATTATCTTGAATTTCAGCATATGGAAAATTTTCTATTATAAACGCTCTTCTAACAACATGTCTTAAATCATCATTATCAACTAAAAAATTTCCTATCTTCATGCTATTTTTTTCATTGGATATTCTTTTGTATAGTTTTTTTATGTCACGAGCTATTGCCAATGGCTGTTCTAATTCTGCTCCCTCTTCTAAATACCTGTTGGCTAATCTAGGCTCTTCTTTGTTTTTTGATATAAACCAAAAATTTTGATTATTTTCTCTCTGAGTAAAATCAATTTTTAAAATATCTGAATATTTTTCTTCCAGTATACACCTTAAGTCAAGAATTGTTCTCATTGTAGGTATGTTAAAATATTGATCCTCGTCAGAACTCATTAGTTTAGTCAGTGGATCAGTTATTGATTCGTAAGGCTCCATCATTAATGAAACAATATATTCTACACATTCGTTTTTTAAATTTTCTTCTATCCACGAATAAATTTCATTAAAGGCGAATTCTTTTGAAAAATCAAAATCTTTTAAAAAAAGGTCAAATTTATCTAAATCTTGAGTTAGTTCTTTAATTTTATTCCGTTGGAAATCACTATCTGTATTCCATGAAGTAATATTTTTTAAGGAATTTTCCAAACATTTTAAAAATAAATCAGATTCTTCTTTTTTTATTTTTTTAATTTCTCTAATTTTTTTTAATGCTGTTTCTCTTGCTAAAATCCAATTATTTAAAAGAGTTGGATGATTTACTATAAAAGGTGCCATTCCAAGACCTGTTGAATTTCCTATTCCTAAATTACGACATAGATCTTTATCTAGTTCTACTGCTTGTTTGGGGTTTTTGCTTTTTGATATATGATTTACTTGATCAAATGTAAATTGTCTTACTAAATAAACTAGCATCATTTCTAATCTGAAAGGACCGCAAATTTCTTCTCTATTTTTTATTCTAAATCTATCTGCCAATCCGAATTTCCCTGAGCCATAAACAGCTGTCGTTCTATATAAATATCCAACTTTTGATAAAGTTTCTTTATCAGGTTGTTTTCCACTAGACAGACTTTTAACTACATAATTGAATAGTCGAACTGATTTATTCGCTCTTGAAAGTGTTAATTCTTTATAAGTTAACCTTCCAATTTCTTGTTTTGGAACATTTTTTTCCATTCTTTCAATATCTTTTTTACTTGGAACTCCATCATAAAGAGCAAATGCAGCGTCCCACTTTGTGGCAATTACTCTATCTGATCTTTCATCATCACTTATATTATTTGCAAAACAAACTAAGGAATATGTTTTTTTATTTTTACTAAAAGAATATACAGCTTTTCCAAATCCGTTTTCATCTAAATCAAATAAATCTCTTTTATAATTCCAATCTTTAAATTCTTTTAAAAAGGATCTTAAAAAGGAAATTCTTGATTGATGAAAAGATCCAAGTCTTGATAATTTCATTACTAAATTGGGTTTTCTTAACTGTATTTGCATTAATCAATTCCTTTATAAAAATTAAACCAATTATTCCCCAAAATATTATTAATCTCTTCACTAACAAATCCTATATTTTTTAATCCTTTCTCTAAATTTTTAAAACCTCTTGCATCTAAAAACCAATCAGGCTGTTCTGGAAAGCCCTTTTTATCTTTTGATCCCTCACCATAATTTTTAGTTTTGGTCCATGTACCATTTCTCATCCAATCTACAACAGCATCTGGTTGATTTAGACAAAGGTCTGATCCAATTCCAATGTTTTTAATTCCAATAAGGTCCACAGTTTTTGCTATCATCTCACAAAAATTTTTAAGGCTACAGTTGGTTCCATCTTTTAAATGATGAGGATACAAAGAAAGACCAAACATGCCATTACTTTGAGCTAAATTTTTTAACAAATCATTAGATTTATTTCTTAATACATTGTGCCACGAAGATGGATTTGCATGTGTTATCGCTATTGGTTTTTCACTTATATCTATAGCATCTAATGTACTTTTTTCAGCCGAATGAGACATATCAATTACAATACCTACTCTATTCATTTCTTTGATTACTTCTCTACCAAAGTTTGTAATTCCAGAGTCTTTTTTTTCATAACATCCGGTGGCTAATAAGGATTGGTTATTATATGTAAGTTGCATGAATCGACATCCAAGTTTATGAACTTGCTCAACTAAATTAATATCATCTTCGATAGGTGAGCAGTTTTGGAAACCAAAAAAAATTGCTGTTTTCTTTTCTTTTTTTGCCTTTTCAATGTCTTGGTAGTTTTTACCATGAAAAATTATATCTGAGTTATCTTTAAAATGCTTATTCCATTCATCTATTCTTTTTAAAAATTCGTCATAATCTTCATGATATACTACTGTCACATGTACTGCATCTAAACCAGCTTCCCGATTTATTTCAAAAACTTCTCTAGACCAGTTGCAGTATTGAAGATTATCAATTCTATAATTCATAATATTAAATATATATTAGTAGTAAATTTTTTGATATTAAAAGATGCTCATGCAAAAAAAAAAGGTGTTTTACCGTGACAAAATTCATAATCTTTTTTTTTATTTTTGTTAACTACAGTATGAACTTAAATTCTATGGAAAATAAACCTTATCATCATTTATCTGATGGGACTTTTAGAAATCCAGAAGGATCTCCTAAAAGAGAAAATAGTACCTTTAACTGGAGTTATAAAGTTTTCAATCAAGAGAAAAAAAAACTTAACATGGATATTCCCTCAGATCATGTGATTGATAAAAAAATTGTTTTAGAAAATCTAAAAAAATATAAAAATAATGATTATATTGCTTGGATTGGACATGCTACATTTTTAATTAAACTTGGAAACACAACTATAATCACTGATCCAGTTTTTGAAAAAAATATGGGACCTTTAATTTTTGGTCCAAAAAGATATGTGGATCCTGCAATAAATCTTGGGGAGTTACCCGAGGTAAATCTTTTTTTATTAACACACAATCATTACGATCACTTAAGTACTAGAACTATTCAAAGGTTTCCTTACAAAAAATCTAAAGTTTTAACTCCTTTAAAACTTGGTAAGTACTTCACAAAAAATGGTTTTTTAGATGTAAAAGAAATGGATTGGTACGATGAAATAAAAGTAAATGATTTAAAAATTACTTTTGTTCCTGCTGTTCATTGGTCTAAAAGAAGTTTATGGGATACAAATAAAACTTTGTGGGGAAGTTTTTTGATCGAATATAAAAATAAAAAATTATTCTTTGCTTGCGACACAGGTTATGGAAACATTTATAAAGAACTTGGAAAAAAATATGGTCCTATTGATTTAACTTTTATTAACATAGGTGCATATAATTTTTATCCAATGGCAACTCTAAAAGATAAATCTATTTATCATACAAATCCAGAAGAAGCGTTAAATATTGGTCAAGATCTAAAAAGCATAAAAGTTTTAGGTATGCACTGGGGAACGGTAGTTTTATCTTTGGAACCTATTTTTGAACCACCTAAACGTTTTAAAAATTCTTCAAACCAGTACGGCTATCATTCTGATGATGCTATTACTTTTAAAATTGGACAAATAGAATTACTAGAAAATATTTTAAAATGATATCTGTAGAAGGAAATTTTGACAATCCAGAAGTAAATAATTTATTAAAAAAACATTTTATTGAACTAAGATCAGTTTCACCAGCTGGAAGCACTCATGTTTTAGATGTTGAAGGACTTAAAGATCCAAGTATAAAATTTTGGAGCTTATGGGAAAATGAAAAATTGATAGGATGTGGAGCTTTAAAATTCCTAGACAGCCAACATGGTGAATTTAAATCTATTAGGGTAGCTGATGAATTTAGAAAAAAAGGTTTTGGTGAAAAAATAATTTTTCACCTTATTGAAGAAGCTAAGAAATTAAAAATAAAAAAAATAAGTATTGAAACTGGTTCTGGAGATTTTTTCAAAAGTGCAAGAGAGTTATTTAAAAAATTTGGTTTTGAACCTTGTAAACCTTTTGCTCATTATACCGAAGACCCAAACTCTTGTTATTACACAAAAAATATAGATTAACTATATAACTTCATAGCCAAACTCTAAAGATGCGTCGGTAATGGAGTGATATAACGACTCGCCAAAGCTTCTTAGTGCAAATAATCTAATTTTATCAGGATTATCATTAAGCATATCTATGGTCATTGTTATCCCATTAAATAAAGAGTTAATACAAACATCTTTTTTTATTTCGTTAAAATTAAATGGACATCCTTTTTTTAATAGCTCTTTTGAATTTTTACCTTCTATTTCAATTATAGTTCTTGAATGAGATAAATCTGTAATTGCAAATTGTTTTTGATCAAAATGGTTTTGAATGTTCTTTAATAAATCTTTTTTATTGGATACAAATAACCAATTTTTTGGTCCAAACCAAAGTACTCTGCTATCCTTGTTGCTGTTGACCTTTAATGCTTCTTCGCTAAATTTAAGTCCATCAATATTCATGTCTTTTATTTGTAATGAAGAATTTTTATATTGTACAATTTGAACAATTAACAAATCTTTTACCTCTTTAATTTTTATTAAATTGTCACTATTTTTTTCTTTATAATCACCATAAAGACCTTTTTTTAAAACATTTTGTAATGGAGAAATTGATGTCATGATCTAACTCTTTCCCCTTTTGGATCTACATAATGGGAAGATACAATTTCAACAGGTATAGACTTATTTTTTAATGGTGATAGAGCAAATAATTTTTTTCCTATCATATTTTTTCCATCTTTAAGAATGGCTAGTGAAAAAGGATTGTTATATTCAACACTCCAACATGAAGCTGATATATGACCTAATTTTGGATTAGGTAATTTCGCATTTGCATCTTTTACTAAATGTGACCCTTCTGGAATACTAGTTTTTTTATCAATCGGAACAACACCCACCACTTTTTGCCTATCCTCTGCAATAAAAGAACTTCTATTTAAAGATCTTTTTCCAATAAAATCTTTCTTCTTGCTGATTAATCCTTGTAAACCATTGTCATAAGGAATTGTTCTTCCATCTAATTCTGAACCAGCTACATGGCCCATTTCAATTCTTAATGTTGATAAAGCTTCTGTTCCATAGGGTTGGATTTCAAATTCTTTACCAGCTTCAATTATTTTTTCCCACATAAAATTACCATTATCTGATTCAACATTAACTTCATAAGCAAGTTCCCCAGAAAAAGAAATTCTAAAAATTCTAGCATGAAATCCAGATAAGTTGCCTTCAACATAACCCATAAATGGTAATGTTTCGTTTGAAACATCTGTTTTTGGAAATAATTTCTTTAATAATTTTCTTGAGTTCGGTCCTGCAATCGCTGCTCCTGCCCACTGTTCTGTGGTTGAAACAACATTTACATTTAATTCTGGCCAAACAATTTGAAGATAATACTCTAGGTGAGATAATACATTTGCTGCTTGAGCTGTAGTTGTAGTCATGTGATAGTGATTTTCTGAAATCCGTGTGGTTGTACCATCATCCATAACAATACCGTCCTCTCGAAGCATTAATCCGTATCTAGCTTTTCCAACTGGAAGTTTGAGCCAAGCATTTGTATAAACTCTATTTAAAAATTCTGCAGCATCAGGACCTTTGATATCTATTTTTCCTAATGTTGTTACATCACATACTCCAACATTTTTTCTAACATTTTCAGCTTCTCTTTTCGAAGCTTCGAACAAACCTTCATTGCCTTGTTTATAGTATCTAGGTCTTAACCATACTCCTGCATCAACAAAAACTGCATTGTGTTTTTCATGCCAAGAATGCATAGGTGATTTCCTGGTTGGTTTAGAATGTTTTCCAATTTCCCTTCCAACAATTGCTCCTATAGTTACAGGTGTATAAGGTGGCCTAAATGTTGTATGACCTACCGAAGGTACTATTTTATTTTCTATACTTGAAACTAATTGTAAACCATTAAGATTGCTTGTCTTACCTTGGTCTGTCGCCATTCCTAATGTTGTATATCTTTTAACATGTTCTATAGATCGATAACCTTCTCGAAGAGCAAGCTCAACATCTGATACTGTTACATCATTTTGAAAATCTAAAAATCTTTTATATGTTTTTCCTTTTGGAAGTGGTACGCACCAAAATTTATCATGAGTTGTATGTTTTTTTTTCAGCTACTTGAGGAATTGTAACTTTATTTTCATTATTAGTAATTTTTTTTGATATTTCGTAACCTGATTCAAATGATTTTTTTAAAGTTTCTTCTAAAGTAAATATACCGTTTGCTGATCCCAAAGTTGTTTCATTTTGTTTTGATTTGTTGGGAACAAAAGCATCTATATTATTATTAAATTTTGTTTTATTTCCCGATTGAGAAGCTAAATGTATTGTAGGTGTCCAGAAACCAGAAACACATATGCAATCACAGGTAATGTTTTTTATTTCTTCTAAATTTTTTTTGTTTTCAGAAATTTTTGCAATTTCAGCAGATTTTACTTTTTTGTATCCTTTTGCAGCTACAATTACATGAGAAAATCTAATATCTATTCCCATGTTTTTTGCTTCGCTAACAATTTCAGAATTAGGATTAGTTCTACTATCTAAAACTATAGGTAAAATTCCATTTTTTTTGAATTCAAGAGCTGTTTCATAAGCGCTGTCGTTGTTTGTAAAAATCAGTGGTTTTTTTCCAACCAGAACTCCATAAACTTTTAAATACTCTCTAGCAGCAGAAGCTAGAACAACTCCTGGAGTATCATTATTTCCAAAAACAATTGGTCTTTCTATAGAGCCAGAGGAAATAACAACCTCTTTAGCCCTAATATACCAAAGTCTTTGTTTTGGAGTGTATTTTTTTGACCTAGGTAGATGGTCACTTATTCTTTCTGACATTACTAACATGTTGTGATCATAATAACCAAAAACTTGTGAGCGGTTTTTTACTATTACATTCGACATTTCTTTAAGTTCAGCAATTATTTTTTCGGACCAATCTTTTCCACTTTGGTTTCCGATACTGACTTCACTCGTTAGCAAACTTCCTCCAAATCTTGCTTTGTCTTCAGCTAAAATTACTCTTGCTCCATTTTTTGCCGCAGCATATGCACTTGCTAAACCTGATGGACCTGAACCAGTAACCAATAAATCACAATATTCGTACTTATGTTCATATCTCTCTTGATCGTGTTTTGTTGATGCTACTCCAAAACCTGCTGCTTTTCTTATGAATGGCTCATAAATTTTATACCAAAAACTTTTTGGCCACATAAAAGTTTTGTAATAAAATCCTGCTGGAAAAAATCTGTTTAAAAAATTATTTATAGCTCCAATATCAAAGTTTACACTTGGCCAGCAATTTACACTTTTCGCTTCCAATCCTTCAAAAAGTTCCTGTTCGGTTGCTCGACAATTTGGATCAGTTTCCCCATTTCTATACAATTGAACAATTGCATATGGTTCGTCAACTCCAGCTCCAAAAAATCCTCTTGGTCTATGATACTTAAAGCTTCTTCCAACTAAATGAACGCCATTTGCAATTAATGCTGAAGCAAGAGTATCTCCTTCAAAACCAAAATATTTTTTTCCATTAAATTTAAAAGATATTTTTTTATCTCTTTTAATCAATCCTATTTTATCTAATCTATAATTCTGAGACATAATTATATTTCTTCGCTTATTTCAGTTGTTTTAAAAATTTCATGAGTTACTGTATCTCTTTGTACTTTAAACCATTGTCTACAACCTGAAATATGGTGCCAAAGCTCTACATGTTTTCCTCTTGGACTTTTTCTTAAATATACAAAAGTATCCCATTCTTTGTCCGATACTTCTTTGTTTAATTCAGGTCTTTTAACTGAAGCATCTCCGCCATATGAAAATTCGTTCTGAGATCTCATTCCACAGTAAGGGCATTTAATATGTAGCATTTACGAAATCCAAGTTTTTGTTCCAAGTCCTTTTTCATCAATTAAATGTCCAGTATTAAATCTATTTAAATTAAATCCTGCATTTAGTTTATGAACTCTATCTTGAGCTATAGTGTGTGCAAAAGTCCATCCTGATGCTGGTGTTGCTTTAAAGCCTCCATAACACCATCCACAATTTAGATACAGTCCTTCAATATGTGTTTTGTCTATGATTGGTGAACCATCCATAGACATATCCATAATACCTCCCCACGTTCTTAACATTTTTAATTTGCTAAGAAATGGAAACATAGCAACACCTTCTGTTAGAACATGTTGTAGTGTAGGTAAATTTCCTCTTTGAGCATAGCTATTGTAACCATCTAGATCTCCTCCCATCACCATCTCTCCTTTGTCAGACTGGCTGCAATAAAAATGTCCCGCTCCAAAAGTAACAACATGATCCAATATCGGTTTAATGGGTTCCGAAACACACGCCTGTAGTAAATGAGTTTCTATAGGCAAAGTCATATTTAACATTTCTGCAAGTACAGATGTGCTTCCTGCTACACACAAACCTACTTTTTTTGCTTTAATATTTCCTTTTGTTGTTCTTATTCCATTAATTTTTCCATTAGTTACATCAAAACCATTTACTTCACAGTGTTGAATTATATCAACGCCCATTGAGTCTGCTTGTCGAGCATAACCCCAAGCAACTGCGTCATGTCTAGCTGTACCTCCGCTCGGTTGCATTAATCCTCCAAAAATTGGAAATCTAACATTCTCAGAAAAATCTAACATTGGAACTAATTTTTCTACCTCTTCTCTACCCAATAGAACTGCATCAATTCCATTTAATCTCATAGAGTTTCCTCTTCTTGAGTAAGCATTCATTTGTGCATCAGAGTGTGCTAGGTTGATTATTCCTCTTGGTGAATACATTACATTAAAATTTAAATCTTGACTCATGCTTCTCCATAAATCCATCCCAAATTCATAAAATAATCCATTTTCATCATGCATATAGTTTGACCTAAGGATTGTTGTGTTTCTTCCGACATTCCCTCCACCTATCCATCCTTTTTCGACGATAGCAACATTCTTAATATTGTGTTCTTTAGCAAGATAATAAGCAGTAGCCAAACCATGACCTCCTCCACCAATTATTATTACATCATATTCTTTTTTGGGTGTTGGGTCTTTCCAGGCTACATTCCAGTCGGTGTGACCTTTGAAAGCATTTTTAATTAGGCTGAATATTGAGTATTTTTGCATTGAAGGATTCTATATCATTATTCAGATTTTTTAGAACTTTAAAAATTATGTAAAAAAGTATACAAATCCGATTTTTAGAATTTGAAATCAAGAAAATATTCAAAATGAGCACATTCAAAACTGATATTGAAATAGCAAGAGCAGCAAAAATGAAACCTATTGGTGAGGTATTGGGTGGAATTGCTGTACCTGACGATAGCTCGGCATTTAGCCCTATGGGCAGACATATAGCAAAACTTAACTTTGAATATCTTGATACATTAAAAGATAAAAAAGATGGTAAACTTATTTTGGTAACAGCAATCACACCTACTCCTGCAGGTGAAGGTAAAACCACTACTTCCGTAGGTTTGTCGGACGGTTTAAATAAAATCGGAAAAAAATCAATAGTATGTCTAAGAGAACCAAGTCTTGGACCATCTTTTGGAATGAAAGGTGGTGCCGCTGGGGGAGGTTACGCTCAAGTTGTTCCTATGGAGCAAATCAATTTACATTTTACTGGAGATTTTCATGCTATTACTTCAGCTCACAATCTTTTATCTGCATTAATTGACAATCATATTTACTGGGGAAACAAACTTAACATTGATGACAAAAATATAGTTTGGAAAAGAGTCATGGATATGAATGATCGCGCTTTAAGAGCTATAAATATAAATACAAAAGGTGTTGCTAAAGATTTTCCAAGAGAGGATGGTTTTGATATTACAGTTGCTTCAGAAGTAATGGCAATATTTTGTTTATCAAATAACTTAAAAGACTTAGAAAAAAAAATAGGTAATATTACAATAGCATATACAAAAGATAAAAAACCAATTTATGCAAAAGATTTAAATGCTCAAGGACCAATGACTGTTTTACTTAAAGAAGCAATTAGACCAAATGTAACTCAAACATTAGAAAATAATCCAGCATTTATTCACGGAGGTCCATTTGCTAATATTGCACATGGATGCAACTCGGTAATAGCTACAAAAGCTGCTTTAAAACTTTCGGATTATGTTGTTACCGAAGCGGGTTTTGGAGCAGATCTTGGTGCTGAAAAATTTTTGGATATAAAATGTAGAAAAGCAAATTTAAAACCAAGTTGTGTAGTAATTGTTGCAACAATCAGAGCATTAAAGATGCATGGCGGTGTAGAAAAAGAAAATTTAAAAAAAGAAAATATAGATGCTTTAAAAAAAGGTTTGGTAAATCTTGAAAGACATATTCAAAACGTAAAAAAATTTGGATTAGAAACTATAGTTGCAATAAATCATTTTGTTTTAGATACAGATACTGAAGTTAGAACTGTTATTGAGTTTTGTAATAAATTAAAAGTAAAAGTAAGTAAATGCTCCCATTGGTCTGATGGTGGAAAAGGAACAAAAGATTTAGCAAAAAATGTTGTTGATATTTGTGAAAAATCAAAATTAGAAAATTTTAAATTTTTATATAAAGATGAAGATTCTCTTTGGAAAAAAATAGAAACGATTGCCAAAGACACATACAAAGCAAGTAAAATTACTGCTGATGAAAAAGTTAAAGAACAATTAAAAATATTTGAAAAAAATGGCTATGGAAAACTACCTGTTTGTATTGCAAAAACACAATATAGTTTTTCAGTAGATCCTAAGTTAAAAGGAGCTCCTTCAAATCATGAAATTCCAATTAGAGAAGTAAGACTTTCTTCTGGTGCAGAATTTGTGGTGGTTATTTGTGGCTCTATAATGACGATGCCTGGTTTACCTAGAGTTCCTGCTGCCGATTCAATTAAAATTAATGATAAAGATGAAATAGAGGGATTGTTTTAATTAAGCAACCGCTTTTAAAGAATTTAACCAGTTTTTTAACTCAATCATTCTAGAATTTTTTTCTGATACTTTAATTTCTTCTTCAATAAAATTTATATGATTATGTATTTCTTTCTCATCCTTAAAACATTTCCTATCATTTATTAATCTATCTTTTCTAAATTTAATTAAAGTAATCATTTTATGATACGTAATTTCTGGATGATATTGCAATCCCCATATGTCGCTTACGCCAGATTTAAAGTGAATACTTTGTACCCTATTAATTTTGTTTGATGCTAAATGTACCGCACCTTCTGGAAGTGTAACTACTTCGTCAAAATTGAATGCAGGCGAATTAAATTTTCTTTTTTTTGATATATATAAAGGGTGATTTGCACCATTTTCATTAATTTCAATATCATTTGCTATGCCAATGTGTGCACCATTTGTAGATTTTTTTACCGCTCCTCCTGCCGCAGTAACAGCAACCTGCATTCCCCAACATATTGCTAATATTTTTTTAATATTCTTAAAACATTCTTTCATAAAAGAAATCTGTCTACGAATTTCAATACAGTCATTATAGATATTTAAACTACTCCCTCCCCAAATTAGCCCATCAAATTTATTTATATTTGGTAATATTTTATCAAAAGTTTTCTCTGAGCATGGATTAAAAACTTCGATATTTAAATCTTTTGTATAATATTCAAGACTATCTTTTAAACTTTCAGCATGTGTTTGAATTCCATTCTTTCGAAAATTATCATTTTCTTTTTGTATATTTCCTTCAACAACTAATAAGTTTAAATTTTTCAATTAAATAACTCCCCAGATATACTATGTTCGTATAATATTTTCATATCGTCAACAGTCATTTTTTTAGGATTTGTCGCAGTTGATGGATCTTCTAAAGCCATTTTTGATAATTCATTTAAGTTAATTTTGCTCTTTTCTACTACATCTGAAAGTTTATGAGGAATGTTTAATTCTTTTCTCAAATCTAAAACCCACTTTAAAAAACTTTCAAAACTTTTATCTAAATTAAGATAATCACAAATAGAAACAATCCTATCTTCTATTAATTTTTTGTTAAAAGTTAAGACATACGGCATAAAAATTGCATTTGATAATCCATGGTGAACATTAAATTGTGCATTAACTGGATGACTTAATGAATGAATTGCTCCTAAACCTTTTTGAAAAGCAGTTGAACCCATACTGGCTGCAGCTAATAAATCTGCTCTTGCATTTAAATCTTTTCCATTATTTACAGCTGTTAGAAGAGATTTTTTAATTAACTTCATTCCTTCAATTGCAATTCCATCAGCCATTGGATGAAAGCCTGGTGCACAAAAAGCTTCTAAGTTATGCGCAAGAGCATCCATCCCTGTTGCAGCGGTCAATCTTGGAGATAGATCAACTGTTAAAACCGGATCCAATATAACAATAGATGGTAAAAATTTTGGGTGAAAAATAATTTTCTTTACTCCAGTTTCGTGATTAATAATTGCTGAAGCTCTTCCAGTTTCTGAACCTGTTCCAGCAGTTGTTGGAACGGCTATAATTGGTGCAATATTTTTTTCATTTGCTCTTTTCCAATAGTCTCCAATATCTTCAAAATCCCATATTGATCTTGATTGACCTGACATAAATGCAATTGCTTTTCCAACATCTAATCCACTTCCTCCACCAAAAGCAATTACTCCGTCGCATTTGTTTTTTTTAAAAACAACTACTCCTTCATCTACATTGGTTCCTATTGGATTTCCTGAAAAATTTGAAAAAGTGTTTATTTCTTTAAAATTTTTTTTTAATTCTAAAATGACATTTTTAACAAATGGTAAATTTACAAGATCTTTATCTGTTACAAATAAAGGGTTACTTATCTTTAAATTGTTACATGCTAAGGATAAATCCTTTATTCTATTCTCTCCCACCCATAATGTTGTTGGATAATTCCAATTATAATTAGTCATCTTTAAATTTATTTTATTGAGGATTTTTAATATGGTAAATGAAATTAATCTAGTCTAATCTCATTTTTTTTATGATACAGACAATTACCCCTATAGATAACACTGTTTATGTGGAAAGAGAGTATAACTCCAAAATAATTGAAGAAACTATATCAAATTCATTAACTGCTCAAAAAGAATGGGCATCGCTCAAAGTAGAAGAAAGAGTTAAGCTATTAAAAAAATTTGTCTCAGATTTTCTTTCAAAAGAAAAACAAATACTCGAAGAAATTACTAGACAGATGGGAAGACCTATTTCTCAAGCATCAAGTGAATTAAAAGGTTTTAAAGAGAGAGCTGACTATATGCTTTCAATTGCTGAAGATAAGTTAAAAAATATTTATTTACCAGAAAAGGATAACTTTAAAAATTATATTAAAAGAATACCAATGGGTATTTCGTTTGTTATAGCTCCTTGGAATTATCCATATTTAACTTCTGTTAATTCTATTATCCCTTCACTTGCAGCAGGTAATTCTGTAATATTAAAACATTCAGCACAAACACCTCTTTGTGCAGAACAATTATATGAATCTGCAGAAAAAACTCTTCCTAAAAATATTTTTAGTTACTTGCATTTAAATCATCAAGATAGTTTAAAGATAGTTTCTGATAAAAGAACTGCTTTTGTATCTTTTACAGGATCGGTTAATGCTGGATATGAAGTGCAAAAAGCAACTATTAATAAATTTATAAGTGTTGCTCTAGAATTGGGTGGAAAAGATCCCGCTTATGTAAGACACGATGCTGACATAGAAAAATCGGTAGAAAATCTTGTAGATGGTTCTTTTTTTAACTCTGGTCAATCATGTTGTGGGATAGAAAGAATATATGTTGATAAAAAAATATATAATAAATTTTTAGAATTGTTTATTACAAAAACATATGAATATAAACTTGGCGATCCTCTTAACAAAGATACCAACTTAGGCCCTGTTGTTAAACTATCCGCAGCAAAATTTATTGAAGATCAAATGAACTCTGCTGTTAAGAAGGGTGCTAAAATGATGATTGATAAATCAAAATTTAATTATCCAAATGAACATAAAAATTACATGATCCCTCAAGTTTTAACTGAAGTGAATCATGAAATGAATTTTATGATGGAAGAAACTTTTGGACCATGTGTAGGAATAATGCCAGTTGCTAATGATAAAGAAGGAATAAATTTAATGAACGATAGCCCATACGGTTTAACAGCTTCAATTTGGACAAAAGATATGGGGGCTGCTGAAAAGCTTGGTAACGAAGTAAATACTGGAACTTTATTTATGAATCGATGTGATTATTTAGATCCAGGCCTATCTTGGACGGGAGTTAAAGAAACAGGAAAGGGATGTTCTTTATCAGAAATTGCTTATGAACATCTAACTAAACCAAAAAGTTTTCACTTAAGAAAAGAACTAAAATAAAAAATGAATCTTACATTTAAAGGTAAATCAGCTGTCGTAACAGGAGCTTGTGGAGGAATGGGGCTAGAAACAACAAAGAAACTTTTAAATAACAATATCAGTACTTTAATGTTGGACATAAAAAAACCTCCAAAAAATTTTCTTTCTAAAAACTCTAAAGCCACTTTTAAACAAGTAAATATAACTAATTTTAAAAAATTAAAAAAAATAATAAATGATTATTATAATAAAAAAAAATCTATTGATTATCTTATAAATACAACAGGAGTATTATGGTTTGATAAAGATATTACTTCCGTAAAAATAGATTTTTTGATATGGGACAAGGTTTATGAAATAAATCTTAAAACTATGGTTTATTTGTCAAAAATAATCATACCAAAGATGGAAAGAAAAAAATTTGGTTCAATGGTTCACATATCTTCTGTAGATGCTTTATCTGGGGATGATAAACCACAAGATGCATATGGCTCTTCTAAAGCTGCTATGATTAGGCTTTCAAAATCACTTGCTATTCAATATGCAAATAAGAACATAAGATCTAATGTAATTTTACCTGGTCCAATAGACACGGGTATGCAAAAAAGATGGAAGAAAAAACCTTCTATGAAAAAAAATCTTGAAAAAAATATACCTTTAAAAAAAGTAGGAAGTCCAGAAGATATAGCAAATGGAATTATGTTTTTATTAAGCGATCAGAGTAAATATATTACTGGTACGGAAATCATAATCGACGGTGGTATAACAGCAAAGCCTTAAAAAATAATTTATTTCAACTTAGTTGCCTAGAGCTTCAGCTGCTTCTTCGGGAGTATAGTTGGTTCCATATTGTGCATTGTAAGCTGCCACAGCATCAGCAAAACTTCCATAACCTAAGCCTTGAGCAACTCCTTCCAAATCGGTTCCAATACCAATTGATGCAGCCTCTGCAATAGTGTCTGCAACTTGTTGTAGAGATGTTCCCAACTGTGCAGCAATTTGACCTGCTTCAAAACCTCCAACTCTACTCAATAAATCTACTCCAGCTGTTATATCCGTCCAAGTGTGATCGCCACCATAAAAACTTGTAGTATTCCAAACCTCAGCTATTTCTTTAGTTTCATAACTAGTTCCATAAGATAATTTTACATATTCATCAAAATTTTTTATATCACCATCTATAAGTCCTTCCGATTTCATCCAATTACCAAGTAATCTACTATAGTTATCTAATGATACGGACCAGTGTTGATTTAAAAACTTATCAAGATTAAATGTATCAGGAGCTGCAGCTGCTATTGCTATTTCTTCAATATTTTCACTTATATCAGTTTCTTGAACTAATGTAGCAAATGTATTTATTGCTAATTGTGCTTTAACATCTTCTATATTTTCCGAAGTCATATTAATTAATTGACCCTGATCATCTTGTAACTCAGTCTGTATTCCACCTTTCCAGGCATTTGCCCAATCTTTTTCTTCCCAATTCTTCATATCTTCAATCTCGGCAAATGACATTTTCACAAAACTTATATCTATACCTTTGTTTTCTATTTGATCTACAAATTCTCCTACAGGAAAATTATTATTTTCCAAATTTAAAATTGATTTTTGTAGATCTTCATTCTTAATAGCTTTCTGCTGTTTTGAACTTAAAGAAGTTATCATTAAACTCTCCTTTTGATCATTTGATAAATTTTCTACATTAATTTTTGATAGATCTTGCGTATGCTTTTTTTTAATAATATCTTTTTCTAAATCTTTTATGACCGCATTTGTAAAATTTGAACTATCTATTACAGCAAGCAAATCTTTACGTTGACAATTTTCTCCACATTTTTCTAGAATTTCTAATGATTTATCAAACATAGTTTTAACAAATTCATATCTTTCACTAGCTTTGGGATCTATTTTAGTCAATCTATTTAAGCTTTTTTTAACTTCTTTAATATTTTTTTTTAAATCTTTATCAAATTTTTTTTTGTCAATTCTTTTTTCGGATTTTAACTCAATAGTTTTTGTAAAAATTCCATATTTTTTTTTTAATTTCGAACTTTCTTTTTTTAATCTTTTTTCTTCACTAGTTAACTTGTTCTCCTTTTTTATACCTTTCTCGAGAAAATCGTGCATATTCATATATTGTTTTAGCGCTTCCTCTACATCATTATCTAATGATAAGCCGACAGACTCACGCATAGATTTTCTTGCTGTATTTAATGAGTATAATGATTGCATAGCTTCTCTAGTAGATTTTTTAACATTAGGATAGTTTGCTTTAAATTTTTCAATATTTTTCTTTTCATCTTTAAGTTTTTCCATATAAAAAATTTCAAAATATCCCATAGCTTTCATTGTTCTTTCAGGATATTTTTCCATTAATTCTTTATTTGTTATAAAAACTTTAGCCATTTCTTCCATAGCTTTTTTTGCTTGTCCTTTGCTTGACATTTTAACTTTAAACATACCTTCTGGAATGTTTTCAATTTGTTTATATTCTCCTAATTCAGTTAATTCATCTAAACTTATAAAAGTTTTGCTTAAATCTTCATCAAAAGTTTTTGATTTTTTTTTTACTTTTTTATCTTTTTTC
>CACPKQ010000010.1 GCA_902634455.1 uncultured Pelagibacteraceae bacterium | reverse complement strand
GGATAATACAGCTATTACAGCTTTTGCTGCTTCACGTCCCTTACCTTTTTTAATTTTTTTTTTATCTAAAACGATTTCTGGATCACCCGATCTTTGATTAGCTTGAGACATGTTTAATGCTGTTATTATACCATTTCCTATAGGTTTCTTACTTTGTATTGATAAATTCATTATAGCTTCAAAGGTTGTTTTTGAAATAAAGTCAAAATGTGGCGTTTCGCCTTTAATCACACAACCTAGTGCAACAAATCCATCATATTTTTTTATATTTTTTGAAATAACCACTGGTATTTCAAAAATTCCAGGCACATGTATAGAGTTATGTTTTATTTTAGCTTCATCCAAAATATTTTCTGCATCTACTTTTAAACTTAAAGTAGTATTCCAATAATAATCTGCGCAAACTATTAACACTTTTTTTTTCATTTAATAATTTCTTGTTTTGTTATTTTAATTCCGTAGCCATCTAATCCAACTACTTTTTTTCTAGATCTAGTTACTAGTATCATATTTTTTATTTGTAAAGATTTTATAATTTGTGCTCCTATACCATAGTTCTTTATTAATTTATCCTTCCCTTTTTTATAAAAGTTTTTGCTTTTATAGTCACGTAAAGTCTGAGAAACGGATCTTAAATTAGTATCTCTAATAAATATTAAAACACAATTATTGTACTTTTTAAAATAGTTTAAAGTATTATTAAAAGAATTTGGTAGTTTTTGATTTATTAAATAATTTTGAACAACGTTAGATGAAATTACTCTAACCCTGGGAATAATACTTTTTTTAATTTCGCCCTTTATAAGAGCAAAATGTTCAGACCCATCTAATAAATTTTCAAAAACTTTAATTTTGAAAATACGATTATTAACTTTAATTTTTGATGTTTTTTTTAATTTAATTAATTTTTCTTTTTTTAATCTATATGCGATTAAATCATCTATACGTCCAACTTTTAATTTATGTTTTTTTGCAAAAAAATGAAGTTTATCCCCTCTAGCCATAGTTCCATCTTCATTCATTATTTCACATATAACAGCAGAGTTATTTTTTTTAGCTAGTTTTGATATATCAACTGAAGCTTCTGTGTGACCAGCTCTAACTAAAACACCACCATCCTTAGAAATAATTGGAAAAACATGGCCTGGTGAAACAATTTCTTTTTTGTTTACGTTTTTTTTAGTTGCAACTTTTATTGTTTTTGCCCGATCTTTTGCGGAAATTCCTGTTGTAACACCTTTTTTTGCTTCTATGGAAACTGTGAATGCTGTTTGGTTTCTCGATTGATTGACAGGAGACATATAATTTAAATCTAATTTTTTTGCCTGAATAGAGTTTAAAGCTAAACAAATAAGTCCTCTTCCATTTTTTGCCATAAAATTAATTTTATTAGCTGTAACATCAGAGGCGCAAAAAACTAAATCACCTTCATTTTCTCTCTGCTCATCATCAACAAGAATATACATGCCTCCTTTTTTTGCGGTATGTATTATGTTTTCAATTTTGCTAAATTTATTTTTTTTCATTAAGATATTTTTTTACATATTTTGAGAGTATATCTATCTCTACATTAACAATGCTACCTTTTTTAAGTTTTGATAAATTTGTTAGTTTCAATGTATGTGGAATTGTCCAAATTTTAAAACCATTTTTAGTTATCTTTGAAATGGTTAGCGAAACTCCGTTTACAAGAATAGATGCTTTATTAACAAGTTCTTTTTTATACAATTTATCAATTTTAAAATCATAAATTAATGATTTATCTTTTTTTAAAATTTTATTAATTTTTGCTGTAGTATCAACATGGCCTTGGCATATATGGCCAGAAATTTTTTGACCCTTTTTTAAAGGTAATTCTAAATTTATATAATCGCCAATTTTAAGACTTTTAAATTTTGATCTTTTAAGAGTTTCATTTGATAAATAAAACTCAAGTAGTTTGTTTTTAGCAGATATTAGTGTAAGACATACACCATCACAAGATACTGAAATTCCTAGATTTTTATTTGTAAGTTTAAGTTTTGATTTTAAAAAAAGATTAACTCCTTTAGATCTTTTTAAAATTTTTTTTACAACACCCTGATTAAAAATAATTCCATTAAACATATTTTAGTAATAGTGAAAAAGTTCATCTTTATCTATAAATGTATTAATTTTTTTATAAAAATTAAATTTTATACCTAATTCTTTAATAATATTAGTTATTTTTAATTTACCTTTAATTCCAAGTTTTTTGTTACTTTTAAATAAATAAAATTGATTAAAAAGGTTTGATTTAAGAAAATTCATTGTTAATTTTTTTCCTCCCTCAACCAATAAATAGTTCACACCATAAGTGTTAATTTTTTTTAAAACTTCATTTAGATCAAAATGATTATTTTTGTTCAAATTAAGATAAACTAAAGAAACTCCAGCTTTTTTTAGGTGTTTTATTTTTTCCTTTTTTTTTTTATTAAAAAATATGTAGGTTTTGATTTTTTTTGCATTACTAATTAATTGTAAATTTTTTTTACATATTAAATTTTTATCTAAAATAAATCTTTTTGGAGAAAATTTTTCTAATCCTTTGATTCTACAGGTTAGTTTTGGATTGTCAGAATTTAATGTATTGGCAGAAACTAATATACCCTGATTAAAATAACGTAAAATGTGAGATAAACTCAAAGAATAATTATTCGTAATTTTTTTTTTATTAAAATAAATATAATTATCTTTAGACTTTGCTATTTTTCCCGTTACGTATGGTATTTTTTTGGATTTAGTAAAAAAATATGGTGTATAAAGTTTTTTTGCTTCTTTTTTAAGTAAAAAACTTTTAACAATTATTTTATTATAATTTAAAATTTTTTTTGCTTTTTTAGATGATCTTCTATCAATATCATTAATTGCAAAAAAAACTTTTTTAATTTTACTTCTAATAATTAGATCTGTACATGGTGGAGTCATTCCGTAATGACTACAAGGTTCAAGTGAAATATAAATTGTTGAACCTTTAATTTTTTTTTTACAATTTTTTATTGCATTATATTCTGCATGTGGACGACCATTTATACCAGTTTGACCTATTGATATAATCTGATTATTCTTAACAATTACACATCCAACAGAGGGATTTGGGCCTGTTAACCCATCTCTTTGACTAGCCAAATCTAAGGCTAGTTTCATAAATAATTTATCTTTTTTTGAAGACATCAATTTTGTCTACGAATTGAACAAAATCTTTTTCTTCTCTGAAATTTCTATAAACAGAGGCGAATCTCACATAAGCAACGGGATCTAAGTTTTTTAGGCCATCCATAACAATGGTGCCTATTGTGCTACTTGCTATTTCACTTTGACCCAATTCCTCAAGAGATCTAGAAATATTTGTTATAAATTTTTCAACTGTATCAGTATCTATAGGTCTTTTTTTTAATGCAATATAAATAGATTTAGATAATTTTTCTCTATCAAAAGTTGATTTTCTTCCACTTTTTTTTACTACCATAAGTTCTCTAAATTGAACTCTTTCGAAAGTAGTAAATCTTTCACCACAACTACAAAGTCTTCTTCTTCTTATAGCTGTTCCATCCTCTGTTGGTCTTGAATCTACAACTGAAGTTTCACCTTTTTTACAAATAGGACAAATCATATTATTTAATTATAAATTTTTATAAATAGGGAATTTAGAACAAAGATCAATCACTTCGTTTCTTACTTCGTTTTCAACTTTTGAATTATCTTCTTTATTCAAAGTTAAACCTTTAACTGTTTTTGTAATCAATTCACCAACTTTTTTAAATTCATTTAAGCCAAAACCACGAGTGGTAGCAGCTTGTGAGCCAAGTCTAATACCTGATGTAATCATTGGACTTTCTGTATCAAAAGGAATTCCATTTTTATTACATGTAATATTTGCTCTGCTTAAGCTTTCTGCAGTTGTATTACCTTTGACATTGAATGGCCTAAGATCAACAAGCATTAAATGTGTATCAGTACCCCCTGAATATATTTTAAATCCATTATTTTTTAAAGTTTCTGATAAAACTTTAGCATTAGCTAAAACTGATTTTATATAATCTTTAAATTCAGGTTTTAATGCTTCTAGAAAACCAGCTGCTTTTGCTGCAATAATATGCATTAAGGGGCCACCTTGGTAACCAGGAAATACTGCAGAGTTTATTTTTTTACTTAATGACTCATCATTGGTCAAAATAATACCGCCTCTTGCACTTCTAAAAACTTTATGCGTAGTAGAACTGACTACATGAGCATGCTCAGTAGGATTAGGGTAACCATTTCCGGCAACAAGACCAGAAAAATGAGCCATATCGACCATAAGATAAGCGCCAACTTTATCAGCTATTTCTCTAAATTTTTTAAAATCTATTATTCTTGAATAAGCACTACCTCCAGCAATGATAAGTTTTGGTTTATGTTTTAAAGCAAGTTCTTCAACGTTATCATAATTGATAAGTTCAGAATCTTTATCAACATCGTAACCTATGGCATTAAACCACTTACCAGACATTGCAATTTTTAATCCGTGAGTTATATGACCTCCTGAATTTAAACTCATACCCATAAAAGTCTCACCTGGTTTAAGTAGTGCTAGAAAAACTGCGCCATTGGCTTGTGCGCCAGAATGAGGTTGTGCATTAGCAAATTTACAATTAAATAATTTTTTTAGTCTTTCAACTGCAAGATTTTCAGCAACATCTACATGCTCGCAGCCATCATAATATCTTTTACCTGGGTAGCCTTCTGCATATTTATTAGTTAATACAGATCCCTGTGCTTCTAAGACTGCTTGTGAAACAATGTTTTCAGATGCAATTAATTCTATATGTTGTTGTTGTCTTTTAAGTTCATTATTTATTGCTTTATATAAGTCTGGATCAGTTTCAGATAAACTTTTTTCAAAAAAATCTCTGTATTTATCATTTAGATATTTTCCTTCGCTAGACATAAATAAACTCTTTTTTATATACTAAATTTTTTTAACTCTTTTAGTATGTCTTCCGCCTTCAAATTTAGTATTGATAAAAATATTAATACATTTAAAGGCAGTATTTTTATTAATTAACCTAGCTCCTAATGTAATGATATTTGCATTGTTATGCAATCTAGATAATTTAGTATTTTTTATTGAATAGCAAAGGGCAGCTCTAATTTTTTTATGCTTGTTAGCAGCCATAGACATTCCCATTCCTGATCCACAAACTAAAACACCAATATTATTACTTTTTTGAGAAACTTTTTTACATAATCTATGTGCATAATCAGGATAATTAACGGGTGTGTTTGAGGAAAATGGTCCCAAATCTACAAATTTCAACTTTCTTGAAAAGTTAGTTATTATAGATTTTTTTAAATTAAAACCGGCGTGATCAGATGCAATAAAAATTATTCTCAAATTAATTAAATTTATAATCTAAAACGCAAGCTACTAAATGGACTCTATTTTCTTCACCTCCATTAAATGCGTTATGATATTTAAGATTGTTAGTGACCCAAACAGATCCGTCAGCTGGCATATGTTGTGCTGACTTATCAATTACCATTATAGCGCCTGGATTAGTATAAATAGGAATATGTAATCTTGGCTCTGGATCTCTATGCCAACTTAAAGTTGACCTTGGTTCTTTTAAAAGCAATCTTACTCTACCTAATTTATATTTCTTCACTAAAATATCATACACTTCTTTAAAGTATGTATTTTTATACTCACTAACGAATTCCGTATATTTGCTTTCATCAATCGTTACATCTCTAGAAACTTCTTTTCCTGACGAGTCTGGTTTAGTCCAATATACTCCTCTTGCTTTATTTCCTTTGATCGATGAAGGATCTCCAGGAATTTGATTTAATGATATACTTGCAAAATGAGGTATACCAAGGCTAGTGTCAAATCCTTTGATATTTAAAACCTGATCACAAGCCTCTCTTAGTTTCTTAATATCAAACTTTAAATTTTGTTTTTGAAAATCGGTGTTAACCAGCGACATAATTTTATTAATACCCTATAGACTATTATATTATATATAACTATTGTCGCATATATAAAATATACTTGAGAATGATTATCACTGGAAAATATCCAAATTTAAGACTTAGAAGAAATAGGAAATCCGATTGGATTAGAAGGTTAACTCAAGAAAATAATTTTTCAGCAGATGATTTGATACTACCAATTTTTCTTGTTGATGGAAAAAATAAAAAAATACAAATTAAAACGATGCCAGATGTTTATAGATTCACAGTTGATAAACTTACTTCCATCGTTGACGAAGCTATAAATAATAAAATACCAATGATTGCTTTATTTCCTTATACAAATCCAAAATTAAAAGATAATACGGGATCTGAATCTTTAAATGAAAATAATTTAGTTTGTAAAGCATTAAGATATATAAAAAAAAGATATAAAAATGAAATAGGTTTAATGAGTGATGTAGCTCTAGACCCATATACATCGCACGGGCATGATGGATTATTAAAAAAAGGTAAAATATTAAATGATGAAACGGTAGACTTGCTTGTTAAGCAATCTTTATTACAAGCAGAAATGGGATGTGATGTTATTGCTCCATCAGATATGATGGATGGTAGAATTGGAAAGATCAGAAAAGCTTTAGATAAAAATAATTTAGAAAATGTTCAAATACTCTCTTATGCAGTTAAGTACGCATCTAATTTTTATGGACCTTTTAGAGATGCGGTAGGAGCTAAAAATATTCTTAAGGGAGATAAAAAAACCTATCAGATGGATTTTAGAAACAGAGAAGAGGCATTAAGAGAAGTTTCTTTAGATATAAAAGAAGGTGCGGACATGATAATAGTAAAACCGGGTCTTCCATATTTAGATGTTATAAAAGAAGTAAAAGATAATTTTAAAATACCTGTTATAGCTTACCAAGTTTCGGGGGAATACAGTATTATTTTAACAGGAATAAAAAATAAAATTATTAACGAAAACACAATTTTAGAAACATTAATAAGTTTTAAACGAGCCGGAGCTAACGCAATAATAACTTATTTTGCCAACAAAATTGCAAAAAATTTAAAAAAATAAACTTACTAAGTTTTTATTCTATTTACAAAATCCAATCTTGCTCTAGGGAAAGATATATTATTAGGTTTTAATATAGATTTATCAAGATAATCACCAACTAATTTCAATCCTTTTAATAAATCATTTTTATTAGAATCTTTATTGTTAGATTCAATCAAAAAATTTGGTACAAATTTTTTTTCTTTGTTTGATTTAACAGAATAAAATATTTTGCCATTTATAATTTCTTTGTTAACTAATTTTTTTAATTCTAAGTCATAGCCTATTAATTTTAAAAAATGTAATTCCCAAAAAATATATTTCTTTAACCAATCAATTAATGTTAAAATTTCAAATAAATTTTCAATAAGTTTGTAAATTTTTATATTTTCCTGAAATTCAACGGTGAGAAGTTTAATTAGATTCATAGCAGATATGATGCATGCTAGTTTATTTTTGTTATCAAAATAAAGGGGGGTCAATACCTGTTCTATTTCTACTTTGAAATAACCAATTTTCCCATCGCCTCTAGAACTAAAATTAACAATAAATTTATTTCCTATTTGAAGATAATTTTTTAATTTTTTTGATGTAGATCCATAAATTATTCCTGATACTTTTCCTTTTTTTTTTGTAAAAAATTCAACAATCGATGAATTTTCATTAAATTGGTTTTTTGATAAAAGATATCCTTTTTCTTTCCATTCCATTATAGATCAAATTTTTTTAAAAATTTATCAGCAGCATTTTGTTGTGCAATTTTTTTTGAATTACCAGTACCCATAATATAATTTGAATTTTTCAATCGTACAGCAATTGTAAATTCTGGTTTATGCTTGGGACCAGAAATTTTAATTAACTTATAAATTGGTAATAATTTGAATTTTTTTAAAGAATATTCTTGTAACTTTGTTTTAGCATCTATCAAAGTAATTTTTGATTTTTTTAAAAAATTTTCCCATAAATTTAAAACAAATTTTTCTGTAAAATCAAAACCTTTTTCATAATAAATAGCAGCTATTAATGATTCAGTACAATCAGAAATAATTTTATCTTCGATTTTTGATTTTTTGTTATTTTTAACAAAAATAAAATTTTCTAACTTCAATAATTTTCCAATTTCATAGCATTTATTTTTATTAACTAAAGAAGCTAATTTTTTATCTAAAATTCCCTCTTTTGATTCCGGATACATTGATATTAGCCTTTTTGATAAAATTAATCCTAATAATCGATCTCCTAGAAACTCTAATTTTTCATAATTATTTATATTATCATAACTTTTATGTGTTAATGATTTTTTTAAAAGATCAATGTTTTTAAAATTTACTTTAATTTTTTTTTGAAATTTAGTTAGAATATTTTCCATTATATTATTTTTTTAAAAAATCTATTAAATCTAATTATATCATCCCATTTCCAAAATTTAAAAATACTTCCTTTTTTTGGATTAGATGAAAAAAATAATAATTGTGCTTTTCCTACTAAATTATCTTTATGTACATAACCAACTTCTGTAAGAAATCTACTATCTTTGGAACAATCTCTATTATCACCTAAAAAAAAATAATGGTCTTTTGGAACTATAAATTTATCAGAATTTTTAAAAGTATTATTTTTTATATAAGATGTTTTGTATTTTTTTTGGTTGGGTAGTTTTTCGTAAAATGTTTTAACTATAATTTCACGATTACCACAAAATAATTTATCATTATTTTTATGTAACGTTTTTAATATTTGATTATTGTTTAAATATAAATTTCCATTAATAAATTGAAGAGAATCACCAGGTAGGCCAACTAATCTTTTTATATAATCTGTTCTATTATCAGAGGGAGTTTTAAAAACTACAACATCTCCTCGTTCTGGATTTTTGAAAAAAATTCTGCCTTTAAAAATTGGTACACTAAAGGGAAATGAGTGTTTGCTGTATCCATATGAGAATTTAGTAACAAATAATCTATCACCTACAAGTAAGTTTGGTTCCATTGATGATGATGGTATATAAAACGGTTGGATTATAATTGATCTAATAAATATAGCGATTATTAAAGCATAAATTAATGTTTTAAAATTTTCTGTAAAAAATTCTTTGTTAAACATTTTTTTTTTCAATTATTACAAATGCTATAGAATAACTTTTTTCATCTGATAATGATAAATAAATTTTAAAGTTATTAGATTTAAATTTTTTTTTAACTAATTTACGAATTTTGTTGTTGAAAGTTAATTGTGGTTTTCCATAAATATTGTTGCTTATAGATATATCTTTAAAATTAATATTTTTTCTAAAACCAGTTCCGATAGCTTTAACAAAAGCTTCTTTTGCAGCAAATCTCTTTGCAAAAAAGTTAGTTTTATTATTATTTTTTTTAGATTGAATTATTTCAGCTTTCGAAAAAATTCTTTTAGCAAAATTCTTATTTTTAAGGGCATTTTTAATTCTTTGATTTTTAACAATATCGACTCCATTACCAATAATATTCATATTAATTTAAAATTTTTTTAAAATTTTTGAGAACTTTTTTTAACCCAAAAAATATTGACTCTCCAATTATAAAGTGTCCTATATTAAATTCTTTAATTTCACTAATTTGTGATAATATTTTTGCTGTTTTGTAATCCATTCCATGGCCAGCATGAACTTCTATACCTAAAGACTTGGCATATTTAGTACATTTAATTATTTGTTTTAATTCATTTTTATATTTTTTTTTTAATTTAACTTTATTTGAAATTTTACCAGTGTGTAATTCAACACAATTGGCATTAACTTCTTTTGATAGTTTTATATTTTGTATATTTGGATTAATGAAAAGGCTTGTTCGAATTTTCTTTTTGTTAAAAATAGAAACAATCTGCTTAATTTTTTTTTTATTTTTTTTTAAATTTAAACCACCTTCTGTAGTAATTTCTTTTCTTCTTTCGGGCACAATGCATATAAAATTTGGATTATTTTGTAATGCAATTTTAACCATTGAATTATTTGCCGCAATTTCTAAGTTTAAAGGTATTTTTTTATTTAAAGATATAGTTTTTAAATCTTCATCTTTTATATGTCTTCTGTCTTCTCTTAAATGAATTGTAATTGAGTCTGCACCGCATTTAATTGCAAATTTTGCTGCATTGTAAGGATCTGGATGATACTCACCTCTAGCATTTCTTATTGTTGCAATATGATCTATGTTTACACCAAGCTTTATCATTTTAAACGTTTACTACCAGGACTGGTTGTGGGAATTTTTTTTAAAAATTCAGGAATATTTTTTTTATTATAGGTGGGTACATTTATTTTGACCTGAGATACAATCTGATTTGATTTTATCTTAATCTTTTTTTTACCTGATCTGTCAATTAAGCATGCAAATCCTATATCTTTAGCTTTAAATTTTTTTACTAGTTTAGAACATTCTAAAGCTGACTTACCTGTGGTTATGACATCTTCGACAATTAAAACTTTACTATTTTTTTTTATAGAAAAACCTCTTCTTAAATTAAATCTACCTTTTACTCTTTCACAAAAAATAGTCTCTTTTTTTAATAATCTTCCTATTTCATATCCAATAACTATACCCCCGACAGCAGGTGATAAAATTAAGTCTATGTTTTTAAATTTTTTTTTTATTTTTTTACTTAAAGAAATGCAAATTTTTTTTGCATGATTTGGATAACTTAAAAGCTTAGCACATTGAATGTATTGATTTGAATGTAATCCTGATGATAAAACAAAATGCCCTTCAACTAATGCATTAGTTTTTTTTAAAACCGCTAAAGATTTTTTTAAAGAAAGCATATTTTTTATTTTTATGTCTAATTATTTTGAAATTATATTCTTTCTGTTTTAGCTCACTAATTAATTTTGTAAAGTTTTTCAAATCGTGAATAATGAGGTTAAATTTAAAATTTATTGCTTTATTAGTCTTTTCAACCATTTCAACACTAGATATATTCAAATTATTAACACCAATTAAGCTTGTAACGTCTCCTAAACGTCCTGGCTGATCTGGTAAAGAAATCCACAACGTTGTATTATATTGTTTGCTTTTAGATGATCCTTGACCTTCACGATATTGCCAATGTCTTTTTATTGCCGCTCTTGCCTTACCCGTCTTTGCTGAAGTTACCCAATGTAAAGATGGAGAAACATTTTTTGAAGTAATAATTTTAACAACATCACCATTATTTAAAATTGATTGTAGAGCACTTTCTTTGCCATTTATTTCAGATCCAATTGCTGTATCTCCTATCTGAGTATGTACTGCATATGCAAAATCTATAGGTGTAGCATTTTTTGGTAATTTTATGACAGAACCTTTTGGTGTAAAACAAAAAACGTTATCTTGGAACATCTGAAGTTTAGTATATTCATAAAAATCTTCAGGATTTTCATTTTTGTCGATTATTTCTACTAAATCAGCTAGCCAATCATATTCTTTCCAAGTTAAAGAATTAAATTTTTCAGAAGACTTGTATTTCCAGTGTGAAGCTATTCCTCTTTGAGCAAATTCATGCATGGACATTGTTCTTAGCTGCAATTCAATTGGTCTTTTATTTGGTCCTATTACTGCTGTGTGAAGTGATTTATATTTATTTATTTTTGGTGAAGAAATATAATCTTTAAATTTTCCTGGTATACAATTCCATTTACTATGAAGAATCCCTAAAGCTTTATAGCATTCATCAATGTTATTTAAAATTATTCTAAAACCAATAATGTCAGTAATTTGCTCTAAAGAAGTTCTTTTATTTTGTACTTTTCTCCATATTGAAAAAGGTGTTTTTTCTCTTCCATAAATTTTAACTATTAAACCTTTGTTTGTAAGTTCTTTTAAAAATTCATCAGATATAGAGTTAAAATTTGTTAAATTATTTTCCTTAATTTTGTCTAATCTTTCTTTAATTAACTTTCTAGCTTGTGGATTAAGTATTTCAAAAGATAGATCTTCTAATTCATCTCTAATTCTGTTCATTCCCATTCTATCAGCTAAGGGGGCATATATTTCCATTGTTTCTTTGGCTATTCTAATTTGTTTATCTTTACTTTTAACGAATTGGATAGTTCTCATATTGTGAAGTCTGTCAGCAAGCTTAACTAGTAAAACTCTTATATCTTTTGATGTCGCTAAGATTAATTTTCTAAAATTTTCTGCTTTAGAATTAGATATTGCTTGATTTTCAAATTCAGAAATTTTTGTTACACCATCGACTAAATCAGCGACTTCCTTACCAAATTCTTGCTCAATTGTTTGATAAGTTGCATGTGTATCTTCTATAGTATCGTGAAGCAATCCAGTTGCTATAGTTGCACTATCAAGTTTTAATTCTGTTAAGATACTGGCAACAGCAACGGGGTGAATTATATATGGAGCTCCTTCGTCTCTTTTTTGATTAACATGTGCTTTAAGTGCAAAATTATAAGCTTTTGATAAAGTATCGTGATTTAAAAACTTGTTATAAGCTTTAACTTTATTTATTAATTCTTCAGATTTAAGCATAATTAATTATACCATTAAATTAAATAAGTTTAATAGTTCTTAGCACTCTAAGACCATTTTTAAATATTAATTGACTTATATTTTCTTTAAATTTTGGATGTTTCCAATTTTTATCAATTTCAAATAAAGGAACTAGGACAAAATTTCTATAATGTAGTCTAGGATGAGGTATTTGTAATTTTAAGCCATTTGATTCTAAAAACAACACTCTCTTACTATAATCCAAAATATCTATATCACATAACCTAGGATAGTTTTTTTTTGCTCTTTTTCTTCCAACTTTTTTTTCTATAAATTTTATTTTATTTAATAACGAAACTGGACTTAAACTAGTCTCAATCTTTAATACTATATTGTAATATTTGGGAAAATTATCATTTGGCCATGATTTAGTTTCATAGTAACTTGAAAATTTAATAACGTTAATATCATTTTTGTTTAGTAAAAACTTTGCTTTTTCTATATTTATTTTTCTATTACCAAGATTAGATCCTAAACCTAAATAAACTATATTAACTTGATTTTCTAAAGTATCTTGCTTTTTCACGGTTCCAATCTCTTGTTTTTTTAGTATGTCTTTTATCGTAATGTTTTTTTCCTTTAGCAATTGCAATTTCTAATTTAGCTTTACCTTTTTTAAAATACATTCTTGTTGGAACTAAGGAGAAACCTTCCATATTAATTTTGCCTATCAATTTATTAATCTCTTTCTTTGATAGTAACAACTTTCTTTCATCTACTGGGTTGTGATTAGAATAGCTTGCTTCTTTATAAACTGGTATATGAGAATTAATTAAAAAAATTTCACCATTTTTTTCAATAGCATAAGATTCTGCAATATTTACTTTTCCTTGTCTAATTGATTTTATTTCTGAACCTTTTAAAACTATACCTGCCTCGATCACTTCATGAAGAAAATAATTAAATCTTGCTTTTCTGTTAAGACAAATTATTTTTAAACCAATATTGGCTCTTCGTTTCATCAACTAAATTAATTTAGCATTAGTTAAAGCTTTTTTTACTTCTTCTTGAGTTTTTTTTGTAATTTTCACTAATGGTAATCTAACTGCATCATCACATAAATTTAATAACTTTGCAGCATATTTGACTGGGCCTGGGTTGCTTTCAATAAATAAAGATTTATGTAAGGGTTGTAAAATTTGATCAATCCTTTCTGCTTCTTTAATTTCATTATCTGAACTTGATTTAGAAAATTTTTGCATTTCTGAACATAGTTTCGGCGCAACATTTGCTGTTACTGAAATACATCCTACTCCACCTCTTTTATTAAATTCAAAAGCATTTCCATCTTCTCCCGTTAACTGGATAAATTCATTTCCCATTTTTTCTTTTTGTTGTTTTACTCTGTTTAAATCTCCTGTAGCATCTTTAACACCTATTATATTCTTTAACTCAAAAAGTCTTGCCATCGTATCAACCGACATATCTACGACAGATCTTCCTGGAATGTTGTAAATTATAATAGGTATGCCACAATTATCGTTTAAAGCTTTGTAGTGTTGGTAAAGACCTTCCTGGGTTGGTTTATTGTAATAAGGTGTTACTACTAAAGCACCATTGGCTCCAGCTTTTTCAGCATGCTTTGTCAATGATATTGCTTCCTCTGTTGAATTAGATCCAGTACCAGCTATCACTGGAACTTTGCCTTTTGCTTCTTTTATACAAAGTTCTATAACTTTTTCATGTTCAGAATGATTTAATGTTGGTGACTCACCAGTGGTACCGGCTGGAACAAGACCATTAGTCCCATTTTGAAGATGAAAATTTATTAATTTAATATAGTTTTCTTCATCTAATTTATTATTTTTAAATGGGGTAACTAAAGCTACATTTGAACCTTTAAACATAAATATTTATAACATAGTTTAAAGATTCATTTATAAATATATGTTAATTAAAGCAATTAAAATTTTCGCAATAAATATAGTTTTTTTGACCACTATACAGATAGCAATTTCAAATGAAATAATTTTACCCAAAAAAAAGCCGAAACTTTCAAAAGAACTAATAGAAAAAAAAATCATTAAGGGTACTTTGATACCATTAATAAAACCTACTATTAAAAAAACTGAAACAATTAGTAAAAAAATTAAAGATAAAAAAGAGAAGAAAATTTCTGAAATCGATGGAATAATTATACCTAAATCAAAACCTTTGATTGTTAAAAAAGAAAAATCTAAAACTGCAAAAAAATCAAAATTTTATAGTAAAAAAGACTTTCTAATAGCAAAACAATCAGTTCAATTAATGGAAAAAAGAAAATGGTCTGAGGCAGAAAAAATTGCAAAAAAAGCAAAAGATAAGTCTATATATAACTTTATTCGGTGGAAACACCTTCTGACCACTGGAAATAATGTTTCTTTTTTTGGATACAAAAATTTTATTGAAAAAAATTCTAATTATCCAAGAATTAATAGATTAAAATATTTAGCTGAACATAAAATTACTATAAAAAAGAATTTTTCTTCTAAAAATGTTATTGATTGGTTTGATAAGAATCCACCATTAAGTGGTTTTGGTAAGATAAAACTTGGAGAAGCGCTTATAGACAAAGGTAACTTAAATGCTGGTAATAAACTTATAAAAGAAGGGTGGATTACCGCTGATTTAACTAGAAGTGATTTAAAATTTTTCAGAAAAAAATTTAAAAAGATATTAAATAACCAAGACTATATTAAAAGAGCCGACTACCTTTCGTGGGAAAATAAATTTTGGGATTTGAAAAGAATGCTTCGTTACTTACCAAAAGATCATCAATTACTTTATACTGCTAGGCAACTTTTAATGAGCAGATCTTATGGTGTAGACACAGCTATAACTAAAGTTCCAAAAAAACTCAAAAATGATCCAGGGTTAAATTATGATCGTTTAAAATGGAGAAGAAAAAGAGGCAGAGTTGATTCATCTTTAGAAATATTGCTTAAAATTAAAAATACAAAAGAATATATGGTTAGACCTGATAAATGGTGGGTTGAAAGATCAATAATTGCCAGGTCTTTAATTTATAAAAAAAAATATGAAACTGCATATAAAATTGTAAATAATCATTCACTAACAGAAGGACCTGAATATGCTGAAGCAGAATGGATGGGTGGGTGGATTGCTTTAAGTTTCTTAAAAGACCCGATTTTAGCAGAAAACCATTTTAAAAACTTTTATGATAATGTAGGTTACCCTATTAGTTTGTCGAGAGGTGCATATTGGTTAGGAAGAACTTATGAAAAAATCGGTAAAAAGGAACTTGCTAATCAATGGTATTTGAAAGGTTCTAAATATTTAAATACTTATTACGGACAACTATCACATCTTAAAATTAATCCTAACATTGAAATAAAATTAGATGATTTAATGGATGTTGATAAAAAATTTACTGAAAAATTTTATAATAATGAATTAGTTAGAATTGTTCATTTGCTTGATGAACTTAATAAGGATAAATACACCAAACATATTCTTAAACATTTAGCTAATGAAAATGTAAATTTAGGTAGTGAAATCTTAGCTGCAAAATTAGCTACTGAAATATCAAGATTTGATTTTGCAATCCAAATAGCAAAATTAGCATCATATGAAAAAAGATTTCATAATAAATATAATTATCCGATTATAAATACCCCAAAACTAGTTAATAAAAGAAAAATACCTGAGTCAGCATTTATTCTTGCTATTATAAGACAAGAAAGCGAATTTGATACAAGTGCACACAGTTCTGCTGGTGCTAAAGGATTAATGCAGCTAATGACTTACACAGCAAAAATTGTTGCAAAACAAGCTAAAATTCCATATTCAAAATCAAAACTTACAAAGGATCCTAATTACAATATTAAACTGGGATCACATTATATAGCTGGCTTAATTTTAGAATATGATGGATCTTATCCTTTTGCTATAGCTGCCTATAATGCTGGACCTAAAAGAGTTAGATATTGGAAGAAAATAAATAAAAACCCTCAAAAAGGTCAAATAGATTATGTTGATTGGATTGAATTAATCAAGTTTAAAGAAACCAGAAATTATGTGCAAAGAGTTTTGGAAAATTATAATGTTTATAGATATATATTAGAACAAAAACCTATAAAACTTAAAAATTTCTTTCTAAATGATCCTTTATATTAATGGCGGTGAGGGAGGGATTCGAACCCTCGGTACGTCATTATAACGTACGGAAGTTTAGCAAACTCCTGGTTTAAACCAGCTCACCCACCTCACCTTTTCTATTATTAGTGTGTAACTTGAAATCATTGAATATTCAATATTAATCAAGTATTTTTGGCAAAATATGAAAAACAAATATTCAATATTTTCTCTAATTAAAAATGCTTTTAGTTACCATGAAAATTGGCAAAGAGCCTGGAGGGATCCGGAACCAAAAAAAGAATATGATGCAATTATTATTGGCGGTGGAGGTCATGGTTTAGCCACAGCCTTCTATTTAGCTAAAAAGCATAATATGACAAATATTGCAGTAGTTGAAAAAGGTTGGATTGGAGGGGGGAATACAGGAAGAAATACTACTATAATTCGTTCAAACTATTTATGGGATGCTAGCGCAGGATTGTATGACCACGCTCTAAAAATTTGGGAAGGATTATCTCAAGAATTAAATTATAATGTCATGTTCAGTCAAAGAGGAGTTATGAACTTAGCTCATAATCTTCAAGATGTAAGAGATTTAAAAAGAAGAACTCATGCAAATAGATTAAATGGTATTGATGCTGTATGGTTAAACACTGAAGAAGTAAAAAAATTCTGTCCAATAATTAATACTTCACCTAATATTAGATATCCGGTTTTAGGAGGAACTTTGCAAAAAAGAGCAGGTACAGCTAGACACGATGCTGTTGCATGGGGCTATGCAAGAGGCGCAGATGCAATGGGTGTTGATATAATTCAAAATTGTGAAGTAAAAGGAATTAAAAGAAAAGAAAACGGTGTAGAAGGTATAGAAACAACAAAAGGATTTATAAAAACAAAAAAAATAGGAGTGGTTGCTGCTGGTCATTCAAGTGTTATAGCTAATATGGTTGATTTAAAATTACCTCTTGAAAGTAAACCTTTACAAGCTCTAGTATCAGAACCTGTAAAACCAATTATAGATACTGTGGTTATGTCCAATGCGGTTCACGCATATGTAAGTCAATCAGATAAAGGGGAGCTTGTTATAGGAGCTGGAACTGATGCTTATGTTTCTTATACTCAAAGAGGAAGTCATGACGTTGTTGAAGGTACTTTAAAAGCAATATTAGAACTCTACCCTATTTTTAGTAGAATGAAAATGCTACGACAATGGGGAGGTATAGTTGATATTTGCCCAGATGCTAGTCCTATAATTAGTAAAACACATATTGAAGGATTATATTTTAATTGTGGTTGGGGTACAGGAGGATTTAAAGCAACACCAGGTTCGGGTGATTTGTTTGCACATACTATTGCTAATGATGAACCTCATAAATTAAATGCTGATTTTAATATAAATAGATTTGTAAGCGGAGATCTTGTTGATGAGCATGGAGCTGCTGCTGTAGCACACTGATGTTTTTAATCAATTGTCCTTATTGTGGTGAAAGAGATCAAAGCGAATTTTCTGCTGGTGGTGAAGCACATATTATCAGACCAAAACAACCTACTGAATTAAGTGATGATCAATGGGCAGAATATTTGTTTATGAGAAAAAATATTAAAGGTGTTCAATTTGAAAGATGGAACCATGCTCATGGATGTAGAAAATGGTTTAATATGGTTAGAGATACATCAAATGACAAAATTCACGCTGTTTATAAAATGGGCGAAAAACCTCCAATAAAATAATGAGCAAAAATTTAAGAATAACAAACAATAAGTTTATTGATCAAACAACTAGAATATCTTTTAAATTTGATGGTAAAACCTTATATGGATTTAAGGGTGATACTTTAGCATCAGCTTTATTAGCAAATAATATCCACCTTGTTGGAAGAAGCTTTAAATATCATCGACCAAGAGGAATAATGACATGTGGTTCTGAAGAACCTAATGCAATCGTACAACTTGGAAATGATCCTTCAATGACAGAACCAAATACAAGAGCAACTGAAATAGAATTATACGAAGGTTTGGAAGCCTCAAGTCAGAACTGTTGGCCAAGTGTTAAATTTGATATTGGTGCGGTAAATAATTTTTTCTCTCCTCTTTTACCGGCAGCTTTCTATTATAAAACATTCATGTGGCCTGCTAATTTTTGGAAATTATACGAATACTTTATTAGAAAATCTGCGGGTCTAGGTAAATCACCTACTGAACCAGATAAAGATATTTATGATCATAGATATTTACACTGCGATGTTTTGGTTGTTGGAGGAGGTATATCTGGAATAATGGCTGCGAAAACAGCAGCTAAGAATAATTTTAATACTGTATTAATAGACGATAAAAATATCTTAGGTGGGAATACACTTTTCCAGCAAAATGAATGTTTTAAAATTAATAATTCTTATTCAAATGAATGGTTAAAAAAAGAAATTAGCACTTTAAATTTGTTTAAAAATTTAAATATAAAGACAAGAACATCATTAGCTGCTTATCATAGTTATAATTATCTTTTAGCTAGAGAAAATTTAACAGATCATTTAGATTTTAATGAAAAAAAAAATAAAATTCGTCAAAGACTTTGGAAAATTAGGGCAAAAAAAGTAATTATAGCTACAGGAGCGATAGAGAGACCATTAATTTTTAACAATAATGACAGACCGGGCATTATTCTTTCATCTTCTATCAAAAAATACATAGACTACTACGGAGTTAAATGTGGACAAAAAATATCTTTATTTACAAATAATGACTCAGCTTATGAAACAGCCATCTCTTTAAGTAATAGTGGTGTAAAAGTTAATTCGCTAATTGATATAAGGGATAAAACTAATTCATTAATAGTTACACAAGCTGAAAAATTAGGCATTAAAATTCACTGGAAATCTACGGTTGTTAATACAAATGGTTATAAAAAAATTAATTCTATTGAAATTATGAAATTGTCTGACGATGGTACTGCTGTTGTAGAATCAAAAACAAAAGAACAATGTGACTGTTTGGGTATTTCGGGAGGTTGGACACCAAGAGTACATTTGTTTACTCAATCAGGTGGTAAACTTAAATTTAGAGATGAAGACAATGTTTTTTTACCAGATAAATCTGATTTGGATCAAATAAGTATTGGATCTTGTAATGGTGATTTTGAACTCGATGATGTAATAAAAAATTCAGTTAATTTAACTAATAAATTTTTAAAAGTTAATAATAATGATTATGAAAAATTAGAAATTATTTCTTCAAAAGAAATTGATAAAAAAAATATTTGGCTACTTCCATCTGATAAACCTTTGGGAAAAACTAAACCTTTTTTAGATTTTCAGAATGATTCTACAGCAAATGATGTAAAATTAGCTTTAAGGGAAGGTTTTAAATCAATTGAACATGTAAAAAGATACACAACAACCGGTATGGCTACTGATCAAGGGAAGTTATCCAACATGCATGCACTTGGAATTATAGCTGAAACAGCCGGTGTCAAAATGGGTGAATTGGGAACTACTACATTTAGACCTCCTTACACTCCGTTAACATTTGGAGCGATTGTAGGAAGAAACGTTGGTAAATTTTTCGATATTACAAGAAAAACACCAATACATGATTGGCATGTAGAAAATAAAGCTGAATTTGAAAATGTCGGACAGTGGAAGAGAGCCTGGTATTATCCAAAAGACAATGAAAATATGTATGATGCTGTTCAAAGGGAAAGTAAGGCTGCCAGAGATAGCGCCGGTATCTTAGATGCATCTACGCTTGGAAAAATAGATATACAAGGAAGTGACGCATCTGAGTTTTTAAATAGAGTTTATACAAATGCTTGGTCAAAATTAGAAATAGGAAAATGCAGATATGGATTAATGCTGAATGAGGATGGAATGGTTTACGATGATGGAGTTACAACTAGATTATCAGAAAACCATTACTTAATGACTACAACAACCGGTGGTGCTGCTAATGTTCTTTCAAAATTAGAAGATTACTTGCAAACAGAATGGCCTGAATTAGACGTATATTTAACTTCAGTAACTGACCACTATGGTACTGTAAGTATATGCGGACCTAATTCAAAAAAAATTCTTTCAAAACTAATTCCTGACCTAGATTTGTCTGATAAAAAATTTCCACACATGTCGTTTAAAAGTGCATTGATTGATAATATAAAATGCAGGGTAATGCGTATTAGTTTTACTGGTGAACATAGTTATGAAATTAATATTCAATCATCATATGCTAAATCTGTTTGGGAAAAATGCTTTGAAGCGGGAAAAGAATTTAATATCACTCCCTATGGAACTGAAACGATGCACTTACTTAGAGCAGAAAAAGGATTTATAATCGCTGGTCAAGACACAGACGGCACAATGACACCTGTAGACTTACAAATGGATTGGATAATCAGTAAAAAGAAATATGATTTTATTGGTAAAAGATCATTATATAGAAGCGATACAATTAGAGAAGATAGAAAACAGTTGGTGGGACTATTAACTGAAAATCCAAATGAAATCTTAGAAGAGGGTGCGCAAATTGTTGCTAAAACAAATAAAAAACCAATAGAAATGCTTGGACATGTTACCTCTAGTTATTTCAGTCCAAATTTAAATAAATCAATTGCACTGGCTGTAGTGAAAAATGGTAAAAAATTGAAAGGGCAAAAAATGTTCGTTCCTATGAAAAATAAAACAATTAATGTAACTATAACAGACACAGTATTTTTAGATAAAGAAAATAAGAGGTTAAATGCTTAATTATAATCCTCCTATTAATGAAGCTAAAAATTATTCTGAATTAAAAATCTCAGAAATTGAACCTATTACTAAAATAAATTTAAGAGGCAAAAATAGAGATTTTATAACTAAAATAGGTAAAGAATTATCAATAATACCACCTTCTGATCCTAATACTTCTTCAGGAAACGAGAAATTAAATATTCTTTGGTTAAGTCCAGATGAATGGTTAGTTTATTCAAATGATAAAATTTATCTAAATGAAAGAAATGCTTTACTAGAAAAACTTTTTGATGAAATATCTAAAGTACAGTTAGGTTCAGTCACAGACGTTTCTGATCATTGGGTAATGATTAATTTAAAAGGTACAAAGGTTTTTGAATTACTATCTTCCGGTTGTCCTTTTAATTTTAATAATTTTAAAAATTCAAAAGGTGCAGTTACTCAAACCTTATTGAATCATATTGACGTAATAATACATAATAAAAATATTAATGATTTAAATATATTTGTAAGAAGATCCTTTTGCGAACATTTATGGAGATGGTTGAACGATAGCGCTAGATTTACCTAATCTTGTTTTAAAATAATAAACTACAATTAAAAAATACGATATCGAGAAAAACCAATTAATACCAACCCATATCCAAAAAAAAGTCTCAAAACTGGCACTAATGTATTTTGCTACGTAAAACACTACAATTGGATTAAGCACGTTCCTAAAAAAATTAGAAATCATTGCATTTTCTGATTTTTTTAAAGCCATAAAAAAACCATTAGAAAGAAAAAATACAGGATAAGCAGGCAAAACAAAGGCTGATATTTTTAGATATCTTTTTCCATATTCAATTACCTCGGGATCACTAGAAAAGATACTGGTAATAATTCCTGCTAAAATAAAAACAATTATTCCAGATGTTATCATAATAATAAAAGCATATTTTATTGCTGTAAAATAAGTTTCTTTTATTCTATCAAAATTTCTCGCGCCAAAATTTTGAGATATTATTGAGATAATTGCTGTATTGATGCCTAAAATTGGAAGCAGCACTACTTGCTCAATTCTTGTACCTGCTCCATAACCAGCAACAGCATATTCTCCTGATTCACCAACATAAGTAAAAATAATTGCTGCTGCTAATGCATAACCGCAAATTGATATAGATATAGGCATCGATTGAAAAAAAATGTTTTTGAAAAAGAAAAATTTTGGTTTCAAATAAACTTTGGTAATTTCTTTAAAAATACTATTTTTATAAACCTTGTATATTATTATTACTAAAGATACACTTTGGGCAATTATAGTAGCAACACCTATACCCTTCACTCCTAGAGCGGGTACAAATAGAAAACCAAAAATTAATATCGGATTTAAAACAATATTTAGAAGGAATGATAAAATTAAAACATTTCTATAAGTTTTCGTATCACCCTCGGCATGTAAAAGTGAATTTAAAGCAACAACTAAAATAAAAATTATAGATCCTGAATAAATAACATTAGTATATTGAAGACCCAAAAAAGTAACTTCTTTAGTCGAACCCATTAAAGTAAATACTTTTTCAGAAAAAGTTAATCCAATAAATGTAATTAGTATAGAAATTATAATTCCAAAATAAATAATATGCGTAAAATAATTAATAGCTTTACTCTTATTTTTTTCACCTATGCTATTACCAATTAATGATGTTCCGGCTACTGTAACACCAATAGAGGTAGCGATAATTATAAAGTAAATAGGAAAAGATTTACTTAAAGCAGATAAAGCTTCGGGCGATATTTTTCCAGCGAAAAAAGTATCTACAACATTATAAAGTGTTTGGAAAAGTGTACCTACCATCGCAGGCAAAGCAAGTTTTCTAACTAGTTTTGGAACATTATCTTTTAATAAGTTCATTTTTAAAATTCTTTTTGAAAAATATGTTTTTTTCCATGTTTTTTTGCAAGATTTATTTGTTTTTGACGCATTCTAAATCTTTCTTTTTGAAAAATTGTTAAGCTATCGTGACAATTTGGACATGAAACTCCTTCTTCATATTTTTTAGATTTTTTGTCTTTATTTGATATTGGTTTTCTACAGCCACTACACATGGAAAAACTACCAGGTAATAATCCATGTTTTATCGAAACCCTGTTATCAAAAACGTAACATTCACCTTTCCATAAACTATTATTTTTTTTAGTTTTTTTTAAATAATTGATAATTCCACCTTTAAGTTGATAAACATTGTTAAAACCTTTTTTTTTCAAATAAACAGAAGCTTTTTCACATCTAATTCCACCCGTACAAAACATTGCAATATTTTTCTTTTTATCTAATTTTTTTAAATATTTAGGAAAATCTCTGAAATTATTAACATTAGGGTTAACAGATTTTTTAAAAGTGCCGACATTGTATTCGAATGGTTTTCTTGCATCTATTAATAGAGTGTTTTTGTTCTCGATAAGTTTATTCCATTTAGATGGCTCTATATGATTTTCCAATTTTCTTGTTAAAATTTTAATTCCCATAGGAACAACTTCTTTTTTAATTTTAACTTTTGTTCTATGAAAAGGTTGAAATTTATTTTTAGATAAGTTTTGACTATCAAAATTGTTAAAATTAAATATTTTTTTGATCTTTAATATAGCTGAATTAAGATTTTTTTTCTTTGAAGATAAAGTTCCATTTATACCTTCTTTTGAGATAATTAACGTTCCTCTTATTGAATATGCTAAAAAATATTTTTGTAAATGATTTTTTTTTATCTTGGTATTTTCAATTTTTTTAAACTTATAAAATCCTGAAATATAAAACATTATAACTTTCTACATACAGTAAAACCATCTCCAACGGGAATGATAAAATTTTCAGTTCTTTTATCCGAATTAACATAAGAATTAAATTTTCTTATATTTTCTGTAAGTTTGTCTTTTTTTTTTTCATTTATTACTTCACCATGCCACAAAACGTTATCAATTATTATAAGTCCATTTATATTTATTAAGTCTAAAGATGAATCATAATAATTTTTGTAATTTTCTTTATCAGCATCAATAAAAACAAGATCAAATTTTTCATTATCTTCTTTTAATTTTTTTAAACTTTCTAAAGCTGGTTTTACAATTAATTTAATTTTATTTTCTTGATTTGCTTTTTTAAAATAATCTTCTGCTTTTTTAGAGGTTTTTTCATTTTTATCTAATGCAATTAAAGTACCATTTTCTGGCAATGCTAGTGACATTGATATTGCACTTAAACCCGTAAACGTACCAATTTCTAAAATTCTTTTAATTTTAGAAACTTTTATAATTAGGTGTAAAAAATGGCATTGAGATATTGAAATTTGCATTCTTTTAATCTCACCCAGGGTATCATTGTATGTAATTATTTCTTTTTGAATAGGGTTTAACTTTAATGAATGTTCATTAATATATTCCTCAATTTTGTCATTGATGGCAAGGTTTGATCCCATAATTATGTTAGTTTTTTTTTTAAAATTTCATTCACTAATTTTGGATTTGCTTTTCCACCTGAAATTTTCATTGTTTGGCCAACAAAAAAACCAAACAATTTTTCTTTTCCAGATTTATATTCTTTAACTTTGTCTTGATTATCATTAATTACTTTATCAATTAATTTTTCTAATTCCTTGGGATCGCTTTGTTGTTTAAGACCTTTTTCTTCAATTATTTTTTTTGGATCTTTATTTCCATCTGCCATAATTTCAAAGACAGATTTAGCAATTTTTCCTGAAATTGTTCCATCTTTAATCAAATTAATCAATTTAGATAAATTTTTTGCGCTAATTGGGCTTTCAGAAATTTCCAAATTTTTTTCATTCAGTAAAGCAAATAATTCACCAGTAATCCAGTTTGTTGAAATTTTAACATCAGATTCTTTAATAACTTCTTCAAAATATTTTGAAGTTTCATTGTCTGATACTAGTATATTAGCTTCATATGCTGAAAGCTTAAATTTTTCTATAAATCTTTTTTTCTTTTCGTCGGGAAGTTCAGGAATATTTTTTTTTAATTCATCAATAAATTTATCACTAATTTCTAAAGGCAATAAATCTGGATCAGGAAAATATCTATAATCATGAGCATCTTCTTTGGATCTCATTGATCTTGTTTGATTTTTTTTTGTATCAAATAGTCTAGTTTCTTGATCAATTGAGCCACCCTCCTCTATGACATCAACTTGTCTATTTGCTTCATACTCAATAGCCATTTGCATAAATTTAATTGAATTTACATTTTTAATTTCACATCTTGTGCCAAGTTCTTTTTGACCTTTTTTTCTTACTGAAACATTAACATCTGCTCTTAAAGATCCCTCTTGCATATTTCCGTCACAAGTGCCCAAGTATCTCATAATTGATCTTAGTTTTTTTACATAAGCATTTACTTCTTCTAAAGATCTCAAATCTGGTTTACTAACTATTTCCATTAATGCGACACCTGATCTATTTAGATCAACTAAAGTATTTTGTGGATCTATATCGTGAATACTTTTTCCCGCATCTTGCTCTAAATGAAGCCTTTCAATACCAATTTTTTTTTCACCTGATGGCAAATCTAAAACTACAGAACCTTCACCTACTATAGGATTTTTATATTGAGAAATTTGATATCCTTGTGGCAAGTCAGCATAAAAATAATTTTTTCTATCAAAAATTGATTTTTTATTTATTTTAGCTTTCAATCCAATTCCAGTTTTTACTGCTTGTTTTATGCAAAATTCATTTATCACTGGTAGCATTCCTGGAAAAGCAGCATCGACAAGACTTACCTGTGTATTAGGCTCTGCCCCAAATTTTGTTGAAGAACTAGAGAAAAGTTTTGATTCTGACAATACCTGAGCATGTACCTCTAAACCAATAACCACCTCATATTCATTATTATTTCTTTTTATTAAATACTCTGATTGATTTTTTGACATTACATCCACCAACTTTTTATTTCATTTTTAAAATTAATTTTTTCTTCCATAGAATATGCAATATTAAATATATTCTGTTCATCAAAGGCTTTTCCAATTATTTGTAAACCTAATGGATATCCTTTTGAATCTAATCCTGCGGGTATAGATATTGCTGGAAGTCCTGCTAAATTAATAGGTACTGTAAATATATCATTTAAATACATAGAAACAGGATCATTTGTTTTTTCACCGATTGTAAAAGCTGATGTTGGAGTCGAAGGTGTTAATATAGCATCAACTTTCTTGTAAACTTCATCAAAGTCATTTTTAATTAACTGTCTTACTTTTTGAGCTTTTAAATAATAAGCATCGTAATAACCTGATGAAAGAACATATGTTCCAATCATAATTCTTCTTTTAACTTCATCACCAAATCCCTCAGATCTAGTTTTCTCATACATATCTATTAAATTTTCTCCTGGTGATCTAAAACCATATTTTACACCATCGTATCTTGCTAAATTTGAAGATGCTTCTGCTGGAGCGACTATATAATAAGCTGGTAATGCATATTTTGTATTTGGTAATGAAATATCAAGAATCTCCGCTCCAGATTCTTTAACTATATTTATTCCTCTTTGCCAGAGTTCATCGATTTCTTTTGACATCCCCTCAGCCCTATACTCTTTCGGTATACCAATTTTTTTTCCTTTAATTGATTTATTTAATTTATTTGAATAGTTTGCTCTTTTGAAATTTACTGAAGTGGAGTCTTTATTATCATATGAACTTATTACTTCAAATAATAAGGCACAATCTTTTACATTTCTAGTCATAGGACCAGCTTGGTCTAATGAAGATGCAAAAGCAACAATACCGTATCTTGAGCAGCTACCATAAGTTGGTTTGAGTCCAACTGTACCGGTAAATGAAGCTGGTTGACGAATTGAACCACCAGTATCAGTTCCTACAGTAACAGGAGTTAATTTGGCAGAAAGAGCTGAAGCAGATCCACCGGATGATCCACCAGGTACCAAGCCTTTGCCTATTGGACTTTGAACATTTCCAAAAAAACTAGTTTCATTTGAAGAACCCATGGCAAATTCATCACAGTTGAGCTTTCCTAAAAGAATGCTTCCTTCATTCCATAGATTTTGGGTAACAGTTGATTCATAAGACGGAATAAAATTACTTAATATTTTACTTCCCGCAGTTGTTTTTAAATCTTTAGTACAAAAAAGATCTTTTACTGCTATTGGGATACCAGGTAATTTTTTATTGAAATCAGGTTTTTTATCAAACTTATCAGCTTTTTTTAAAGCATTATCAAAATCATCTGTAATAAATGTATTTAACTTTTTTGATTTTTTACATCTATCAACATAAGCTTTTGTTATTTCTTTAGAGGAAATTTCTTTTTTTTTAATTTTATTTACTAGTTCAACAAGTGTTAAATCAATTATATTAGTCATTATTCAACTACCTTTGGAACAACAAAAAAATCTTTATTTTTATCAGGTGAATTTTTTAAAACTTGTTCTCTTATATTATGAGTTTTTATTTCATCTTTCCTAAGTTGAAGAGTGGTTTCTGCAATTGAAGTTAAAGGTTCCACATTCTTAGTTTCTAATTCATTTAATTTTTCAATAAATAAAAAAATTGAGTTAAGATCGGCTTCTAATTTCTTAGCTTTTTCATCATCTACAGAAATCCTAGATAATTTAGATATATGCTTTATTGTTTTAAGATCTATTGTCATATGATAACTAGATAAATTGCAAAGTACCACTTAATATAGAAAATACAATATGATCACTATTGAAGAGTTAAAGAAAAAAATTAATAAAAACTCAAGATTAATAGGTTTAGATTTAGGCTCAAAAAGAATTGGTGTATCAATTTGTGATGAAAAAAGATTGGTTGCGATTCCTTTAAAGGTAATAAATTATTCAAATTTATCATCGTTAATTTATGAGATTAATGAAATTATAAAAGAAAATAACATTAAAGGAATTGTTGTTGGAAATCCTATAAATATGGATGGTTCTTTTGGCCCTTCATCACAATCAACAAAAGATAAGGTTATTAATATGTCAAAAAAAATCGATCTTCCTATTTGTCTATGGGATGAAAGACTTTCTACAGTTGGATCTTTTAATATTTCAAGCCAATTAGATGTAAATATTAACAAAATAACTAAAAATATAGATAAAAATGCGGCAGCTTTTATTCTTCAAGGTGCTATTGATTTTTTAAATAATTAATTACTTGCCTTAATAGTATTTAACAGCTATAGAGTTGGTTTTAATGGCATCAACATCTAAGAAAGCTGTTAAAATTTCTCAAAAACATTTATTAGGTATTCAAGACTTATCTATATCAGATATTAACTACATTCTTTCTGAAGCAAAAGAATTTATTTCATTAAATAAGAGTAAAAATAAAAAATTAGATATTCTTAGAGGTAAAACTCAAATTAATTTATTTTTTGAACCGTCCACAAGAACTCAAAGTTCATTTGAATTAGCTGGAAAAAGATTGGGAGCTGATGTGATGTCAATGAATATAATTAACTCAGCAATAAAAAAAGGTGAAACTTTAATTGATACAGCTATGACACTTAATGCTATGCACCCTGATATAATTGTAATTAGACATCAAGATTCTGGTGCATGTAATTTGTTATCACAAAAAGTAAATTGCGCAGTATTAAATGCTGGGGATGGTAGAAGAGAACACCCTACACAAGCACTACTAGATGCACTAACAATAATCGATAGAAAAGAAAAAATTCAAGGACTTAAAATTGCTATATGTGGAGATATCCTACATTCTAGAGTAGCAAGATCAAATATTTATTTACTAAACATGTTAGGTGCAGAAGTAAATATAGTAGCTCCATCTAATTTGTTGCCCAAGGACATTGATAAACTTGGTGTAAATACATTTTCTAATATGAAACAAGGTTTAAAAGATTGTGATATTGTAATGATGTTAAGATTACAAAATGAAAGAATGACTAGTTCTTTTTTATCTTCAAATAGAGAATACTACGAATACTACGGTTTAACGCCAGATAAATTAAATCATGCAAAAGAAGATGCATTGATAATGCATCCTGGTCCCATGAATAGAGGAATAGAAATTGATACAAAACTTGCTGACGATATAAATAAAAGTGTAATTAAAGAACAAGTTGAACTTGGTGTAGCAGTAAGAATGGCTTGTTTGAAAATTTTTTGTGAATAATGAAAAAAAAATATTTTATTAATGCAAATATAGTAGATCCACACAATTCTATTGAAGAAATTGGTGGATTAATTGTAAATGAGGAAGGAAAAATAGAAGCTGTAGGTAAGAAAGTGAATAAAAATAATCTTCCTTCTAGAGAAAAATTCATTGATTTAAAAGAAAAATACATATTTCCAGGCTTGGTTGATATGAGAGTATTTGTAGGTGAGCCTGGTTACGAATATAAGGAAAATTTTAAAACCTTGAGCAATGCCGCTTTAGCAGGCGGTGTTACATCTGTGGTGACTATGCCTAATACAAATCCAATAATAGACAATGTTTCAATAGTAGATTTTTTAAAAAGAAGAGGAAGAGATAAATCGAAAATTAATATTTTTCCTACAGCATCGCTGACTAAAAACTTAGAAGGTAAAAACATGACAGAATTTGGTCTATTGCAAAAAAAAGGAATTCTCGGATTCACTGATGGAATAAAAACTATTCAAAATACTAGATTAATGTCACGTATTATGAAATCAGCTTATGATTTAGGATCTCTAATAATGCAACATGCTGAAGATTATGAACTTTCTAAAGATGGAATGGTTAATGATGGAATTATCTCTACAAGATTAGGGCTTCAAGGAATTCCTGATTTAGCAGAAAAAATAATTGTAGAAAGAGATTTGTCATTACTTGAGGATTTTAACTGCAGATACCATATATCTCAAATTTCTTCATCTAAATCGTTAGAAATAATTGAGCAAAGAAAAGACAAAGTTGATTTCACCACTGGGGTATCAATAAACAATCTTTCATTAAATGAAAATGATATTGGTGATTTTAGAACTTTTTTAAAACTATCTCCACCACTTAGAACTGAAGATGACAGACAATCGTTAATAAAAGCTATAAATAAAGATCTGATAGATGTTATTGTTTCAGACCACAAACCTGAAGACGAAGAATCAAAAAGACTAACATTTTCTCAAGCTGCAACAGGTGCTTCTGGTATAGAAACTCTTTTACCTTTGTCATTAGAATTATTTCACAATGAGTCAATAAAATTAAATAAAATAATAAAACTATTAACAACAAATCCTGCAAAAATATTAAAAGTAAATAAAGGAAATTTATCAATAGGTAGTGATGCTGATTTTTGTATTGTTGATTTGTTTAAGCCATGGGTAATAAAAAAAGAAAAAATGTCATCAAAATCAAAAAATACTTGTATTGAAGACAAAAAACTACAAGGTGTTGTAACGAATACCTTTGTTAAAGGTGAAGAATTGTTTAAAATCCAATAATGGAAGTATTTATAATTATCATTATCTCATATTTAATGGGATCAATACCATTTGGCTTACTGTTAACTAAAATATTTTTAAATAAAGATATAAGAAATGTTGGTTCTGGAAATATTGGTGCAACAAATGCTTTAAGAACAGGTAATAAATCAATTGGATATGCAACTTTAATTTCTGATATTCTAAAAGCAGTAATTCCTGTAATTTTTGTTAAAATTTATTACACAGAATATCTATATATTTCTTCATTGTCTGTCTTCTTGGGTCATGTTTTTCCAATCTGGTTAAAATTTAAAGGTGGAAAAGGAGTGGCTACTTACGTTGGAATACTTTCTTGTATAAACATTTATTTAGGATTTGTTTTTGGAATTGTCTGGTTTATTATTTTTTTCATATTTAAATACTCATCTTTATCTTCTTTGATAGGAAGTTTATCTATTCCAATTATTAATTTTTTTATTTTTAAGAATGAAGTAGTTTTTTTCTTTGTAATAATGTTTGTTTTAATTTTTTATACTCATCGAGAAAATATAAAAAGACTGTTAAATCGCACTGAATCTAAAACAAAAATTTATTAGTTTGACTACACATATATTTTTTGTGTAGTTTCACTACATATGAATCTTGTCATTGTTGAAAGTCCTGCAAAAGCTAAAACTATAAACAAATATTTAGGTGACAATTATACAGTTTTAGCAAGTTATGGCCATATAAGAGATCTACCTTCTAAGAACGGATCAGTTGACCCTGAAGATAAATTTAAAATGATATGGGAAGTCGACAGCTTTTCAAAAAAATATTTAAAAGAAATAACTGATGCAGCAAAAAAATCAGAAAAAATAATTCTTGCTACTGACCCTGATCGTGAAGGTGAAGCCATTGCGTGGCATGTAAAAGAATATTTAGATGAAAAAAAAATTTTAAAAGATAAAAAAATTGAAAGAGTCGTCTTTAACGAAATCACCAAAAAAGCTGTAACTAATGGAATTGATAACCCTAGAAATATAGAAACAAATTTAGTTGATGCCTACATGGCTAGACGCGCTCTAGATTATCTTGTCGGATTTAACATTTCACCTATTCTATGGACAAAATTACCAGGTTCAAAATCTGCAGGGCGAGTACAATCTGTTGCTTTAAGATTATTAACTGAAAGAGAACATGAAATAGAACAATTTAATCCAGAAGAATTTTGGACATTAAATGTAAATTTTAAAACTTTAAAGGGAGATGTTTTAAATTCAAATATTGTAATACTTAATGGAAATAAAGTTGAGAAATTTTCTTTCAAAAATAAAGAAGACACAAATAAAGCGACTGAGCTGATAAAAAAATCAAAATACAAAATTTCGGATATAAATTCTAAAGTTTATACAAGAAATCCACTTGGTCCTTTTACCACTTCAACCTTGCAACAAACTGCATCAAGTAAATTAGGCTTTGGTGCGTCTAGAACTATGCAAATAGCGCAAAGGTTATATCAAGGTATAGATATTGAGGGTGATACCGTTGGTTTAATTACTTACATGAGAACAGATGGAACGAACATATCAAAAGATGCAGTATCAGACTTTAGGACTTTTATAAAAAGTTCTTATGGAGATAATTATCTGCCTAAAGAACCAAATAATTATTCTGGTAAAAAAGCAAAAAATGCACAAGAAGCTCACGAAGCAATAAGACCAACCGATATTTCTAGAACTCCCGATAGTATGAAAAAATTCTTAAGTACCGATCAAATTAAATTATATGACCTAATATGGTCTAGAGCACTTTCATCACAAATGGAAGCAGCTAAGTTTGATAGAAAAACAATTACAATCGTGTCTGATGATAATTTAAACCAATTTAAATGTTCTGGATCTACAATTAAATTTGATGGATTTTTGAAACTAACAAGAATTGATGATGAGGATGAAAAAATTTTACCAGATGTTCAGAAAGAAAATATATCAACTGATGAATTTATTGATGAACAACATTTTACACAACCACCTCCAAGATATTCAGAAGCAAGCTTGGTAAAAAAACTTGAAGAACTAGGTATTGGAAGACCTTCTACATATGCAAGTATTATTTCAGTTATATCCAATAGAGGATATGCTGATATTGTTAATAAACGTTTTTTTCCAACAGATAGAGGTAAATTACTATCAGCTTTCTTAGAGAAACTTTTTACAAAATATGTTGATTATGGTTTTACTGCTGGATTAGAAGAGCAGCTTGATGATATCACATCTGGTAAAGAGAAATGGATCAAGGTTCTTGATAATTTCTGGAAAGACTTCAACAACAACGTTTCAAATGTAAAAGAAAAGAGAACAAGAGAAGTATTGGATCTTTTAAATGAAAGTCTTGGTGAACTAATTTTTGAAGCTGATGAAAATGGAAAAATTAATAGAAAATGTAAGTTATGCAATACTGGAGAATTGAGTTTAAAAAATAGTTTTAGAGGTGGTGCTTTTATAGGTTGTTCAAATTATCCTGACTGTAAGTTCACAAGACCTCTTTCAAAATCTAAAGCAAATGATCAAATTGCATTAGCAGAACCAAAGTTAATTGGTCAAAATGAAAATGGCAAAGATATTTATTTGAAAAATGGTAGATTTGGACCATATCTTCAATATGAAATGATAGAGGAAGAGACCACATCAAGAAAAAAGAAAAAGAAAAAAGTAAACGATAATTTAAAAAATGTATCGATTCCAAAAGGAATTGAAATTGATCAAATCGATTTACAAAAAGCTAAATATTTATGCTCTCTTCCTAAAGTTATAGGTCAACATCCAGACAATGAAAAAGATATAACTATAAATTCAGGAAGGTTTGGACCTTATTTAAAGTGTGAAAATAAATCAGCTAGATTAGAAAATGTTGATGAACTTTTTAGTATTGGTTTAAACAGGGCTATAACATTAATTGCTGAAGCTAAACCGGGAAGAATCTCATCATCATTAATTAAAGATTTAGGAGAGCATCCAGAAGATAAGAGACCAGTGAGAATAATGAAAGGACAGTACGGACCTTACATTAAATATAAATCATTAAATGCAACAATTCCTGAGGAGAAAGACCCTACAGAATTAACTATGGAGGAAGCTCTAATTTTGATAGAAAAAAGAAAAGAATACGATAAAAATAAAAAAAGAAAAAAATGAAATTTGAAGAGAATTTAAAAAAAAACAAATTTAACCTTCCAAAGGCAGCTGATCCAGTAGGGTCCTACGTTGCTACTAAAGAAGTTGGAAAAATTCTATATATATCGGGACAAATTTCAATGGATGCAAGTGGAAATTTAATAAAAGGTAAATTAGGAAAGAATTTGACCACAGAAGAAGGATATGAAGCTGCTGCAAGATGTGCTTTAAGCATTATATCACAAGCAAAAAAACATTTGTCAAATGATCTTTCTAAAATCAAAAATTGTATAAAATTAACTGGCTTTGTTAATTCAACAGATGATTTTACAGATCAACCAAAGGTTATTAATGGTGCATCTGATACAATAGCAAAAGTATTTGATGATAATGGTATGCATGCACGAGCCGCTGTGAGTACTAATAGTTTACCCTTAGGAGTAGCTGTAGAAGTTGATGCAATTTTTGAGTTAAATTAATTTATCGACCAATTCCAAAATATTGAATTTTTTGTTTTTTTATTTTTTCAGGTGAATAAATATTTCTTAGATCATAAACAATAAATTTTTTTTTATTAACTATTCTTTTTAGATCAATTAGTTTAAATTCATTCCATTCCGTGTGAATGATTATTAAATCTGATGACATGCAGGCTTCTTTTATATTTTTTTTAAATTGAACATTTTTTAATTTATCAAACTCACTTTTTTTTCCAGTTGGATCGTAATATTTAATTTTTGCACCTTTTTTATTTAAGTAAGGTATCATTTTTAAACTTGAAGACTCTCTCATATCATCAGTGTTAGCTTTAAAAGTAACTCCTAAAAATGTAATTTTTTTATTTTTAATTCTATTTTTTAAAATTTTACTTATGTTGTTCAAAAGTAGATTTGATCTTTTATTGTTTGAGTTTATTACTGATTTTATTACAGACAAAGATGTTAATGATTTATTAGCCGTATCAACTAGCGCTCTAGTATCTTTTGGAAAACATGAACCACCATATGCTGGACCTGCTCTTAAAAATCTTCCTCCTATTCTCTTATCTGTTCCGATACCAATTGATAAATCCTCTACATTAATATTTAATTTCTCACATAAGTTAGCTAGTTCATTTATAAATGTTATTTTAGTGGCAAGAAATGCATTAGAAGCATATTTAATTAATTCTGCAGCTCTTCTCGATGTATTTATGTATTTTGCTCCCTTTGAAATAAGAGGAGAATATAAATTCTTAAGTATTTTATTTGATTTTTTACTAGAAGTTCCAATAACAATTCTATCAGGGTAAACAAAATCTCTTATAGCCTCTCCTTCCCTCAAAAATTCAGGATTCGAAACAACACTAAACAAATTTTTTTTTACTTTTCTGGATATGATTTTTTCTACTTTATCACCCGTCATAACTGGAACTGTAGATTTGTTAATAATTATTTTAAAAGATTTAATATTTTTACTTATTTTCTTAGCTACATCATAAACTTGGGATAAGTCAGCTTCATATTTGTTTTTCTTAGTTGGTGTACCAACACAAATAAAAATAATATTTGATTTTTGAACGGACTCATTAATATTGGTAGAAAATTTTAATCTTCCTGATTTGCTGTTTTTTTTGACTAACTCATCTAAACCAGGCTCATAAATCGGAATAATTGATTTTCTTAACTTATTAATTTTATTTAAATCTTTATCTACACATATAACTTCGTTTCCTAGGTCAGCAAAACATACACCGCTGACCAAACCAACATAACCGGTTCCTATCATACATAGTTTCATAATTTTGAAATTTCCAAAGATGATTTTATATAACCATTCATGGATCCACAGTCTAAATATTTTCCAGCAAAATTATGGCCAATAAATATATGGTTTTCTTTTATTAATTTTCTGATTGAGTCGGTTATATGTATTTCTCCACCGATACCTTTATTTTGTTTTTCTAGCTTTGCAAAAATTTCTTTTGGTAAAATATATCTTCCTATAACAGCATTAGTAGATGGCGCATCTTTTTGTTTGGGTTTTTCAACTACATCTTTAATTATAAAATTATTTTTATTTATTTTTTTTTTTATTGAATAAATTCCCCACCTACTCACATTTTTCTTCTGAACTTTAATAGATGCCATTACTGAACAATTAAATTTTTTATGAACTAAAATCATGTCTTTTGAACAATTTTTATTCATAATTAAATCATCTGGAAATAGAATTAAAAAATGTGACCCAGTTATATGTTTTTTTGTTTTTAAAATTGCATCACCTGTTCCTAAAGGTTTATTTTGATAAACAAATTTTATTTTTTTTTTTAAATTGAGAATTTTTTTATATTCTTTAATGACTCTTGTGTCTTTTTTCTTTTTTATTATACTTTTGTAAAATTTATCATTATAAAAATACTTTTTAATGAGTTTTTTTTTATTCGAGATTATAAATATAAATTCTTTAATGCCTGCGTTAATGCATTCGTCTAAAATATATTCTAATCCTGGTTTTCCATTTATTGGTAAAAGTTCTTTTGGAAACACACTAGTTAAAGGTAAAAGCCTAGTACCTAAACCTGCAAGTGGAATTATTGCTTGTCTTATCATCAAAATGTTTTAACTATTATGCTCACTATCATAAATGAGGATTATTAAAAGTATTAATAAATTAAACAAAGAAGTTGATTTTAAGGCAAACATTGGTTTTGTTCCGACAATGGGCGCTTTGCATAAAGGTCACTTGTCTTTAATCGATTCTTGCAAAAAAAAATGTAGCAAAACTTTAATAAGTATTTTTGTAAATCCTTCGCAATTTAATAAAAAAAATGACTATAATAAATACCCGAGTAATATATCTCGAGATATTAAAATATTAAAGAAAAAGGGTGTTGATTTCGTTTTTATTCCAAAAGTTAGTCATATTTATAAAAATAAAAATAAAATGAGAATAAAAATTATTAAAAAGGATAAAATTTTATGTGCAAAATTTAGAAAAGGACATTTTGAAGGTGTTCTGGCTGTAATGAATCAATTATTACAAATTGTAAAAGCTAAATTTGTTTTTTTAGGTGAAAAAGACTATCAACAAGTACATTTGATTAAAAAATTTATAAAAAATAAATTTAACACTAAAATAATTTCCTGCAAAACTATAAGGGATAATAACTCTCTACCTTATTCTTCGAGAAATTTTCTATTAAAAAAAAAGGATTTGCTGAAAGCCTCAATAGTGTCTCTAAAAATAAAAAGACTTTACAAATTAATTAAAAAAAAATTAACTAATAAAAATAAATTAAAATTTGTCAAAAAAGAATTAGTTAAAAATGGAATAAATGTTGAATATTTTGAAATAAGAAATAAATATAATTTTTCTAAAAAATTTAATAAAAAAAATTTTAAAATATTTATAGCTTTTTATATGAATAATGTAAGATTAATTGATAATTTTTAAGTTCCATAGAAAAAAAATGCACCTATACCTAAGAATGACAAAAACCCTATAACATCAGTAATTGTAGTAACAAAGACACTTGATGCTATTGCTGGATCTATTTTAAATTTTTTTAGAGTGATTGGGATTAAAATTCCAAAAAGGCCTGCTACAATCATATTTAATATCATGGAAATTGAAATTATAAGAGATAAAGTTGTGTCTTGAAACCATAACTGAACTATGATTGCGCTTATAATTGCAAAAATTACACCATTCAAAATACCAATTGAAAATTCTTTAAGCACATTTTCTGTAAAATTATTTTTAGTTAATTCATTGGTCGCAATAGTTCTAATCGTAACAGCTAAAGTTTGCATACCAGCGTTTCCACCCATCGAAGCAACTATTGGCATTAAAACTGCTAATGCAACAACTTTTTCTATATCTTCTTGAAAAAATCCAATAACAACTGAGGCAATTACTGCTGTAAATAAATTAAGCAAAAGCCATGTAAATCTTCTCTTTGTTTTTTTTAAAACTCCATCAGTAATTTCTTCATCGCCAACTCCAGCTAATCTTAACGCATCCTCTTCGGCTTCTTCTTTTAAAACAGTAAGTACATCATCACTTGTTATCATACCTACTAATTTATTATTTTTATCGACTACACAGGCTGAGTTTAAGTTATAATTTTCAAATAAGTGACCAACTTCCTCTCTATCCATATTTACTGGTATTGACAATTGTGACTCGTTCATAATTGAAATCATTTTTCTATCTCTTGCTGTTCTCAAAACTTTTGAAGAAGGAACTGTACCTATTGGTTTAAATTCATTATCTACAATAAAAATTTCTAAAAACTCTTCTGGTAAATCTTTATTTTCTCTTAAATAATCAATAGTTTGACCTACAGACCAGTTGCTTGGGATTGCGGTAAATTCTCTTTGCATAATTCTTGCAGCTGAGTCCTCGGGGTAACTTAAGCTTTCTAATAATACGAATCGGTCTTTTGGTGGCAAAGAGCTTAAAACATCATTTTTGTTTTTTTCATCTAAATTTTCTATAATTTTGATTGAATCGTCAGATTCTAGGTTTTTTAAAATATATACAATTGAGTCTATGGACAAATATGTAATTATTTCTGATTTTATTGATTCATTTAGTTCAACAAAAACCTGGGGATCTATTTTAAAATTATTTAATTTAATTAAATTTTCTCTATCTCCTTGATTTAAATGCTCAATTATGTCGGCTGCATCTGCAGGATGCATATCATTGAAAGATTTTGATATAAAATCTGCATCATTATTAGCAATTTTATCAGTTACAACCTTGATATATTCTTTATTAAATTCAAAATTGACTTTTTTATCTTTTATTTTTTTAATTAAAGTCATAAAAAACCTTTGTTTTATAAGGCACTATTAATGGATAATTTTTATATTACAATTCTTAAATGAAAATAGAGATAAAAAAATCAATAAAACCAATAAAATACGATAAAGCTATTAATATACTTGAGAGAAAAGTAGAGAATATAATTAATAAAAAAGATGAGAATGAACTTATATGGTTTCTTAGTCATCCTTCTATTTTCACTGGAGGAATTAGTTTTAAAAAAGAAGAAATTATAGATAAATCAATAAAAATATTAAAAACCTCAAGAGGAGGAAAAATAACTTGGCACGGTCCAGGTCAGTTAGTTTGCTACTTTGTAATAAATTTAAATAAAAGAAAACGTGATATCAGAAATTTTATTAACATAATAGAAGAATCAATAGTTAATACATTACATGAATATAAAATAAAAACAAAAAGTGACAGAAAAAAAATAGGTATCTGGTATACAAAAAATAAAAAATCAAAAAAAGTAGCAGCTATAGGAATTAAAGTAAAAAAATGGGTTGCTTATCATGGCTTTTCTCTAAATATAAATAATGATTTAAGTTCATATAAAAAAATCATTCCTTGTGGAATTGCTGATCGAGAGGTCACAAACTTGCTAAATATAAAAAAACAAGACTACAGCAATGTTTCGAGTGTACTTGAAAAACATTTAGTTAAAAATTTGAAAATTTAAGTCTTTTTATTTTTAACATTTTTTTAAAATGTTCAGGTAACAATGCTTTGTATGAGTATTTTTTTTTATTAATCATAAAGCGAATTTGATGTGAATGAAGCATTAATTCATTGTTAATATTTCTTTTATATATAGTATTATGATATTTATCATCACCTAAAACGCAATGACCAATGTAATATAATTGTTTTCTTATCTGGTGTTTTCTACCTGTTATAGGTTTTAATTGAATTAAAGAGCAATTTAAATTTTTATCTAGAATCTTAAAAAAAGTTTTAGCATTTTCTAAAACTTTCTTTTTCCCCTCATATCTAATTAGATCATGATTCAATTCACCATCATTTTTTTCAATTTCACCATTAGAAATAGCTAAGTATGTTTTGTGAATTTTTCTAATTCTAAATAAACTAGTTAAAAGCTTGGCTGTTTCTCTATTTTTTGCGATAATTAAAACACCTGATGTAGCCTTATCGAGTCTATGAACTGGATATGGCTTTTGATTTTTGAAAATTTTACTATTTGTGAATATATCAATTAAATTTTTTTTTGATTTTGTTCCACCTTGTACGGAAATTCCTGACTGTTTATTTATAACTACAAAATTTTCATTATTGTCAATTATTTGTTCTTCGCTTTCTTTGATTATTTCGCCCGATGGAATAAATTTTCTTTTTTTTTTTGATAAATCTAATTTATAATTTAGATCAAAAAATGTTATTTCGTCATTTAACTTAAGTTTTGTTGAGCTTTTAGTTTTTTTTTTATTTAATTTTATATTTCCTTTTCTTAAATCTTTTTCTATTAATGATTGAGGCACTTTTCCAATATTATTTCTAATCCATCTATCAAACCTTATTCCAATAGACACTTTGTCTACTTTGAAAGACTTTTTCATTAATTTTATGTTTATTGTGCTATTGCTTCTTTTTGAACTTCTTTTTTACTTGTATCAGTTTCTCTCTTTTTTTTATCTACTTTTTTTGCTTCAACATCTCTGTCAACAAACTCTAATATTGCCATTGGGGCGTTATCTCCATATCTAAATCCTGCTTTTATAATTCGTGTATATCCGCCATTTCTTTTTTCATATCTTTTTGCCAATGTCTTTTTTACCTTATTTGTTGATACCATACTTTGTAATTTTGATACTAAAGTTCTAGTGTTTTCTAATGTTTTTTTTTTACCTAGTGTAATTATTTTATCTGCCTGAGGTTTTAATATTTTTGCCTTTGGTAGAGTCGTTGTAATTTGCTCATATTTAATAAGTGAATTAAGCATATTTTTGATTAACGCTTTTCTATGTTCAGAAGTTCTATTTATTTTTTTATATCCAAATTTATGTCTCATTAAATAGATTCTTCCAGTTTTTTTGATAGTTCTGCAATGTTATCAGGGGGCCAATTTGGAATTTCCATTCCTAGATAAAGTGACATTCCATTTAAAACTTCTTTGATTTCATTTAATGATTTTCTACCAAAATTTGGCGTTCTTAACATCTCTCCCTCTGATTTTTGAACTAAATCACCAATATAAATTATATTATCATTTTTTAAACAATTCATTGACCTAACTGACAATTCAAGCTCATCTACTTTTCTTAAAAGATTTTTATTAAATTCAGGTTCAGAAGGTTTTTCCCTTATAATTACCTCTTGTGGTTCTTCAAAATTTATAAACATACCTATTTGATCCTGAAAAATTCTCGCTGAATAAGCTACAGCATCTTCTGCTGATATAGATCCATTTGTCTCAACTTCCATTGTTAATTTATCATAATCAAGAGCCTTACCCTCTCTTGCGGTACTAACAGAATATGAAACTTTTTTTACTGGACTAAAAAGTGAATCAATTGGTATTAAGCCCAAAGGAGGTTCTTCTGGTTTGTTCATATCAGCTGGTACATAACCTTTTCCACTACCAACAGTCATTTCCATATGAAAATTAGTATTTTCATCTAAATTGCATATAACTAAATCAGGATTTAAAATTTCTATATCTGAAACAGTTTGTATATTTGATGCTTTTATTTCACCAGGTCCTTTTGCATCTAATATTAATTTTTTAGATCCTTCTGAAGAACCTTTTAAAGCTAAAGATTTAACATTTAACACAATATCAGTAACATCCTCTCTTACTCCTTTAATTGATGTAAATTCATGAAGAACTCCATCAATTTGTACCGCTGTAACAGCTGTGCCTCTAATAGATGATAGTAATATTCTTCTTAGGGAATTTCCTAAAGTTAAACCGTATCCTTTTTCTAGTGGTTCAGCTATAATTTTGGCATAAGTTTTATCTTCACTTAATTTAACATCAAGTTTATTTGGTTTAATTAATGATTTCCAATTTTTTATATTTACATCAGTAGTTTCCATTTACACTCTCCTTTTTTTTGGTGGTCTTGTTCCATTGTGTGGTAACGGTGTTGTATCTTTTATAGAAGTAATCTTAAATCCCCTTGCTTGCAAAGCTCTAAGCGCAGTTTCTCTACCTGAACCAGGTCCCTTAATTTCAACAGATAGATTTTTCATACCTACCTCTAAAGCTTTAGCTGCAGCAGAATCAGCTGCTACTTGAGCAGCATATGGTGTTGATTTTCTAGAACCTTTAAATCCTTTTTGTCCTGCAGAAGCCCAAGAAATAACATTACCATTTGTATCTGCTATAGATACAATTGTATTATTAAAAGTTGACTGAACATATGCAACACCATTCAATACATTTTTTTTAATTTTTTTTTTTTTTGAATATGTACTTTTTTTTATATTTTTTACTTTTTCTTGAGATTGCTCTTTAATATCAACTTTTTCTTTTTTCATTTTTTATTTTTTTAATGGTGTTAATTTTTTACCAGCTATAGCTATTGCTTTACCTTTTCTTGTTCTGGCATTGCATCTTGTTCTTTGACCTCTTACTGGTAATTTTTTTCTATGTCTAGAACCTCTATAAGTTGCTAAATCTATTAATCTTTTTATACTTAAAGAATTTTCTCTTCTTAAATCTCCTTCGACAGTAAAATTTTTATCAATATATTCTCTTATCTTTAATATCTGATCATCAGTTAGTTCATTCACTCTTTTAGATTTAGGAATTTCAAGATTTTTACATATTTGTTTTGAGAATTTTTCACCTATACCATAGATATAAGTAAGTCCTACTTGAACAATTTTATTTTGAGGAATATTAACACCT
>CACPKQ010000009.1 GCA_902634455.1 uncultured Pelagibacteraceae bacterium | reverse complement strand
ATGAACAAAATCCTCCAACTGATTTAACTGTTTTTATTAAAAGATCAAAAATTAATAATGATAAAGAACATTCGGTTATTCCAGATCCAATGTTTGATCCTTTAAATGAAACTAATATTGATCGCAAAACTGCAATATCTTATCAAGTTAAAGAAGGTGATTATATTCAAGTTATTTCTCCGACTGGAAGACAGTGTTCAGATTTTGTTGCATTTGATACTGCTAAATTAGATAATAAAATTGAAAAAGGTTTAGACTGGCAAACAACAAGGACTTTTATGGGAAATACTTTTCCGGGCCCAGGATTATTTTCTAAATTTTATGATACCGATCATGAACCGTTAGTTGAAGTAATAAGAGATACTGTTGGCAGACATGATACATTCAACTTAGCTTGTACATCTAAATATTATGAAGATGCTGGTTATTTCGGACATCCAAATTGCTCTGATAATTTAAATAGTTCTCTGGAAAAGTTTGGAGTTGAAAAACGAAAAGGTTGGCATGCTATAAATCTTTTTTTTAATACTTCTGCAGGTGGACAAAATTCGGTATTATCAGATGAATCTTTTGCTAGGCCTGGAGATTATGTAATATTTAGAGCTCTTAAGGACTTAACCTGCGGAACAACAGCCTGTCCTAGTGATATTGATGCTTGTAATTCATGGAACCCAACTGATATTTTTGTTAGAACTTATGATAAAAAAAAAGAATTTACAAAATCTTTTGCTTTTAGAATGAAAACAGACTCAGAACCAAAATTGACAAGGAATACTGGCTTCTACGAAAAAACCTCTAAGCTTACAAGAAACTTTGTAGATGCAAGAGGTTTTTGGTTACCTAATGATTATACAAAACATGGTTTAATTAATGAATATACTGCTTGTCGTGAAAAAGCTGTTGTTATTGATTTATCTGCATTAAGAAAATTTGAAATTTTAGGACCTGATGCTGAAGAATTAATGAACTACACATTAACTAGAAATGTAAAAAAACTTTCAGTTGGTCAGGTAATTTATTCATCTATGTGTTATGAAAATGGATCAATGTTTGATGATGGAACGTTATTAAAAATGAGTGATCATGGTTTTAGATGGATATGTGGGGATGAATATGCAGGGGAATGGTTAAAAGAACAAGCAAAGAAAAAAAAGTACAAAGTTCATATAAAAAATTCGACAGACCAAATTAACAATATTTCTTTGCAAGGACCTAATAGTAGAAAAATTTTAGAAAAAATAATTTTTACACCACCCACACAACCTTCTATATCAGAACTACAGTGGTTTAGATTTACTATTTGTAGATTAGAAGAGTTAAATGGAATACCTTTGATGGTTTCAAGAACAGGTTATACTGGGGAATTAGGATATGAAATATGGTGTCATCCATCTGATGCTCCAAAAGTTTGGGATAAGGTTATGGAAGCTGGAAAAAATGAAGGGCTAATACCAGCAGGATTTGCTGCTTTAGATCTATTAAGAATTGAGGCAGGTTTAATTTTATTTGGAAACGAATTTGATGGACAGATTGATCCTTTTGAAGCTGGAGTAGGTTTTACTGTTCCATTGAAAACAAAAACTGACAATTTTATTGGTAAAGAAGAACTAATAAAAAGAAAAGAAAACCCACAAAAAAAACTTGTAGGTCTTGAATTGGTTGGTAAAGAAAAAGCAAATCATGGAGATTGCGTGCATATTGGAAGATCTCAAATTGGGGTTGTGACAAGTGGTTGCATCTCTCCTAAATTAAATAAAAACATTGCTCTATGTAGAATTGATGTTAAGCATTCTGAAATGGGAAAAAATGTTGAAGTTGGAAAAATTGACGGTCATCAAAAAAGGATACCTGCTAAAATTGTTCCTTTTCCATTTTATGACCCTGAAAAGAAAAAGGTAAGATCATAAATGTCATTTCCAACAAAAGCAAAATATGTAGTGATAGGTGCTGGAATACATGGATTAAGCACAGCGTGGCATTTAGCAGAAAAAATTAAAAAAAAGGGAAATGGGTCTAATAACGATATTGTAGTTCTTGATAAAGGTGGAATAGCATCTGGAGCAAGTGGTATTGCTTGTGGGGTAGTTAGAAATAATTATTTTCAACCTGCAATGAGGGAGCTAATGGCTCATAGTGTAAAAATTTGGGAAAGTGATCCAAAAAAATTCAGCTATCATCCAGTGGGATATATGCAAATAAGTCCTGAAAGTATGAGAAAAGATGTAACAACTATTTATGAACAACAAAAAGCAATTGGTTATGAATCGGAGTTTATTGAAGGAAAAGAAGACTCAATGAAATATATGAAAAATATGTTTCATGATTGGCAAGCAAAAGGGATTACATCTGTATTACACGAAAAAAGAGGTGGTTATGCAAATAACTCTGCTGCAATTTATGGTATTGCAGACAAAGCAGAAGCAATGGGAGTAAAAATTATTACTGGCACAGAAGTTACTGGGTTTAAAAGAGGTAGTAATAGCAAAGCTGTAACTGGTGTTGTAACTTCTAAAGGAACTATTGAATGTGAGCAAGTCGTTATAGGTGCAGGTCCATGGGTAAAGACTTTTTGGGATCAATTAGAATTACCAAATAAAATTTCAATTAAAGATCAAAAAGGTGTTACTCACAAAAATTATCCAATGTGGATATATTGGTTTTTAACCGAAGGTGTTTTAGGAGTTGATCCAAATTTTCAAAAAACTGATGATGGAAAAATGCCCCCAGTTATACATGTTGATAGCGACGCGCATTTATTTTCTGATGTTGATGGATCATTAATAACTGACAAAATGTGGGGCATATATTACAAACCTGATTTTAACTTTAACGGTGTTCAAGGAGGTGCTGCTCCTTATAAAGTTAATAAACCAGCTGAAAATGTAAAAGTTGATCCATACGGAATAGACTCACCTGAATATCAAACAACAGACGAGTTTGCTCATATGTGGTGTTCTGCTTTAGCTCATTGTCAAAAAAGATTTAAAGGAAAAATAAAAGTTTATCATAAAGGACCATCTGGTGGACTGGGTTGTTTTACTCCAGATTCATTTCCAATATTTGATCGATTCTGCGAAAATGTATATTTTATTGCTGACTCAAATCATGGTTACAAAATGATTGGTGTTGGCGAGCTAGTTGCTGATGAATTATTAGGTAAAGAAAGGGATTTGTTAAAACCATTTAGATTCAACCGATACGAGAAAGGCGAACTCCACCCTACTTCTTCTAGCCCTTTTCCTTGGAGTTAGTTTATCTATCTAGACAGATAATTTTTTTTCAGTTACCTTTTTAATCATAAAATTCAAAGGGGGAAAATGACCGATCTAGAAAAACATGTTAATCAACCAGGAAGAGCGAAACTTGTAAAAAACGTAAGAGAAAAAATTAACGAATTAGGAATTACATATATTTATTACCAATTTATATCTGTAACAGGACGTGTTGTTGGTAAAGGAATTCCTGCTGACCATTGGGAAAGAACTGCAGAAAAAGGTTTTCAATTAGTATATGGATCTACTGCCAACTTATTTGTAGACAGACATAAAAATTATATCGGTTATGGTCCAGAAGCTATGGAACTTGTTGGCATACCTGATCCTGAAACTTTCTGTCAATTACCTTGGGATAAAAGAATTGGAAGAGTTTTTGTTACATGTTTTAGAAACAGAGAAGAAAGAAATAATCCAGGAGGACATTTAACATCTGATTGTCGAGGAAATCTAAGAATATTTATGGATGAATTTAAGAAAAAGCATGGACTAGAATTAAGAGTTGGAACTGAACCTGAAATGATGTGGTTAACAAAAAATCCTGACGGAACCCCTACTGGTTCGGGTTTTTCTAAACCATACTGTTATCACATTGATCAATTTGAATCATTGAGACCTGTGTTTATGAAAGTAATTGAGTACGCATCAGCCATGGGCTTAGATATGATCCAGGGTGACCATGAAGATGCTCCAGGACAATTAGAATTAAACTGGACATACGATAATGTTTTAAGAAATGCTGATAGACTTTCTACTTACAGACAAATTTGCGCGCAAGTAGCAAGGGAACATAATTTAATAGCATGCTTTATGACAAAACCATTTATGGGCGTATCTGCAAGTGGTTGTCATACAAACATGTCTTTATGGAAAGGTGGAAAAGTCGTAACAAACAAATTAGGTCATAAAAAATTACCTGGAGTAGAGGAAGTGTTTGGTTATGTACAAGGAGGCACAAATACCTTTATGCCTGATACTAACGATATGCAATTACCAGGTAAAATTGGTTTACAGTCCATTGCCGGAATAATGGAACACTTGCCTGCTTTAACTGCTTTAGGATCTTCAACGGTTAATTCATACAGAAGACTTTGGGATCAAGGTTTCTGGGCTCCAGTTTATGCCGATTGGGGATATCAAAACAGAACTTGTGGTTTAAGAGTATCAGCTCCTGGAAGGTTTGAGTATAGATCAGTTGACTCAATGCACAATCCATATCTATTGGGTGCTGCTTTGTTAAAAGCCTGTGACCACGGTATTTCAAAAAATCTAAAACCATCTAAGCCTGAATCTAGAAGTATGTATGAGGCTAAAAAAGCAGGTAAAGATGTAAAAAAACTTCCTTTAAGTTTGGGAGAAGCTTTGGATAGACTTGCTGAAGATGAAATAATTAAATCAGCAATGCCAGATGAGATGTATAAAGTATTCCATTGGTATAAAAATGATGAGTGGGAAAAATTCTTAGGTGCGACTACTCAGTGGGATCTTGATACTTATTTAGATTGTCTTCCATAGTTTATTAAGTATAAGGAAAAAAATATGTGCGGAATAGCTGGACTTATTCATAGAGGAAAATCTTCAAATGTAGGTGAAGAACTGCAAAGCATGCTTCAAGCTTTAAAGCATAGAGGCCCGGATTCAACGGGTTATGCTCTTTATGCTGAAAATGACGGCCAAAATTTTATAATGAGATTTAAGGTTGGTGAAAACGTAGGTGAAGGAAGCACATCAGTTAATGAAGACGCAAGTGTTTATGACGGTAGAAAAAAACTTGTCGATAAAAACCTTTCTGAACTAGGAGCTACAATTGTTAAAGAAGAAAAATTGACTCCTTACTCTTATAGATACGAAATTAAATATGATAAAGATTTAATGGATTTTTCAAAAAAAATAGAAAGCGTTGAAATGGTAGAGATACTTTCTATTGGAAAATCTCTCGAATTAATTAAAGACCTAGGGGACGCTAAAACTGTATGCGAAAGATATAATTTAGATAAAGTTCAAGGAACTCACGGCATAGGTCACGCAAGGATGGCAACAGAATCTGGTGTAGATATAAAGTCTGCTCATCCTTTTTGGGGCTATCCATTTGCTGATGTTTCTGTAGTTCACAATGGTCAGTTAACAAATTACTGGAATAATAGAAGGGCTCTTGAAAACAAAGGTATGCGCTTTATGTCAGAGTGTGATTCAGAATTAATTGCAGTTTTCCTAGCTGAAAAAATGAGAAATGGCGCAACTTTAGAAGAAGGAATGAAGGAATCTTTAACTGGTCTCGATGGAGTATTCACTTACTTTGTTGCAACAAAAGACTCCTTGGGAATGGCAAAAGATACGATGGCCGCTAAACCGCTGGTTTTATATGAATCAGATGATTTGGTTGCTATGGGATCTGAAGAAATAGCTATTAGATCTATTCTTCCACAAGAAATAACTACATACGACCCTTTTGATGGTGAAGTAAAAGTATGGCAAATTTAAAAACAGATCAAAAAAAAACAAAAGCCCAGTCAATGGGTATGCACACTGAAGTTTTAAAAGGTAAAACTCAACAAAAGTTTTTTAATCCAGATGAAGCTGAAAATTTTTATTATTGGGGAACTTATGATGTTGATTTTAACAAAAGAACTGAGCTTGATGTTAAAGATTTAGATTGTAAAGAAGCTAATAAAAAAATTGAGGAATTAATGAGCGAAGGTTTTGGAACAATTGTAATTAAAAACCCACAAGGGAAACACAGCTTAGGCGTTGGAATACTAAATAAACTTAATTTAATTTTTGAAGGAAGTTTAGGTTATTTTGGAGTTGGATCAATAGATGGACCAATGGTAAGAGTTAATGGTCGTGTCGGTTGGTCTTGTGCAGAAAATATGATGGCTGGTAAAGTAGTTATTGAAAAAAATGCCGGATCTTGTTTTGGTGCTGCTATTAGAGGTGGAGATTTAGTTTGCAAAGGTAGCGTTGGTGCACGAACCGGGATAGATCAAAAAGGAGGTTCGATAATTGTAGGTGGTGACGCCGGTGCTTTTACAGGATTTATGATGCAAAGAGGAAGAATTGTTATTTTGGGTGATGTAGGAATTAACCTTGGAGACTCAATGTACGATGGAACAATTTATGTTGGAGGAAAGATTGGCTCATTTGGTAGTGATGCGATAGAAGCTCCTATGACAAAAAATGATATAGATTGGTTAAACAGAAAACTTAAAGTAGCTGAGATAGGTGATAATTTTGATGTATCAAAAATGACAAAAGTTGTAGCTGGCAAAAAACTTTGGAATTACGACGCATTAGAACCAACTGAGAAAAAAGGAGCTATATAATGGCTAAAAAGAAAAATGGAAATGTAAATGCAAAAAGTGAATTTTCAAAAAGAAACAAAAGTTTACTTGGGTACAATTCTATTTTCACTCCTGAAGTAATTGACGATATACATATCAAAGCTCAATTAGGTAGATACAGAATGCGTGGAATGGCATTAATGAAAAAAATTCCAACATTTGATGATTTGGTATTTTTACCAGGAACTTTAACGAGATTTGTAATTGAAGGATATAGAGAAAAATGTGAAACCAAAACTGTAATAGGTCCAAGATGTGAAAATCCAATCGAATTAGATATTCCGGTTTACATAACGGGTATGAGTTTTGGTGCTCTTTCTTATGAAGCAAAAACAGCTCTTGCAAGAGGAGCAACAATGGCTGGAAGCGCAACATGTTCTGGTGAAGGTGGAATGATACCAGACGAAAGAAGATATTCAGAAAAATGGTACTATCAATGTATTCAGTCAAGATATGGATTTAATCCTCATCATGCTCAACTAGCAGATGGAATAGAAGTATTTATAGGACAAGGACAAAAAGTTGGAATGGGTGGTCACTTAATGGGACAAAAAGTTACCGATCAAGTTGCTGAAATGAGATCTTTGCCTGCTGGAATTGATCAAAGATCACCAGCAAGACACCCTGATTGGTTGGGTCCAGATGATTTAGCTTTAAAAGTACAAGAGCTTAGAGAATTAACAAAAAATAAAGTTCCTATTCAATTAAAACTTGGTGCAGCTAAAGTTTATGATGATGTGCGTATGGCTGCAAAATGCGATCCAGACTCAATATATTTAGATGGTATGGAAGGTTCGACGGGTGCTGGACCACATATAGCTGCTGCAAACACTGGTATCCCAGGAATAGCTGCTATCAGAGAAGCTAGAAGAGCTTTGGATGATGTTGGTCAAACTGGAAAAGTTACACTTATTTATGCTGGTGGAGTTAGAGATGGTGCGGATATGGCAAAAGCTATAGCTCTAGGTGCTGATGCTATTGCAATTGGAACTGGTGCAATGATTGCTTTAAACTGTAATAAGGAAATTCCAGAATCTAATTTTGAAAAAGAGATGGGTGTTCCAGCTGGTCACTGTTACCACTGTCATACAGGTCGTTGTCCAGTAGGTGTAGCAACTCAAGATCCAAAACTAAGAAAAAGATTAAACCCTGACGATGCCGCTTTAAGAGTTTATAACTACTTACACACAATGACTTTGGAAGCACAACTATTAGCTAGAGCTTGTGGTAAAACAAATATTCATTCATTAGAACCTGAAGATATGGCAGCATTAACTATGGAAGCTTCTGCTTTGGCAAAAGTTCCATTATCGGGCACTAACCATACTGTAGGGGTTGACGATTTTCATAAAATTTAAGGATAAAAATGGCAAAAAAGAAAAAGAAAAAAATAAAAATTAAAAAAGAAGTAAAAGGTCAGCTAGGAAAAAAGAAAGAAACAGCTAGAGAAAAAATGATCGGCCAGACCATCGGTTACAGATATGATGTAAACTTGCTACCAGATTATAACAGACTCACACCTTTTTTAAAAAAATATATAGAAGCAATGGGTTGGGATGATCTTAACTGGCTTGAAGACGTTCATATGGGTTATGAAGAAAACAGACCTGCAGTATTTGATAGAAATGCAAATGGCTGGGTAACAATTCCAAAAAAAATTAAACTTCCAAACAATCAACAAGATAGAGATATGATAGCTAGAGAACTGTTAGTTAAGTTTCAAATGTCTCCGAATCACCCATTGGTTGACTTAAAAAAAGCATACAGAAAATTTTAATTTAGAAAATTTTATCTACTTCAGGTTGATTTTTTAAGCTAATTCCTAGCTCATTCTAGGTATTTTTATCATTGTAGTCTCTAACCTATTTATTAGAATCCTATCAATTTGTTTAAACAAACGGAGGTTTGAAATGACTGATCAATTAGGTGCATTGACAACCGTATTTACAGAATTTTACTACTGGATAACAGTGGTACTCATGTTTTTAATTCACGTGGGTTTCTGTATGTATGAAGTTGGAGCTTCTCGATACAAACATCATCAACATACTTTAATGAAAAACACGATGCTGATACCACTGGTAACAGTAACTTGGTTTTTATTTGGATGGTGGATATATTGGGCGTTTCCAACAGGACCAGGTCTTGCACCATCAATAATGAACGAAAGCGCAGCTTTAATAACAGATGAGTCTGCTTTTAGTGCTAAGTGGTATGTGCCAAATAGTGAATTAATGGCAGTTAACTTAGGTGATCACATAAGTGGAGTATTCTGGGCAGCGTTTTTATTATTCTCATGGACAGCAGCCTCAATTGTTTCAGGTGCGGTAATCGAAAGAATTACAACTTTTGCATTCGGTATCTTAGCAATTGCGATAGGATCATGTTTTTGGGTGATCGATGCTGCATGGGGATGGCACTTCGATGGTTGGATGCTTAAGATACTCGGGTACCATGACGCTTACGCGTCAGGAGTAATTCACGCAGTAGCTGGTGGATTTGCTTTGGGTATTCTAGCTGTTTTAGGACCAAGAATTGGTAAATTTTCATCTAGCGGTGAACCAAGAAATATAGGACCAAGAAACCCATGGTTAGTAACAGTAGGATTGTTTTTAATTTATACTGGTTTCTGGGGTTTCTATGCTGCTTGTAATATACCAATATTTGATCTTGGACCCGAATACGGTATGGAAGGTGTAACGTACTTTACTGCAACAAACATATATGTAACCCCTACTACATTAAGTGGTATTACAATGAACTTCTTAATGTCGTTGTCTGGAGGATTGTTAGCTGGATATCTTGTAGCTAAAGGTGATCCATTCTGGACTTACTCAAGTGGACTAGCGGGTATTATTTGTGCGTCTGCGGGTAATGACTTATATCATCCAATTCAATCAATGATCATTGCTATGATCGGTGTTGTTGTTGCTTACAAACTACATTACTGGGTTGAACGTAAGTTCAAAATAGATGATGCAGTTGGAGCTGTGGCAGTGCACGGTTATGCAGGAGTTGCTGGTTTAATAATCTGTGGATTTGTTCTTAACGGTTATCCTTCTTCAGGATATAGCGTTGGAGCAATGTGGGTAGGAACAGATTATGCTCCAATAAATCCTTTAGGAATGTTCTTGGGTGCAATAATAATGTTTGTAGTCCTTGGTTTTATACCAGGTTGGATTATAGCAAAAGTGCTTCATGGAATGGGTAAACTTAGAATTCCAAGAGAAGTAGAAATAGCTGGTCTAGACTACGAAATCATGGAAGCTGCAAAAGATGATGAAAAATCAGTTGCATCGGCCAGTAGGTAAAGGAGGATAATATGGCTACAGTAACAAATTGGATAGATCATTTAAGTGCCAAAGAAGTTGCGGGTGCTGTTTATCCCGGAGTAGGAACTGAAGGAATTTTAGTTCTTATTGCCTTTGTTCTTTGGATTGGTTGGCATGTACTTGCTGCAAAACAAGAAAGTGATAAACTTTCAAAACTTGCTAGAAAAAGACATGGACCAAATGATTGGAAGAGCAACGTTACCGATGGATAATTAAAAAGAATTAAAGGGGCGTACATTATTTTTGTACGCCCTTTTTTTTATGGAAAACCAAGATTCAGAAAAAAATATCAATAAAACTCCTAGTAGGATGGCTAGACTTGCTTGGCCAAAATCAAAGTACGGCGTTATAATTGCTATTATTATAATTATTGTTGTTAATTTAATTTATTATAAAGACTTTTTTTTATCTTTATTTAATTAAAAAAAATATGCTAAGATAATGTATGGGAAAAAACTTAGCATCGATAGCAAAAGCAAAAAAAATAAAATATTTTCTAATTAGTTTTGTTGATTTATTTGGTGTGCTGAGATCAAAATTAGTGCCAACACGTTCTATTGCTGAAATGCAGAAAAATGGAGCTGGATTCGGTGGTTTTGCTGCTTGGCTGGATATGACACCAGCTGATCCAGATATTTTTGCAATACCTGATACTGATAGCTTAATTCAGTTGCCATGGAATAAAGAAGTGGGATGGTTAGCTTCAGATTTATACATGAATGGAAAACCTGTAGAAGCCTCACCAAGAGTAATGTTAAAAAACCAAATTAACAATTTATCAAAAAAAAATTTAACAATGAAATCTGGTGTTGAGTGTGAGTATTTTCTGCTAACTCCAGATGCATCAAATATAGCTGATCCAAGAGATATTCAATCAAAACCTTGTTATGATCAATTAGCTTTAATGAGAAGATATGATTTAATTAAAGAAATTTGTGACTCTATGATTGAACTAGGATGGGGTCCTTATCAAAATGATCATGAAGATGCAAATGGACAATTTGAAATGAACTGGGATTATTCAGAGTGCTTAATGACTGCAGATAGACATACTTTTTTTAAATTTATGGTTAAATCTTTAGCTGAGAAACATGGTTTAAGAGCATCTTTTATGCCAAAGCCTTTTCAAAATTTAACTGGAAATGGATGTCATGCTCATATCTCTGTGTGGCAAGGAAACAATAATAAATTTTTAGATAAATCTGATAGATTGGGACTTAGTAGGTTAGCATATAATTTTTTAGGAGGTATAATGAAAAATGCAGAATCTTTATCTGCCTTTTTTAATCCAACAATCAATAGCTACAGAAGAATAAATGCTCCTCCAACTAAATCTGGAGCTTCCTGGTCTCCTTCAAGCATTTCATACTCGGGAAATAATAGAACACATATGATTAGAATACCTGATGATGGTAGATTTGAATTAAGATTAATGGATGGGTCTGCAAACCCTTACTTATTACAAGCCGGTGTAATTGCAGCAGGACTATATGGGCTAAATAACAAAAGTGACCCTGGTGAGCCCTTAAATTGTAATATGTACACTGATTATAAACAATATCCAAATTTAGCAAGACTTCCTGATGACTTAGAAAAATCTTTAGAAAAGTTAAATGAAAGCAAAAATATAAAAGAAGCTTTTGGTGAAAGCGTAATTAATAGTTACATAAAATTAAAAAATCTAGAATTAGACAGTTTTTACGAAGAAGAAAACTTTGATAAAAGAAGTCCTGTAACTCAATGGGAAAAAAATAATACTCTTGATTGTTAAATAATTTTTGCTAACAAGCTATGAAATGGTTAAAAATCATTTCTACAATATATTTAAGCCAGAATTAACACCAAAACAAATGTTAGAACTGGGTGTTTTCGGTGGTTCTTATTTCGGTGATAAAATAGATGAATATCCAAAGTCTTGGTTCAAAAATGCAAAAATTAGTAAAAAATTTAATGTAAAATTAAACAGATTTAGAGTTAAAGCAGGACTTTCAAGAAGGGAGTGGATAGAGAAAGGATGGATTTTTAAAGAAGATCCTCTTGGTTGGTTTCAATGGTATTGTAGATTTTCAAATGGAAGGCGCATTCCAAAAATTGATGAAATTCAAATTAAAAGGTGGAAAAATTTTACAAGGCACGTGAAAGCAATAAAAAATAATTGTGAAGAAGGAGATTTTACTTGTAGGAGAAGACAAAGACAGGCTATTCTGCAGTGGGCTTATAACCCTTTTATTTAATAAATTTTACTCACCAATAAAATGATGAATAATTTTTCTAGTTTGTGAATTTAACCTATGCTCAAACAAGTAAAGACCCTGCCAAGTACCTAATAGTAATTTTCCATTTTTTATACTTAAAGATATTTGATTATTTGTAATTGCAGACTTGATATGTGCAGGCATATCATCTTTGCCCTCCGTTGTATGAATATAATTTTTATTATTCATAGGCACAATTCTATCAAAAAAATTGATTAAATCAGTTTGAACATCTGGATCAGCATTTTCTTGCACAACTAAAGAAGCGCTAGTATGTTGAATGCTCAAATTTAAAATACCATTCTTAAATTTAAAACTTTTAATCCATTCTGAAGTTTTATCTGTAAAATCATACAATTTTTGTCCTTTTGTTTTAATTTCTAAAGTAAAAAATTTTTGTATCACTATATCTTTGTTTTAAAATCTACACCGTATTCTGATCTTGGTCCTTTTCTTAATCCAAATGGTCCTGGGATAAATAAAGTTAAGGGTCTCGTTCCAGCTTTTAAATCTACTCTGTGAAAATTATTGGCCGACCTAAAACCAATATATCCAGGAGCTCTCCAGTGTTTTCCTGTTTTGGTAGTTTCCCAATACCCATGACGCAAAATAATTGTTATATAAGGACACAAATGATTATGTACTCCTTTACCATGATCATTATCTAGCATTTCGTGAATTATGAAGTTAAATGGAAACCATTTTGGTCTATTCCTAAATAAAATATAATATCTATTCATCCAAGGTTTTGCTTCATTATATTTTGGATGAGAAGGTCCTCTATCTAAAACAAGTTTTTTTCTTCCTAGTTTTTCTAATAATTTAAAAATCATTTAATTTACTTTAAGTATTCCATTACTTTTAATTAAATACATATTGTTATTATGAATATGCGGTCTAGAAATTTTACTATTAGCTATTTTTACTACTTCAGTGGTTTTACCATTCGATAAATTAATTACTAACAACCTACCATTATCTAAACTTAAATATATTTTATCTCGACTTACAATGAATCCTGTTGGTTTAATTTTATTTCTTTTTGATTTTTTTATTTTATCAAAAATATTTGTAATTCTTATAATATTTCCACTTTTACTATCAATAATTACAAAATATCCTTCCATGGTAATAGTAAAAACTAAATTATTTATAACTGTAGGTCTTAATGAAGAGTTAATTTTCTGTTTCCAATTAATTAATCCACTATTTAAATCTATAGAAAAAAAATCATTATCATTATTAGAAAAAAATAAAAAATTTTTGTCCAATACTAAATCTGAATTCATTCTCATAAAAGAGTTACCAGATATTTTGTTAAGCTGAGTAGGTGTTTGCCATATTAGATCTCCAGATTTATTATTAAGTGCAGTTAACTCTCCTAAAGAATTAATAAATATTACTAAATTTTTGCTTAAAACTATTGAAGTTTTTTGTTGAGATCTTATTAATGGAACAGTCGATTTAAATTTCCATATTTCACTACCGTCAGTTATAGAAAAGCACCTTAAAGTATTTGAGTAATCAACTACAAAAAATGTATTACCAAATATTTTAATTTGTGAGTTAAAAGGATCTGTATTTTTTTTAGACCATATTAATTTACCTGTTTTTAAATCAATTGAATAATATTTGCCAAAATTATCCGCTACTATGATAACTTTATTATTGCCCGCAAATGAAAGTATGGGTTCTAATTTCTTTTCTGATTTTTTATAAATATTTGATTTCCAGTTTAAATTTGAATTTAAATCAAATTTTAAAATTGAACCTATGTTATCATAAAAAACTAAGCTTTTGTCTTCTGTAAAAAATAATTCTGGAGTTAGATTTGTAAAATGATTTATTTTTTTAAATTTAAATCTAGAAATTTTTTTAACAGGTCCTTTATAATTAACGAGATTATTATTATTAGTTAAATTATTTAAAAAACTATTATTTAAATAGTTTCCTTTTAAATTTATTCTTATGCTAGAATTAAACTCTTTTTCTAATTTTTTTTCTTCAACGAACATTTTTTTCGTTTGAATTTTTGTTTCTTTAGTAAGTTTTTCTGATTTTGTCCAAAATCCAGACTTTGTGTCTAGTGAACAATTATTAATAAACAATAATATTATAAAAAATGTTATTTTTTTATTCACTGAAACTTTGTCTTAATCTTTTTTGGGTTTGTAGTTTAATATTTTCGTTACTATTTTTTAAAATTATAATTTGATCATAAAATTCTTTTGCTTTTTGTTTTTGATTTTTTGAAAAAAAATATTCACCCATTAAATACAATGCATGAGATTTCCATATACTGTCAGAATTAATCAGTGGATTTAATATTTCTATTAGATTGTTTTCTGATTGAAAATCAGAATTAAATAATCCCTTTTTATAAATAATTAAATTTTTTATTTCTTTATCAAATTTAACTTCTTTAATTAATACATCAAAGTAGTTATTAATTACATCATTAGAAGTTTCTATTTTATTATCTATCAAAAAATATAGTGCGAGAGGTGAATATGTGGAATCTTTAGATTTAATAATCTCAATTAGTTCGTTCTTTGATTGAGTTTTATCACCTGAGAAGTAAATAGTTGTTGATTGATTGAATTTTTCTGCAATTTTAAACTTCTTATTTTTCTCAAATTCTTTAAAAGCAAAGTATCCAAAAACTACTAATAAAATAGTCGTTAATAATATTATTAATTTATTTTTATTTTTTATAATAAATTTTTTTATTTTTTCACTTCTGGTATTGCTATTTATAATTGATATATCTTCTTCCATAATTAAATCATATTTCTTAAAACATATTGAAGAATTCCACCATTTATATAATACTCAAGTTCATTTTTAGTGTCTATTCTGCATAAAGTTTTTATTTTTTTAATATCTCCTGAAGAGTATTTTATTTCAACTGTCAATTTATCACCTGGATTAATTCCCTTTTCTATATCTAGAACACTTATTAATTCAGATCCAATTAATTTCAAATTTTTTCTATCAATTTTTTCTATAAATTGAAGTGGAAGAACCCCCATTCCGACTAAATTTGACCTGTGAATTCGTTCAAAACTTTCCGCAATAACAACTTTAATGCCCAGTAGTTTCGTTCCTTTGGCTGCCCAATCTCTGGAAGATCCGGTACCATATTCTTTTCCACCTATAACAACTAAATCTGTACCTCTTTTTTTGTATTCCAAAGACGCTTCATAGACGGACATTATTTTTTCTTCGGGATACACTTTTGTAAATCCACCCTCAGTTTCAGGCGCCATTTCGTTTCTAATTCTTATATTTCCAAATGTACCTCTCATCATAACTTCGTGATTACCTCTTCTTGCTCCGTAAGAGTTATAATCTTTGGGTAAAATTTGATGCTCCATAAAATATTTGCCTGTTATGCTTTCCTTTTGAATGGATCCTGCTGGAGATATATGATCTGTTGTAATCATATCTCCCAAAATTAACAAAGGTCTTGCATCTTCAATTTTTTTAAATCCTTCTGGTTTGTCAGAAAGATTTTCAAAAAAAGGAGGTTTTTTTACATAAGTTGATCCTTCATCCCAATTATAAATACTATTTTTTTCAGTTATAATCTTTTGCCATTGAATTGGTCCTTGTGAAATATTTGAATATCTTTTTACAAACATGTCTGTACTTAGCGATTCTCTTAAAGTATTTTCTATTTCTTTATTTGATGGCCAAATATCTTTTAGATAAATTTCTTTACCATTTTGATCTTTACCCAAAGAATCTTTGTAGAGATCAAACTCCATATGTCCTGCCAGAGCATATGCAACAACAAGAGGAGGTGATGCTAAGTAATTTGCTTTTACATGTGGAGAAATGCGACCCTCGAAATTTCTATTTCCAGATAAAACAGATACAGCATAAATATTTTCTTTTTCGATTGCTTTAACTATATTTTCGGAAAGTGGCCCAGAATTTCCAATACATGTTGTGCATCCATAACCTACAAGATTAAAACCTAAGTCATCTAAATATTTGTTTAAACCTGATTTTTCTAGATAATCTGTTACAACTTTTGACCCTGGAGCTAGCGAAGTTTTTACCCAAGGTTTTGTTTTTAAACCAAATTTAATAGCATTTTTTGCAAGCAAACCTGCTCCTATTAAAACATTCGGGTTTGATGTATTTGTACAAGAAGTGATTGCTGCAATTAACACAGAACCATCTTTAATTTCAAAATCAGCTCCATTAACATTTGATATTTTTTTTTCCTTTCTACCTGTTATATTTTCAAATGTTTTTTTAAATCCAGATGAAGCTTCATTTAATAAAACTTTATCTTGTGGTCGCTTAGGTCCAGAAATTGTTGGAACTACTGTAGACATGTCCAAAGATATGGTATCAGTAAATTCAATATTGTTACTTATCCACAAACCTTGTTCTTTTGCATAATTTTCCACGATAGCTAAAATATTTTCTTCTCTTCCAGAAACTCTTAGATATTTTAAAGTCTCTTGGTCTATTGGAAAAAAACCACAAGTTGCACCATATTCTGGAGCCATGTTTGCAATTGTTGCTCTGTCAGCAAGACTTAAGTTTTTTAAACCCTCTCCGTAAAATTCAACAAATTTTCCTACAACTCCTTTGTCTCTTAACATTTTTACTACTGTTAAAACCAAATCAGTTGCAGTACTTCCTTCAGGCATTTTTTTTGTAAATTCAAAACCAATTACTTCTGGTATTAGCATAGAAATTGGTTGACCTAACATTCCTGCTTCTGCTTCTATTCCTCCTACTCCCCAACCAAGAACTGACAACCCGTTTACCATTGTTGTGTGACTGTCTGTTCCTACCAAAGTATCTGGAAATAAATAGTTCTCGCCTTTATATTTTTCAGACCAAACTACTTTAGATAAATATTCCAAATTAACTTGATGACAAATACCTGTTCCTGGTGGCACGATCCTTAAATTATCGAAAGCTTGCTGACCCCACTTTAAAAACGAATATCTTTCACCGTTTCTTTCAAATTCTATATCTACATTTTTTTCAAATGAATCAGGTCTTGCTGATTTATCAACTTGTACTGAGTGATCTATAACTAAATCAACTTTAGAGAGAGGATTTATAGTTTTTGGATTTTTATTTCTCTCTTTAACAGCTTCTCTCATAGCAGCTAAATCTGCAATAGCTGGTATTCCTGTGTAATCTTGAAGCAAAACTCTTGCTGGTCTATATGCTATTTCAGTATTTGATTTTTTTTCATTTAACCAGTTTTTGATAGAATCTATCTGATGCTTTGTTACTGTCAAATCGTCTTCATATCTAAGTAAATTTTCTAAAAGAACTTTTAGTGATTTAGGTAGTTTAGATATTTCTTTTAATCCATTTTTTTCTGCCTCTTTTAAAGAATAATATTTATAATCATTTCCATTTATGGTGATAGATTTTAAACTTTTGTAAGAATTTTTAATTCCTGGTTTCATAAATTTATATTATATAGTTTATTTAGACTAAATTATGAATCAAAATTACAAATAAAATGTTGCAATACAACCTAATAAAAGAAACGACATAACGTAATTAAATCGTTTTATAAATTTCTCATTTGTCGCGAATCTTCTTAAAAATTTACCTACCAAAGACCAAAAAAAAATACTGAAACAAGCAAATACGAAAGCTACAGCAAGTGCCCACAATGAATGATTAATAAAATTTTTTCCGCTATCGACATAAGTCGATACTATTATGATTGATACTATAACTGCCTTTGGGTTTAAAAATTGAAACAAAAAAGTCTGAATGAATTTAACGGGATTGTCAGTTGAATCTTTTGAATTAGATTTAGAAAACGATATTTTATAAGCTAAATAAACTAAAAAAATTGATCCACCATATTTTAATATTTCTTGAATTAGTGGAAACATTTTAAATATATTTATTAATCCAAAATTCACTACAGCCACCAAAGTAGTAAATCCAAAAATTACTCCACACATATGTGGAATCGTTTTTATTATCCCAAAATTAAATGCTGAGTAGGAAGCTACAATATTATTTGGTCCTGGTGAACAACTTGTAACTAACATAAATAGTGACATCGATAATAATTCTGGATGCATATTATTTTAAGCTATTGGCAATCCATTCTCGGCTTTTTGAGATGGATGAACTAAAGTTACTCTTCCTTCTTCGTCTATTGATCCAAGAATTAATACCTGTGATACTACGCCAGCAATATTTTTTTCTGGAAAATTGCAAACAGCTATAACTTGTTTGCCTTTTAAATTTTCCTCATTGTAATAATGTGTTATTTGAGCTGAAGATTGTTTAATACCTATCTCTTTTCCAAAATCAACTTCAACAATTAAAGAAGGTTTTCTAGCTTTTTCATTTTTTTTTACAGAAATAACTGTTCCTAAACGAATATCAACTTTATTAAATACATCGTAGCTTATTTGTTCTTTCATATTTTTAATATATAATCGATTATACTAATGAGTACAGAAAATAATAACAAAGTAATTTACGAAAATTCAATAAAAATTTTATCAGACCTAATATCTTATAAAACAGTTTCAGGTGAAAATAATAGTCAATTAATTGATTATTGTGATCAAATTTTAAAAAAACTTGGAGCTACTTCATTTAAAACTTTTGCCGATGATAAGAAAAGAGTTAATCTTTTTGCTACGCTAAAAGCAAAAGAACAAAATAATAAACTACCGATAATTTTATCTGGACACACAGATGTTGTCCCTGTTTCAAAAGATTGGTCTACAGATCCATTCAAAGCAGAAATTAAAGGTGATAAATTATATGGTAGAGGCTCTTGTGATATGAAAGGTTTTATTGCATGTGCACTGGCTTACGCTCCTACTTTTTCCTCTTCAAATTTAAATCGTGATATTCATTTTTCCTTTACATTTGATGAAGAAACTGCCTGTTTGGGAGCTCCACTTTTAATTAAAGAATTAAAAAAAAGAAAAATTGTAAATGGGATTTGCATTATTGGAGAACCTACAAATATGAAAATAATTGATGCACATAAGGGATGTTATGAATATACGACTTATTTTGAAGGTTTGGCTGGACATAGCTCTACGCCTCACAAAGGTGTTAGTGCTGTTGAGTATGCCGCGAGATACGTGAATAAATTAATTGAGTTAAGACAAAAACTTAAAGAAAGAGTTTCTAAAGAATCAATTTTTGATCCTCCATATTCTACTCTTCAAATAGGTGGGATTTTTGGTGGGATAGCCCACAATGTGATAGCAGATAAATGTTATGTAAATTGGGAAACTAGACCTGTTGTCAAAGAAGACGGTATATTTTTAAATAATGAACTGGATAAATATGTAAACGAAAATCTTTTACCTGAAATGAAAAAAGTTTTTCCAAATTCTTCAATAAATAAAAAAACTATAGGCGAAGTTATTGGCTTCGAAAGGGTCAAAAAATCTGATGCATGTGAATTTGTATCTAGTATTACCGGAGATAATTCAAGAGAAGTTGTTTCATTTGGAACTGAAGCAGGATTATTTCAAGAAGCTGGAATAAGTGCGGTAGTATGTGGACCAGGATCAGTAGAACAAGCACACAAGGTTGATGAATTTATTAAATTAGATGAATTAAAAAAATGTTTAAAACTTTTGGAAGGAATTAAAAATAAATCAACTGAAATTGATTAGTTCCAACCTCCAACTGTTTTTACTTCCAAAAACTCTATTAAACCTTCTGTTCCAGCCTCACGCCCTATTCCAGAATGTTTATAACCACCGAAAGGAGAGTCTCCTGCAATACCAACCCCATTTACATCTACCATTCCAGATCTAAGTTTTCTTGCAACTCTTTTTACTTTTTCTTTATCTTGTGTTTGAATATAATTTGTTAGACCATAAGGTGTATCGTTAGCAATTGATATTGCTTCTTCTTCATTTTCAAAAGGAATTATGGATAACACTGGACCAAAAATTTCTGTTCTAGCAATCTCCATTTTATTATTTACGTCAGCAAAAACTGTTGGTTTTACATAATAACCTTTTTCTAAACCTTTGGGTTTACCTGTTCCTCCTGCAACTAATTTTGCACCTTCGTCAATTCCTTTTTGAATTAAAGTTTGGATTTTATTAAATTGCACTTCAGAGACTACTGGTCCAATATGATCTCCATCTTTTGATGGCATGTCTACTTTAGTATTGTTTGCTAGTTCTTTCACTTTTTCTACAGTTTGATTGTAAATTGATTTTTCAACGAGCATTCTTGTAGGAGCATTACAAGACTGTCCTGAATTTCTAAAGCATCTTAAAACTCCTCTTGATACAGCTTCTGGATCAGCATCTTTAAATATTATATTTGCTCCCTTTCCACCTAATTCTAAACTTATTCTTTTAAAATCCTTTGCTGCATTTTGAGAAATTAATGCACCAGCTCTGGTTGACCCTGTAAAAGAAATCATATTAACATCGGGATGGCTAGTTAAAGCATCTCCTGTAATAGCTCCATCTCCATTTACCAAATTAAACACTCCAGAAGGAAATTTTACTTCATCAATCATTTCAGCAAGCAACATAGATGATAAAGGTGCTATCTCAGATGGTTTTAAAACTATTGTACAAGCTGATGCTAAAGCAGGAATAACTTTCAAGTTAACTTGGTTTATTGGCCAATTCCAAGGCGTAATCAACGCACATACCCCTTTTGGTTCATACAAAAGTTTCTGATTTTTTTTCTCTTCTCCTAGATCTTTTTCAAATTTAAAATCTTTTAATATGTTTTTAAAAGATTTAATATGACTAGCTCCTGTAGCTGCTTGTAGTTCTGTTGAAAATTTCATAGGAGCTCCCATCTCCATAGAAATAAGTTGTGCCATCTCAGCCCATCTTTTTTTATAAACAACATACAGTTTTTCTAATAGTTCTAATCTTTCTTCTTTTTTTGAAAAAGCCCAAGTTTCAAAAGCTTTTTTTGCAGAGCTAACTGCTTTTTCTATATCCTTTTTTCCACCAAGCGATATTTTAGCACATGGCTCTTCATTTGAAGGATCTATTACCTCAAACTCTCTTCCTTCAAGTGGAGAAACCCATTTTCCATCTATATAAAAATTTTTTTTATCTAACATTGTTTAAATTTATCCTAAATTTTTTTGTTAGCAAACAAATTTGTTAATTCATAAATTATTGTTGCCGCAGCTAATGATGTAAGTTCAGCATGATCATATGCGGGTGCGACCTCAACAACATCTGCCGAAATTAAATTCATTCCAGAAAGTCCTCTTAGTACATTTACTATTTCTCTTGTTGTCATGCCTGCAATTTCAGGTGTACCTGTTCCTGGCGCGTGTGCTGGATCTAATACATCTATATCGATTGAAAGATATAAAGGATTACCACCTACTCTTTTTTTAATTCTTTCAACTATTTTATCAATTCCTTCTGTTTGAAATTCATCACAATGTATTATCTTAAATCCGAAACTTGCATCATTTTTTAAATCATCTCTGCTATAAAGAGGACCTCTTATACCAACATGCATAGATGCATCGTCTAAAAATAAATTTTCTTCTCTAGCTCTTCTGAATGGTGTTCCGTGTGTATATGGAGCTCCAAAATATGTATCCCATGTATCTAGGTGAGCATCAAAATGAACTAATGCTACTGGGCCTTTATTTATTTTATTTACTGATCTAAGTAATGGAAAAGCAATTGTATGGTCTCCACCCATACTAATTATTCCTCCTACTTTTTCTAATAATTCAGTTGCTCCTTTTTCAATCTGTTTAATAGCTTCGTCAATATTAAACGGATTACATGCTATATCTCCAGCATCTGCAACTTGTTGTACCTTAAAAGGTTCTGCATCGTAATTTGGATGGTAGTTTGTTCTTAAATGTCTTGATGCCTGCCTAATGCTTTGTGGCCCAAATCTAGCTCCTGGTCTATAGCTTGTTCCTGCATCAAAAGGAATTCCAACTATAGCAACATCACAGCTTTCAACATCTCTTAATTCAGGTAATCTTGCAAATGTATTGGGTCCAGCATATCTTGGAACTTTTGTTCCCATAACAGGTTGAATAGGTTTTTTGTTTCTTTCTTTTTTCATTTTTTACAAATGTAAGATAATATTATCTAGTCTAATTCGTCTATAATTATTTTATGTTCTTAGACTTGGTTATATTAATCAAATAAAATTATTAAACTCTAATTAACTAGTGGTTTGCCAGTTGACAATGTATGTTTAATTCTTTGTTGTGTTTTTTTAGTTTCAATTAATTTCATAAATGATTCTAATTCCAGCTTAAACAAATCGTCTTCTGACAGTATTTTGTTAATTGTGGTATCTCCTCCACTTAATACATTTGCCAACTCTTTTCCTACTTCGACTCCATGATCCAAGATAATTTTGTCATTGTAAAGCTTCTCCAATACTTTGATCATTTTTTCTTTAAGAGGTTTCCCTGATAAGTTAAATTTACATTCATCAGGAGGTGTAAATTCAGAATTGTTTTTAATTATCTGTTTTGACTCTGAAAATAAACTGTTTCTATTCATTATTTTTTTATCCTCAGGTCTTAAATATTTCAAAGGCTCAGCTTCTATTGGAGATGTTGCTGTTTTGGCATAACCAATAATATCAAAAACTTTTAAAGATGCATAATCTGGATCTTTTTTAGCTTCGTCTGTTTGACTCCATCTCCACAACATTTCTTTGCAACCGCCGCCTGCTGGTATCAGACCAACAATTGTTTCTACTAATCCAATTACAATATTTGTGTGAGAAACAACAAAATTACTTTGAACTAGAACCTCAAAACCTCCTCCAAGAGTCAGCCCTGAGGGAGCTGAAACAACAGGATACTTTGAATATTTCAAATGCTTACAAGTATCTTGAAAGTATTTTATAAATTTTTCTATTGATTTAAAATCACCTTTTTCTGCAAAATTCATTGTATAACTTAAATTAACACCTGCAGAAAATTGCATACTTTCATTAATAATTATCAATGGTTTGTCAGTTGCATTTTTTAAAGAGTCCATTGAGTCATAATCTAAAGCACATGCTTTTGTAGTGAACTCAACAATATTAAAATCTTTAAATCTATGTATCTCAGCTGAATTATTTTTATCAACTTTAATTGATTTTGGCCTTATTTTTCCTAAAGTTTCAATATCCGTATAAAGTTGTCTTTCTCCATAAAAGTTTTCATCTTTTGTTTTAGATAATTTTTCTAAAAAGGAATTATTTTCATAACTATCAAGGCGTTCAAAAAAAATTTTAACTCCAATTGATTTTAACATTTCAAATGGTCCCATTACCCAATTAAAACCAAGTCTCATTGCTTCATCGATATCGTTGAACTTGTCTGTAACTCCTGGAACTAAAGATGAAGCATATTTTATAATTTTAGATACTACTGTCCAAGCATATTCGCCATACTTATCTTTTCTGTTTATTAATAAATTTAAATTTACAGTATCTATCCCAAGATCAATTTTTTTTGATTTTGAATATTTTCCAGTTTCTAAATTAATAGCTTCAAGAATTTTTTGATTATTTTCTTTATTCATTCGATAAAATCCACCTTTTCCTTTTCTACCCGTATATCCAGTTTCAATTAATTTTTTTACTAATGGAATTTCTTTAGCTACAGCTTGAAATTCATCATTTTCGGATAATTCTTTAATAAAACTCTTAAGAACATCTGCCATTAGATCTATTCCAATAAGATCATAAAGACCAAATACTCCTGTTTTTGGTATTCCCATTGGTCTACCAAATACTGCATCCGCTTCTTCAATAGATAATTTCATTTTAAATGCTTCTGTCATTGCAACTTGCATTGCATAAACTCCTACTCTATTTCCTAAAAATCCTGGTGTGTCATTGCAAATAATTGCACCTTTTCCTAAAAGATTTTCACAAAAGGATTTTAAAGAGTTAATTTTATTAAGATCACTGTTTTCGCTTTTAACTATCTCTAAAAGACCCATGTATCTTACAGGATTAAAAAAATGTGTAATACAAAAGTCTTTTTTTTGTTCGTCTGATAAATTTTGGGATAATATTTTTATTGGAATTGACGAAGTGTTTGACGATACAATGGCTCCCAGCTTTCTATTATTAAATATTTTCTTATAAATATTATGCTTAATATCTATTCTCTCTACTACAGCTTCGACAATCCAATCAGCTTCACCTACAACTCCAAAATCATCAGAAATATTTCCAACTTTAATACTGTCTATTTTAGATTTATCTATAAGTAATGGTGGTCTTGAATTAAAAATTTTATCTTTTGCTTTTTGACTTATTTCTGTTTTTAAATCTAATAAAGTTACTGGAATATTTGCATTACACAATTGAGCGGCAATACCGCTTCCCATTGTTCCAGAACCAATAACAACTACATTTTTTATTTCCATATTCTTCGAAGTATATTGGTAAATTATCTATTTATTCCTCTTATTCTCTCAGATCTTCTTCTTAAAAGTTCTGCAGCAACAAGAACTAATGTGGAAAGGACAATTAGGCAGGTTGCAACAGATAATATGGTTGGACTTAATTGTTCTCTTAAACCAGTCCACATTTGAATTGGTATGGTTGTATTATCTAATCCTGCTAGAAAAAGTACAATTACGACTTCGTCAAAAGAAGTAACAAATGCAAATAAACCTCCAGAAATTACTCCTGGTAGAATTAAAGGTAAAGTTATTTTCATAAAAGTATTTACTGGATTGCTACCAAGACTAGCGGCAGCTCTAGTTACACTATGATCAAATCCTGATAATGTTGCAGTAACTGTAATTACAACAAATGGTGTTCCTAAAATTATATGAGCTAATATAATTCCAGCATGTGTTGCAGCTAACCCAACCTTTGCCATAAAAAAGAAAATTGCAACACCTGAAATAATTAAAGGAACAATCATAGGAGAAATTAAAGTAGCCATTATTATTCCTTTATATGGCATATGTTTGCTGCTTAATCCTAGTGCCGCAACAGTCCCAAGAATAACCGATCCTATTGTAGCAAATATTGCAATTATAAAACTGTTCTTCGCCGCAAGTCCCCACGGGTTTTTTGTTCCATAAATCATATCATGATACCATCTTAGGGAAAAAGCTTCTGGATCAAGTCTTTTCATTCCCTCTGAAAAAACTAAAAATTCTTCTGCATTAAATGATAAAGGGAAAATTACAAATAGAGGTGCAATTAAAAAGAAAAATACACATCCGCAAAAAAATAAATAACAATAATGCCAAATCCTATAGTGAGTTTCTGTATATTTCGGTAAAGCCATATCTATCCTAATTTAATATTATCAATCCCAACAAGTTTGTTGTAAACCCAATAGACAACCAATACTCCTGTTAACAACATTAGTCCCATTGCTGAAGCAAAACTCCAATCTAGAGTGTGTTTCATGTGGTAAGCAATTTGGTTACTAATTAAAGTTCCCGAAGCTCCTCCAACTAACTCTGGGGTTATGTAATAGCCTATTGCAAGAATAAAAACCAACAAACACCCAGCTCCAATGCCGGGTATTGTTAAAGGAAAATATATTTTCCAAAAAGTTATAAATGGAGTTCCACCAAGTGATTTTCCAGCTCTCATCAAGCTCGGTGATATTGTTTTCATAACACTGTAAAGTGGCAAAACCATAAATGGCAAAAGAATTTGTGTCATTGCAATATAAGTGCCAATCTTATTATACATCATCACAGGCCTGTGATCGTCTGCTACTATTCCTATCCAAACTAAAAAATCATTAACAAGTCCTTGTTGCTGCAACAAAATCATCCAACTTGCAGTTCTTACAAGTAGTGAGGTCCAAAAAGGTAAAAGCACACAAATCATTAATAAATTACTATATTTCATAGGAAGAGTTGCAAGCAGGTGTGCAATTGGATAAGCCAATAAAAAACAAAAAATTGTAACAACAAGAGCTATTTCTAAAGTTCTTAACCATAAAATTTTGTAAATTCTTCTATCTTCGGGAACTTCAACTATTTTACCCTCTTCATTTTCATACATATCAACACCTTTTAAATATTTTATGTAAGAATATGAAGGTGCTCTTCTTTTTATAGCTCTCCAATAATCAACTTGTCCCCATCTCTTATGAACTTTCATTATCTGTTCTTTATAATTTCCTTCCTCAAATTTTTTTTGTTTTCTTGCTAATTTTTTTAAAATACTTTTAAAACCATTTTTTTCATAATTCATTTGTGTTGCTAGTTTTCCATGTCTGTTTTCATCAACTAGAATTTTGTAATCTAAATAAAATGCTTCAAAAACTTTCTCGGAGGGCAGATCTTTTCCATCCCAATCTTCCATTGCTTTAAAAGTTTTAGGAAGCATATTAGTAACCATTCGATCATCAACACTTGTAAAAAGCATGCCTACTATTGGAGATACATATGAAATTATTAGAAAAAATAGCAAAGGACATACAAGTAAAAAAGCTTTTATTTTATTTTTTCTCTCTGTCTTTTTTAAGCTTTCCTCTAAAGGAATTCCATCAGTTGTTAAAATTTTTTGTGATTCGCTGCTCATATAAATAAAAAGGGCGGTTATTAAATAACCGCCCTCTAAATATAATATATAATTTCAGTCTTTAAAACTTAAATTATAGACCAGCTTTCATAGCTTCCCATTTTTCACCAATCTCTGTGCTGTTGTCAGCCCAAAAAATTGCATCAATTAGGATATAGCTTTTTGTGTTATTTGGATGAGTTGGCATTTGTTCCATCATATTTGTTTTGCCATCTTTATACCAAGGCTCGCCAGCTTTTATAATATCAAGGGAAGATACTCTCCAAGGAGCATATGCAATATATTTTGCAGATCCTGCAAGACCTTCTGTACTTGTCATTTCAGCAATTGCTTTCATTGCATCTGCTTCATTAGGTCCACCTTTTATTACAGACATGTATTGATAATCTAAACCTTGAGCATCCCATACTTGTCTAAGTGGAGCACCTTCTCCAACTTCTGCGTTAAAGAATCTTCCATTCCATCCTGTTGCCATAACAACTTCACCCTGCATAAGTAGTTCAGGTGGTTTAGCACCTGCAGACCAGAATACACATCCACCATTAGGATCTGTACAAAGTGCTTTAATTTTATCCATTGCTTTTTGAAGACCTTTTTCAGTTTCAAGCTTTTTGTAAATATTAGCTCCACCTTTACCTGGTTTAGTTCCTGTAGCTGCTAATGCCATTTCTAAATTATGCATAGCACTTTTGTAGATACCTCTTTTTCCAGGCCATTTCTTAGTGTTAAAGAAATCTTTTACATTTTTTGGTTTTTTGCTACCAATCTTGTCGTCATGATAAGCATAAGTCCAAGAATATAAAATATTTCCTACAGCACATTTACTTGGCATTGATGTAAAGAAGTCTTTACTAGCTGGAGTACCATCTGGAGCTGGTGGAAAGTCTTTGTCAAAATCAAATTCAACAAATAAACCTTCGTCGCATCCATTAATAGTATCCATAGCAAAAACATCCATTATATCCCAAGTAATTGCACCCGCTTCTTTTTGCGCTTTAAGTTCTGATAATCCACCTGAATAGTCTACCCAGTCAATAGGTATGCCTAATTTTTTTGCAGATGGGTCACCGTACCCTAATTTTTGACTTTCAGTGTAAGCTCCACCCCATGATGCAACAACTACTGCAAAAGCTGATGTGGTTACTGAAAGAGCAAAAGTAAGAGTAAGTAATAGTTTACTTAATTTATTCATTTATCCTCCGTTTAAACGTTTTTTTTAAAAAGTGGATTACAACAATTAAGAAAAATGGAGTCAACAACTCATTTTTAGAATGATTCTTGATAATAATCCTTAATTTATTAAGTATTTTTTGGAAGAACTTGTTATTTTGGGTCTAGTGCTCTTGAGTCATGGCTGTTCCACCCTACATTTATTTCATTACCCACTTTTATATCCATTCTTGCTGAACTATTTGGTACTTTAAGTATAAATTCCTTATTTCCTAATATGTCCAATCTAACTCTTGTGTGATCACCATGGTAAATCACTTCCTCTATTTTTCCTTTGTGTTTATTATCCATTTGATTTTCAGGATCAATAATTGCTCTTTCTGGTCTTAAAGAAACAATAGTTTTTTCTCCTTTTGATTTTACTTTAATTGGATTTGCAATAATTTCTTTTCCTAAATCCAATTTAACTTTACATTTATTTTTTGAAATATCGGTAACTTCCCCTGAAAAAGTATTATTTTCTCCAATAAATTCTGCAACAAAAGAATTTACGGGTTCCTCGTATAATTTGTCCGGTGAGGATAATTGCTGGACTTTTCCATCATTAAAAACAGCAATTCTATTTGACATAGTAAGAGCTTCACCTTGATCATGGGTTACATATACTACTGTTACTCCAATACTTTCGTGAATATGTTTAATTTCATATTGCATGCTTTCTCTTAAATTTTTATCTAAAGCTCCTAGTGGTTCATCCATTAAAACTACTTGTGGGTCAAAAACTAAAGCTCTAGCTACTGCAACTCTTTGCTGTTGTCCGCCTGAAAGTTGGTTTGGCATTCTTTTTTCAAAACCCGATAAAGAAACCATTGATAAAACTTTATCAACTTTCTTATCAATTTCTTCTTTTGAAATTTTTCTAACTTTTAAAGGAAATGCTAAATTTTCATAAACAGTCATATGTGGGAACAAAGCATAATTTTGAAATACCATTCCTATTCCTCTTTTGTGAGGTGGTATATTTGAAATTGGATTTGAATCTAAATATATTTCACCGTTAGTTGGAGTTTCAAAACCTGCCAACATCATAAGGCAAGTTGTTTTTCCAGATCCAGATGGTCCTAACATTGTAATAAATTCACCCTCGGCAATGTCTAAATTTAAGTCTTTTACTACTAAAACTTTTCCATCGTAGCTTTTATCAACTTTGTCAAACCTTACGAATTGTTCCTTATTTGGCATGTTAATTTAAAACATTTGTGAAGTGCTTTTTCAAGTTATTTTATTTAATGTACAAATCTCTAGAAAAATTACAGAATAACTCACTTCCTCTTTCTGTTACTCTTACAGACTCTGATGCTTCTACTCCCCAATTACCAAATTGCATTACTGCAATCATATGAAAACACACGTTAGGTTGTAAAACTGTCATATCACCTTTGTAAATATTTAAAGTATGTTCGCCCCAATCTGGTGGATAACCAATACCAATTGAATATCCTGTTCTAGATTCTTTTTTAATATTATATTTATCCAATACTGACCAAAATTTTTGAGCTACATCATTAGCAGTGTTTCCTGGTTTAGTTGCAGCAATTCCTTCGTCAAGTGCTTCGTTTGTTGCTTTCATTGCATCTATTTTTTTTTGATCAGGTTTTCCTAATAATATTGTCCTTGCCATTGGACAATGATATCTTTTATTGACTCCAGAAAGTTCAATAATTGTAGCTTCACCTTCAACAAACTTTTCATCGGTTGCTGTTAAATGTGAAGCTGATGTACCTTTTCCAGTAGGTAATAAAGTAGCAATACTTGCGTACTCTCCTCCAATTTCAGGTGTTCCTTTAAAAAGTGCTTTTTGAATTTCTGCGACAGCATCACATTGTCTAACTCCTGGTTTAATACTTGACATAGCCACTTTCATTGCTTCTTGGGATATTAATGCTGCTCCCTTCATAAGTTTAATTTCAGCTTCAGATTTTACTAGTCTTACCCAATTAACTAATCTTTCTGAATCTTTTATTTTTGCGTTTGGTAAACCTTGTTTTAATTTTTCATAGCAATAAGCAGTGAAATAATGACTATCCATTTCAACGCCAATATTTAATTTATCCCATTTATTTTTTTTTATTAATTCAATTAAAGAGTCGTAAGGATGCATTGGCCATGTGTGGATATATTTTTCTTCATAAACAATTATATTTTCTTTCTTTAAATAAGTTTTGATGTACGCTCCCCCAGCATCCTGTGCTCTAACAAAGCATAAAGGTTCTTCTAGATCTACATGAACTAGTGCACATTGAGCATAATAGAATGACCAGGCATCATATCCTGTTAGATAATTCATGTTATTTGTGTCTTGAGAAATTAATAGATCAATACCTTTTTCTCGCATTGATTTTTGTACTTTCTTTAATCTATTTTTGTATTCTTCTTTTGTGAATAGCATGACTATTTTGCTGAAAACAATTTTCCAAAACCAGTAATTGAATTATTTTTTCCAATTTTTTCTAAAGTATCCCATATTAAAGCTTGATTACTAGACAAAACAATAACGTCTAATTTTTTTTCAAGTTTATCTATGATTGATAAAGCTGGAAGTGCTGTACAGGAAACAAATAAAGCTTCAGCACCTTTTAAATCCATATTTGATAAAACACCGTATAAATAGTCAACATTTACTTTTCCAATATCAATATCGGACTCTATGTCAAAATAAGAATTTGATGTGATTTGAAAACTTTCTTTTTTAAAAAATTCTACCACTTCATCGTTTAATTTTTTTGGATATGGAGTGAGTATTGCAATTTTTTTGATATTTAATTTTTTTAGAGCTTTAATCGAAGCTGTGCTAGGAGTTGTAACTTCTGCTTCTGGTTTAGCTTTTTTAATTTTATTTTTTATAGACTCATATCCTGCAGCTATTGTCCCCGAAGTACAACCATAAACCACACAGTCAATTTTCTCGCCTGGCAATATATCTTTGGTGACCTCAGTAACTTTTTCTGACATTTTAGTTAAATTTTCACTTGTTAATGGATTAAAACATTCAATTCTATTAACAAAAAAATCTATTTCTTTACCTTGAATTACTTTTGTGAAATCTTTTTCAATTATATAGTCACTTGCAAGTGCTATCAGACCAATTTTGGGATTTTGTTTTTTGTTGAATTTTGGATCTATTTTAGATGAATACATTTTAAAAAAAAAAATATATCATAAAGTATTTAATATTCACTAAAATTAAAAGGTAGTTATGAAAATTGGATTTATAGGTCTTGGAAATGTAGGAAGTAAATTAGCTGGAAGTTTATTGAGAAATAAATTTGATCTAACTGTTAATGATTTGGACAAAAAAATAATAAGCGATTTTAAGAATAGAGGAGCTAAAATAGCTAATAATGCAAAAGAATTAGCTGAAAAATCAGATTTAATAATCACTTGTCTTCCTTCACCTAAAATTTGTGCAGAAGTAATGGAATCAAATGAGGGTGTAATTAATGGTCTTGCTGAAAATAAAATTTGGCTAGAAATGAGTACTACTGATGAATTTGAAGTAAAAAGATTAGGTAAGTTAGTTTTAGATAAAAAAGCTATTCCTTTAGATGCTCCAGTAAGTGGAGGATGTCACAGAGCAGCAACAGGAAACATTGCAATTTTCGTTGGCGGTAAAAGAAAATCTTTTGAAAAAATCTTGCCTGTTTTAACAACAATGGGAAAAAAAATCCTACATACTGGAGAACTTGGAACTGCGTCTATTTTAAAAGTAATCACAAACTATTTGGCTTCTGTGCATTTGGCCGCTCTTGGTGAGGCTTGGACAGTAGCAAAAAAATCTAACTTGGATCTCAATAAAGCTTATAAAGGAATTGCTGTATCTTCTGGAAATTCTTTTGTTCACGAAACTGAAAGTCAAGTAATTCTAAATGGTTCATACAACATTAATTTTACTATGGATTTAGTAAAAAAGGACATGAGTCTATTTAACGAGTTGTCAAAAAAACTAAAAACTGAATTAGAGATATCTCCATTTGTATTAGACATATTTAAAGATGCAGAAAAAAAATATGGTTCAAGAGCTTGGTCATCAATGGTAGTAAAAAGGTTAGAAGATAAATTTGATATAGATTTTAGGGCTGCTGGATTTCCAGAGGAGTTAATAGATGAGGAAAAAGAAGAAAAAGGATATGAAATATAATTATTGTGATAGAGTGGTTTTATGCTAGATAAAAGAAAATTTTATATCAATGGTCAGTGGGTTTTGCCAGATAAACCAAATGATTTTGAAGTAATTAATCCTTGTAATGAACAGCCGTGCGCAGTTATTTCTTTAGGTTCAAAAAAAGATACAGATGATGCAGTTAAAGCTTGTAAAGTTGCCTTTGAAACATGGAAAGAAACAACTAAAAAGGATAGACTGAATTATTTAGAAAAATTGCTTTCTGTTTACAAAAAAAGATTTAGAGAAATGGCTGAAGCTATTTCATTAGAAATGGGAGCACCAATAGACTGGGCAACAGATGTACAAACAGCATCTGGCCAATCCCACTTGGAAGATTTCATTTTAAGACTTAAAGAATTTAATTTTGATGAACAATTTGATAAAAAATCAAACAACCATATATATTATGAACCAATTGGAGTTTGCGGACTAATTACACCTTGGAACTGGCCTATAAACCAAATTGCTTTAAAAGTTATTCCAGCATTAGCTACGGGATGTACAATGGTTTTAAAACCTTCAGAAATTGCTCCTATTTCAGGAATGCTATTTACGGAAATGATTGATGAGGTAGGTTTTCCAAAAGGAGTATTTAATTTAGTTAATGGTGATGGAGTTGGAGTTGGTACTAATATTTCAAGTCACCCAGATATTGATATGGTTTCCTTCACAGGTTCAACAAGAGCTGGAAAACTAATCTCTAAAAATGCAGCTGAAACAATTAAAAGAGTTTGTTTAGAGTTAGGAGGAAAAGGTGGAAATATTGTTTTTGCTGATAGTTACAAAAATGCAGTAAGGGATGGAATACGAAATGTTATGAGCAACTCAGGGCAATCTTGTGATGCACCTACAAGAATGTTAGTAGAAAAATCTATTTATCAAAGAGCAGTGGATGAGGCGATAGATGAAGCAAATAAAATAAATGTAGATCAAGCTTCAAAAAAAGGTGATCACATTGGACCCGTAATTTCTAAAGTTCAATATGATAAAATCATAAATTTAATTAAAAGTGGAATTTCTGAAGGGGCTACTTTAGCTGCTGGCGGTCCTGAATTACCAGATGGTTTAAATAAAGGATACTTTATAAAACCAACTATATTCACTGATGTAACGAATGATATGAGAATTGCAAAAGAAGAAATTTTTGGGCCTGTTTTGTCTATTATTCCTTTTGAAAATGAAGATGAAGCAGTAAAAATTGTAAATGATACTTCTTATGGCTTAGGAAATTACTTGCAAACAGAAGATAAAGAAAAAGCTCATCGTGTGGCAAAAAAATTAAGATCTGGATGTGTATATATAAATGGCAAGGCAGCAGATTCGGGGACTCCTTTTGGAGGATACAGACAATCTGGAAATGGTCGTGAAGGCGGTGTTTGGGGATTAGAAGAATATTTAGAAGTAAAAACAATTACGGGATGGAAATAATCAATCTAAATGGCACACTTATTAATCCATAGAGGATTAGCTAAAAAGAAATTTTCAGAAAATACTATTTCGGCTTTTAAATATTGTTTTAAAAAAAATTATGGAATTGAAACTGATATTCATTGCACAAAAGATAATAAAATTGTTTGTTTTCATGATTTTAATCTTAATGGAAAATTTAAAGTAAATAAGTTTATAAAAAAAACAAATTATCAAGAACTACTTAAAATTAGTAAAATTAATAATAAACCTATACCTCAATTAAAAGACTTAATTAAATTATCAAAGAAAAAAAGATTTTTAATGTTAGAAATAAAACCATTTTTTTCAAAAGAAAATCTTAAGGTTTTGCTTGCAGAAATAAAGGGGTTAAAAAATTATTGTTTAACTTCATTTAATGAAAAAAATATTATTAATTTATATAAAATAAAAAAAAACTTAAATCTAGGATTGCTAATACCTTCAACTTTTACATTTAAAAAAGTTTTACAAAAAAGTAAAAAAAAACATGTTAAATTTTTAGTATTAGAAAAAAAATTTCTTTATGAAAAAAAATTAAATAAATTAAAAAAGAAATTGTATTTTTATACTATAAAAGATAAAATTATTTTTAATAAATTTAAAAATAAAAATTTAATTTTTGAAAATCTTTAATTTAAAATTCAGCTTTTTTAAGATAATGAAGTCGACTGATTATTTCATCTCTATCTAAATAGTATCCTTGAAGGTGTCTGTGCCCAGTATTTGGATCATATTCTGTTCTTCCGTGAAGAACTCTTCTATTATTAAAACAAAATATATCACCTTCTTTTAATTTAAACTCCACCATAAATCTTTTATCGTGTAAAAGTTTACCAAATTTATAATGAGCTTTATAAAACTTCTCCATATCTTCTGGTGGGCAATCCATAATTCCCATGGTTGGTACGCTAAATCTTATATCGTTATAATCGCCATCTTTGTTTAAAGTTATTTCTTGAGCGTGGTACAATCTTTTTTTATCTTGTGTATAATCTCTGTTTACAAATACAACGGGCACTCTAGTTAAAGTCTTAAATGTTTCGGGATCATTGTTTCTCAAATAATCTGCAACAAAAAAACCATCTACCGCTCTTGACATTCCTCCTTCAGCATTATTAACAAGGCAATGTAAAAACTGATAACCAGGTGGTAACTCATAATATGGTAAATCCATATGATTTACTAAACGTTTTGAAGTGTAAGCAAGGTTATTTGGTTTAGGAATACTAATCACTTCAAAAGGCGTATTGAAAAAAGTTTCCCTGATATGACTAATTCTATTTAAAAGTGGAAGAGCTGATTTTTTTTCAGTAGGAGAGTTTTTTACAATTGAAAAACCTTTTTCATGTAGAAGATTAAGCCATTGGATCAGGTCTTCATCACTTTGCATTATATTTTCGTAATCAATAGATATAGATTCAAGATTTGAATTTAGTTTACTATCCCATAATTTATAAGGAGAAATATATTTTTCTTTTAATGTGTAACAATTTTTTCTAAGCCAATTAGGATCATAAAAGCTAGTATGATTACCTTCACTCCATTCAATTTCTAATTTACCATCCACATTAATTTTGTATTCTTTGGGATGAATATTTTCTGAAACTTCTAATATATTGAATGTTCTTTCTCTAGTATCTTCATCCATGTCTAATGGACAATTGTCTCTTAACCACATGAAGTTAAAATTACTTTTTTTTCCATCGCTCCATTCAATATTTAATCCTGAACCATTTTTTGAAACTTTTGAAAGTTTAACTGACATATAATTACTATTATTTTATTACTTTAAATTTTCAATTCAATTAATAATTGAATCAAAAATTTTTTTTTCTTATTTTTCCTATAGTTTTCTAACCTAAATCAATCTGATTAAAGGTTGTATTTTTCTTTGTATCAAGTTTTAATGCAAAAAGTTTAAACTTAAAGAAGGGAGAAATTCATGAAATTTCTAAAAAAACTATTTCTTTCAATTGCTTTTATAGCGGTAACTACATTAGGCACAACAAGTGCGAATGCTGCTTGCAAAGTACATTTGGGAGATTTCGATTGGGATAGTGCTAACGTGCATACTGCAATTGTTGGATATATTCTTGAAAAAGGATATGGATGCAATGTTGAAGTAACAAAAGGAAGTACTTCTCCAATAATGGCTGCTCACTATGATCAGCAATTAGATATCATAACAGAAGTTTGGAGAGATAATATTGTTCAAATGCACGAGGAAGCTGTTGCAAAAGGACAAATTGTTGAACTTGGAGTTAATACTCCTTCTTCTACACAAGGTTTCTACGTAGATAAACCTACTGCTGACAAATATGGTTTAGTAAGTGTGGAAGATATGATGAAGCCTGAAATCGCAAAACTTTTTGCTGATCCAGAATCTCCAGGAAAAGGTAGAATGACAAGCTGTATTTCTGGATGGACTTGCTACACTATTAACTTAGTGAAGCACAAAGTTTATGGTTTAGATAAATATTACACTAACTTTGACCCAGGATCAGGTGGGGCATTAGATGCTGCAATCGCAGGTGCATTTAAAAAAGGCAAGCCAGTATTTTCGTACTACTGGACGCCAACAGGTTTAATGGGAAAAGTTGATCTAGTTCAACTTAAAGAACCTGCTTACGACAATGCTTGCTGGACAAAAATGATGGCTGTTGTTGAAAAAATTAAAGCTGATGGACCAGATGCTTACACAGATACATGTGCAAGCGCTTATGTGGATATGGCTTTAACAAAATCTGCATCAACTACTTTTGCTAACAAACCAGAAAATAAACCGATAATCGACTTTATAAAAGCATATACTTTGCCTACTGCTGAAGTGAACAAATCACTTGCTTTTTATATGGATGAATCAGGTGGAGATATGGAAGCAACTGCTAAAAACTTTTTAAAAGGTTCTAGCTCATGGACTAAATGGGTTCCTGCAGATGTTGCTAAAAAAGTTAAAGCATCGCTTTAATTTTTAAAATAATTCTTAATACTAAGAGCCCGTAAGGGCTCTTAGTTTTTTATAAGAAAGTATAAATGGGAAAATATAAGAAACATATTTTTTATTCGTTATATTTGATTGCTTTTATTGCAATGGTAGTAATTGCATATACAAGTTCAAAATATAGACCAGAGAGTGTTTCGGTTTTATTTACAGATTTTTCTTGGTTAGGAAATTGGCCTAAATGGCTAGATCTTCCTTTAATGCCTTACTTAAATGAAGGTTTTGATACACTTATAAAAGAGTATGGAATGTTCTTTGAAGGAATTAATAATTTTTTATTAGGCCTTTATACACAAATGAAGAATTTTATGGTCGGCCTACCATGGCCACTATTAATGGCAGGGGTGATTACCCTTTGTTATTTCGCTAGTGGAAGAAATATGGGAACAACAATTATGGTTGCTTTTTGTGTTTTTTTTCTTGGTTTCCTTAGTCCTAGATATTGGGACAAGTGTATTATGACAACATGTATTGTTGTTATTGGAATGTTGCTTTGTTTAATAATTGGTATTCCAGTAGGTATAATGATGGCAAGAAATAAAAAAGTAAGAAATGCTTTATTACCTATTCTAGATTTAATGCAAACAATTCCTAGTTTTTGTTATCTAATACCAGGAATTTTATTATTCGGTTTAGGAGCTGTGCCAGCAATATTTGCAATATTTGTATATGCAGTACCTCCATTGATAAGATTAACAGATCTTGGGATCAGATTAGTTGATAAAGAGGTAATTGAAGCAGCAGAAGCCTTTGGTGCAAATAAAAAACAAAAGTTATGGGGAGTACAATTACCGTTGGCATTACCAAATATTATGCAAGGAATTAACCAGTGTACTATGATGGCACTAGCAATGGTTGTAATTGCTTCAATGATAGGAACAAGAGGAATTGGAGACGAAGTTTTATTAGGTTTACAACAATTAAATGTGGGAATGGCAACAGAAGCAGGTATTGCAATTGTTTTGTTAGCAATTATATTCGATCGAATTACACAATCTTATGGAGAAAAAATTCAGGAAAGAACACATCATAAAAAAAAAATAAAATTATAAAACATGAGCAAAATTGAAATAAAAAACGTATATAAAATATTTGGTGATCAACCTTCAAAAGTTCTTCCAATGGTTCAAGATGGTGCTTCAAAAGAGGAGGTTTTAGAAAAAACTGGACACACTGTTGGACTTGATAATGTGTCTCTATCTATTGAAGAAGGAGAAACTTTTGTTTGTATGGGTTTATCTGGCTCAGGAAAATCAACTCTTATTCGTCATATCAATAGATTAATTGATCCAACTGCTGGAGTAGTCTCAGTAGAAGGAACAAATGTGATGGACCTTGATCAAAAAAAATTAATTGAATTTAGAAGACATAAGATGAGTATGGTATTTCAAAGATTTGGATTATTTCCTCATAAAACTGTTTTAGAAAATGTTGGCTATGGTCTTGAAGTTCAGGGACAAAAACCAGAAAATAGAAATAAGACTGCTATGGAAAAGATTGAAGCTGTAGGATTAACAGGTTTTGAACACCAGTATCCGAATCAACTATCTGGTGGAATGCAACAAAGAGTTGGTTTAGCTAGAGCACTAGCTACAAATACTGACATAATGCTAATGGATGAAGCATTCTCTGCTTTGGACCCATTAATTAGAAGTGATATGCAAAAACAATTAATCGATCTTCAAAGTGAATTAAAAAAAACAATAGTTTTCATTACGCATGATTTAGATGAATCCTTGCGATTGGGTGACCATATAGGAATACTAAATGGTGGAAGGTTAGTGCAGGTTGGAACGCCGATAGATATCATAATGAATCCTGCTGATGATTATGTTGAGGCTTTTGTAAAAGATGTAAACCGTGCAAAAGTAATTAAAGCAAAAATAATTATGAAGCCTGCTAATGCCACAAATGGAATTGATAAGTCTAATTTAGTTAAAGTTCAAGAAGATCAATTTTTGGATGAATTTTTACCCAAAGTTGTCTGTTCAAATGCAAACTGTGAAGTTGTAGATAAAAATGGAAATGTAAAAGGTTATATTACTCAAAAAGAACTTTCAAAAGCGTTAACTAAAGAACATATGAGTGATGCCGTTAAGTCTTCAAAATAAAAAAATTATTATTTCAGCCGGAGCTTCAGGAATAGGTTGGGCAACAACAAAAATTTGTCTATCAAGAGGAGCAATTGTATATCTTTGTGATATTAATAATAAATTAATAAATAAAGCTAAAAAACACCCTCTAAATAATAAAAAATTATTTATTTATGAATGTGATGCATCAGATGAGAATGATGTATCAAATTTTTTTGCTCAAATAAAAAAGAAAACAAACAAAATTGATACATTAATAAATAATGTAGGAATTGCTGGTCCTACAGGAAATATTGAAAAATTAACTTCTAAAGATTGGGAACAAACACTTAAGATTAACGTAATAAGTCATTTTTATTTTACTAAACTTGCTATTCCTATGCTTAAAAAAAATAAAGGTGGGTCAATAATAAATATTTCTTCTACTGCAGGAATTATGGGTTTTTCTTTACGTTCCCCATATGCAGCGAGCAAATGGGCTATTATAGGAATCACAAAAACTCTAGCTATGGAATTAGGCAAATTTAAAATTCGTGTTAATGCTATTTGTCCAGGAACTATTAAAGGTGATAGAATGGAAAGGGTTATTAGAGATAAAGCTAAATTTTTAAAAGTTTCAAAAAAAGAAATCGAAAAAGATTTTATATCTGCAACTTCAATGAATTCTTGGGTTTATGAAGAAGATATAGCTAAAATGTGTTCTTTTTTAATTTCAAATGAAAGTGAAAGAGTTTCTGGTCAAGTATTTCCTGTAGATGCTAACACTATAAGAATGGATAGATAAACTAATATTTTTTTAAAAAAATTTAATTTACAGTTTCAATAACTGTAGCTATTCCCATTCCCCAACCTATACACTGAGTTGCTAAAGCATATTTTTTATTTTCTCTTCTAAGTAATTCTGCTGCTTTTCCAGTTATTCTTGCACCAGTGGCTCCGAGTGGGTGACCTAAAGCTATTGCACCACCATCTAAATTAATTTTTTTCCTTTCGATATTAAGATCTCTAATGCAAGCTAAAGATTGAGATGCAAATGCTTCATTTAATTCTACAATATCAATATCTTTTATAGATAAATTTGCTCTCTTGAGTGCTTTTTGAGAGGCTCCAATTGGTCCTAAACCCATTAATTCAGGCTCGCAACCTTCAACTGAAGTAGCAATAATTCTAGCTAGAATGTCTAAATTATTATCTTTTGCAAATTGTTCTTCACATATTAATGTTGTTGCCGCACCATCTGTTAGTGGAGAAGATGTTCCTGCAGTAACTGTACCACTTTCATCAAACGCAAGTTTTAATTTATCTAAAACTTCTTGGCTAGTATTTGGTCTTATACTCCCATCTCTAGAACACCCATTAACAACAGTAATTTCTTTTTTAAAATTTCCCTTGGAGTCTGCTTCAGCTGCTTTTTCTTGGCTAGATATTGCAAAGTCCTGTTGTTCTTTTCTGGTCAATTGATATTTTTTTGCTACATTTTCAGCTGTAATACCCATCGAAAGATATAGGTGAGGATTATCTTTTTCAGATTTTGGATAAGGAACTGGCTCAAAACCTGTGGTAACTCTTGACATACTTTCCACTCCTCCACAAATAAATGCTTTGCCAGATCCCATAGCAATTGCTCCCGCAGCAATATGAATTGCTTGCATTGAAGAACCACACCATCTGTTCACCGTCATTCCAGCTGTTTTTACATTCATTCCACTTAAAAAAGTTACTATTTTACCTATATTAAAACCTTGTTCTCCCTCAGGAAATGCACATCCAATAATAACATCTTCTATATCTTTAGGATTAATTTTAGATTTAGAAATAAGATTTTTTATAACATCTGACAATAAATCATCTGGTTTTACATTAACTAATTCTCCTTTTTTTGCTGGAGTAAAAGGAGACCTAGAGTATCCTGCTATAACGGCTTTAAACATTTTTATTTATAGTTTTTTAATTTTAATTTTTCTCTTGTTTCTTCTGGAGACATTATTGATACTCCTAAATCATTTACAATTCTTATTGCTTTTTCAACTAATTGAGCATTGGTCGCTAACTTCCCTTTGGATAAATATAAATTATCCTCAAGCCCTACTCTCGGGTTACCACCCATAATCACTGTTTGAGCAACAAATGGCATCTCGTTTTTTGAAATTGCAAAACCTGACCATATACCTTCTTTGGGCATTACATCTTTCATTGCCTGCATAGCCAAAGGTGTGGCTGGTGCTCCCCAAGGTATGCCAAGGCACATTTGAAACATTGGTGGGTCATTTAATAATCCTTCTTTATATAACTGGGCTCCAAACCACATGTTTCCTAAATCAAAAGCTTCTATTTCAGGTTTAACATTTATCTCCTGCAATCTTTTAGCTGCTTTTCTTAAATCATTAGGTGTATTAACTGTGATTACAGAACTATCTCCAAAATTTAAAGTTCCACAGTCTAGTGTACATATTTCTGGTAGAAATTTTTCTGCATTAGCAATTCTTTCCATAACATTTGCCATATCAGTTAATGGACCAAATTCTAAAGGATTTTTTCCTTGCCCTATGTCTAGATCTCCTCCCATACCAGTGGTTAAATTTAGTACAACATCTGTATCACTCGAACGAATTCTATCTACTACTTCTTTGTACAGCTCAAGTCTTCTACTTGGAGTTCCATCTTCTTCTCGAACGTGTATATGTGCTATGGCAGCTCCTGCTTTGGCTGCTTCAATTGCTGCAGTTGCAATTTGTTTTGGTGTCTTTGGTAAATCTGGATGTTTTGAAGCAGTGTCCCCAGACCCTGTAACAGCACATGATATAAAAACTTTATTGTTCATCTTTATTTATTAGAAAGTATACTATATTATTAATGAATAATGAAAAATAATACAACTCTTATTCATAATGTACTTTCAGATTATAAAATAAATATTTATTTAAAAAATATTATATTAGTTTTTTTAGGCACTATTTTGCTTTCAGTTTCATCAAAAGTTCAAGTACCTTTTTGGCCTGTACCAATGACAATGCAAACTTTTGTTGTCTTTATTATTGGTATGTCCTACGGTTCAAAGCTAGCATTAACAACTTTGTTATTATATCTTTTAGAAGGTGCACTTGGCTTACCAGTTTTTGCAAAAGGTGGTGGACTTCTTTATTTAACTGGACCAACTGCAGGTTATTTATACGGTATGATGTTTGCGGCATGGTTAATAGGTAAATTTGCTGATCTTGGTTATAACAATTCATATTTAAAGAGTTTAAAATCATTGCTTATAGGAACATTGATTATATTTTTATTTGGAGTTGGTTATTTAGGCTCAATCATTGGGTTTGATAAAGCTTTAGCCGCGGGTCTATATCCATTTTTATTGAGTGAGCTTTTTAAAATATTACTGGCTGTAGCTCTTATCCCTAATATCACAAAATATATCAGTAAATAAATTTATCTAAAAATAATGAATTTTTATTAATTAAAATGACCATTCATTTAGACTCAAAAAAAATAATTAAAGATTGGACTGATTATAATGGTCATATGAACGTGGCATACTATGTATTAATTTTTGATGTTTACGGTGCAGAAAAGTTAATGACAGAGTTTAAAATGGGTGAAGACTCAGCAAAAAAAACTAGTAAAAGTACAATGGTAGTAGAATCACACATAACTTATAATCAAGAAGTTAAAGAAGGTGATGAGGTAGATGTAAATTTAATTTATTTTGACCACGATAAAAAAAGACTTCTTTATAAATTAGAAATGGTTCATAAATCCAAAAGATACTTAGTGTCTACGATAGAGTCTTTATCATTGTATGTAGATCTGAACGAAAGAAAAGTTGCAGAATTCGAGAACGAAAAAATAAAAATTATGGATGAATTTATAAATAAAAACAAATCTAAATTTAGTTTAAATAATCTAGTTTTTTCTGATAAACTTAAAAAATAATGGTTGAAGTAAAATTATTATCTGGAGCCCTTGGAGCCGAAGTAACTGGAATAAATTTGAAAGATTCTTCTAATGAAAATTGTAAAAAAATTAATGATTTATTACTTGAACACAAGGTTTTATTTTTTAGAAACCAAAACATTACATCAGAAGAACATATTAATTTAGCAAATTTTTTTGGTCCTTTAGAAAGACATGTCTACGTTAAAGGTAGAGACAAATATCCAGAAATTGTAAGAATAATAAAAGGACCTAATGAAAAACACCAATGGGGAGAAACATGGCACACAGATGTTAGCTATAATGTTAGGCCAACAAAAGTTATAATATTAAGATCAATAAAAATTCCCCCTGTCGGTGGAGACACCATGTTTTCTAACATGGAAGTTGCGTATGATACGCTAGATGAAAAAATAAAAGAAAAAATAAAAAATAAAAAAGCAATCCACAGCTCATTAGGTGCCGCTGCTTTCGTAGAAAAATACAAAGAAATGGAAGGTAATGGAAATTTAGATGAATATTCTAACCAACATCCGATTATAAGAACTCATCCTGAAACAGGAAAAAAAATATTATATGTAAATTCAATGTACACAAAAAAAATATTAGATATGGATCAAAATGAAAGTGAAGATATTTTAAAAAAAATTTTCTTACATCAAGAAAGATTAGATTTTACATGTAGATTTAAATGGACAGAAAATGCTGTGGCTATATGGGACAATAGAAGTACACAGCATCAAGGTTTAACAGATTTTTTTCCTGGAAGAGGTCTCGGCCACGAAAGAATAATGGATAGAATTGCTATAGAAGGAGACCAGCCTATTTAATGACTAAAATAATAGAAAAAATAATAAATAAATATAATAATAACACTTCGCTTTATATCGGTGAAGACGTCACAATATCTGAACATATGATACAGTGCGCAATGCTTGCAGAAAAAAATAATAGTACTACAAATTTAATTTGCTCTTCTCTTCTTCATGATTATGGTCATTTCATTTTAGAGGACCCTGATGAAATGGTAAATCAAGATAAAGATGGTATGCACGAAAAAATAGGGTACAATTTTCTAAAAAATCATTTTATTGAAAGTGTTGTAGGACCAATAAAAAATCATGTTAGAGCAAAAAAGTATCTAGCAAGAGATAAAGGTTATTATAGAATATTATCTAATGCTTCAAAAATTAGTCTAAAACTTCAAGGTGGGATAATGAGCGATACTGAAGCAAAAGAGTTTGAAAAAGATAAGTATTTTGAAGATTCAATAAAACTAAGAAGATTTGATGAGGGAGCAAAAAAAATTGGTTTAAAAATAAAATCTATAGAAGATTACAAAGATCTATTGGTATCAAAGTTGTCATGAATTTTGATTATCTAATTATTGGTGCTGGCTCTGCAGGATGTGTTCTTTCAAATAGACTTTCAGAAGACCAAAATAATAAGGTTGCTGTATTCGAAGCAGGTGGTTCAAGCGACATATGGAAAGTAAAAATGCCGTTAGCTTTACTATATACTATGCATGATCCAAAATATAATTGGAAATATTATTCTGAACCAGAGCCACATTTAAATAATAGAAGATTGTTTTGCCCAAGAGGTAAAATGATTGGTGGATGTTCTGCCCATAATGGAATGGTTTTTGTAAGAGGCAACAAAAATGATTATGAACGATGGGAAAACTTCGGATTAAAATCTTGGTCCTATGAAAAAATTCTTCCGTACTTTAAAAAAATTGAAACTTGGTCTGGAGGTGAAAATCAATATAGAGGTTCTTTGGGTTTGCTTCCTGTAGATCAATCTAGAAATGATAATCCTTTATTTGAAGCTTTTCTAGCAGCAACTTCAGAAGCTGGTCATTTAATTAATCCGGATATGAACGGAGAACATCAAGAAGGATTTGGTATGTTTGATACAACAATTCATAAAGGAGAAAGAGCAAGTGTAGCAAAGTATTATTTAAATCCAATTAAAAATAGAAAAAATCTGAGTATTTTTTCTAATTCATTTGTGGAAAAAATAATTTTTGATGGAAAAAAAGCTATTGGCGTTGAAGTAAAAATAAAAAACAAAATTAAAAAAGTTTATGCTAAAAAAGAGTTAATATTAAGTGGTGGATCAATAAATTCTCCGCAGTTACTAATGCTCTCAGGAATTGGAAATGCAAATGAATTAAAAGAAAAAGGAATTAACGTGGTGCATGATTTAAAAGGAGTTGGAAAAAATCTTCAAGACCATCTAGAAACATATATTATGCAAGAATGTAAAACTCCTGACACTCTATATACATATACAAAACTAGTTCCTAAAGTACTTGCTGGTATTCAGTGGTTTTTATCAAAATCTGGTCCATGCTCACAATCTTACTTGGAGGCTGGTGGATTTGCTAAATCTTCACCTGAAAGAGATATTGCAAATATACAATTTCATTTTTTTCCATCATTCGTAATTAATCACGGTTTAGTTAATCCAAGTTCTCATGGATATCAATTACATGCAAGTCCTAACCATCCTAAAAGCAGAGGATCTATTACTCTTAATTCATCTAACCCTTATGATTATCCAAAAATATTATTTAATTACTTAGAAGATGAAGATGATTTAAAACAAACAAGAGAATGTATTCATGTGGCAAGAAATATTCTGTCTCAACCATCTTTAGCCAAACATGCAGGAAAAGAAGTTGGTCCAGGATCAGAAAAACAAAGTGATGAAGAATTAAATGAATATATTAGATCTAATGCTGAAACTGCTTACCATCCATGTGGGACTTGTAAGATGGGAATAGATGAAATGGCAGTTGTAGATGAAAATTTAAAAGTTAAAGGAATACAAAATTTAAGAGTAGTTGATGCTTCAGTTATGCCAGAAATTCCTAGTGCAAATTTAAATGCACCTACGCTTATGATAGCTGAAAAAGCTTCTGATCTTATTTTAAATTAATTAATATACTCAAAGTTTTGAGTTGTTTCATTTACACTTATAAGTTTTGCTTTATTTCTCAAATGAAATTTAGTAGCCATTTTGGTAAGGGGAGATAAAGTTACCAATCTATTTAAATGATTAGATTTTTTTATCATTTTAAATACTTGTTTAACTATCAACTTACCTCCACCTTTTTTCTTTGACCAAACAGTATAAGCAATTGCTATTCTTCCACCCTTTTGATCACGAAGTGCACTTTGCAAAAATGCGTCTTTGCTTAGATCGTCTAATTCTTTAACTGTTTTTGGAATTTTATTCGTAAATGCAAAGCACATTATTGCATGGATCTCATTTAAATATTTTACTCCATAAATTTTTCTTCCATAGCTAGTTCTAAATTCATTATCTAATTCTGGTCTTACAGGATCTTCACTTGTATTACATTCTTTTAAACTAACTAATTCAGCTCCTTTGACCCAATCAAAAAAATTGTTTATTTTTTTTTTAATAATTTGTCTATTTTTTCTTATCCTAGCTTTTATTCTTGTTTTTTTTTTATTTTTCTTTTCTATTATTATCGTTTGCATTTCAAAAATATAAGTAATTAATAAATGTTAAATTTTAATGACAAAACTTATTATACTTTTTAAGAATATAATAATTATAAGGCCATGGTGTTAGAAATCCAACAATCAACATTATAGGCATGACCCACAATGTTAAAATTGCACCTCCTGTTAAAAGATAGTCAGTTAAATTCATTGCAATTTCCATGCTAATCATTGAAATAAAACTCATTCCAGTTGCAGATTTAAATGCATTTATAAAACTAAAATTTTGCTTCATCATTACAATTGTTTCAAGTGCTATGCTTGTAATCAAACCATTGATAATAGCCAATATCATTATTGCTATTACTGGAAAAGATATCTCTGATACTTGAAAATATAATATTGTTCCAAAATCTCCGATTGAACAACCTAATACACACCAAGCTGTGTTTTTTGCACTTTTATTCCAAGTGTTTCTGCATCTCCAATCAAGTTTAATAGCTTCTGCACTCACTTATTTAATTTTATACTTATTAAACAAATAATTTCAAACATGATTGATGCCGCAACCATTGATGTAATATTATTTGGGCTATCTTTTGTTGGCATTAAACAAGCAACATCACCACCTATAACGTTTTTACCTTTTAAACACTGAATAAGTTTTCTTGCCTCATCCATATTAAAACCCCTAAAAGCTGGTTCTAAATTTGCTGTTCCAGGTGCAACTGTAGCATCTAAACAATCAAGATCAAAAGTAACATAAATTGGATTATCCCCTAGTCTATCTAAAATCATTTTTGTACATTTTTCATGGCCCCATTCTTTATATTCGTCCATAGTTATAACTTGATAACCAATGTCATAACTTGCTTGTAACCAATCTAAAGTTCTTGGATTTCCTCTTATTCCTATTTGTGTACTTGTATGAGGATCAACATTCCCCTGTTTAACTAAGTATGATGCCCAATGCGCAGCTGATTTTTTTGCACCAAGAAAATGATCTAATTTTTCATAACAATCTGTATGAGCATCAAAGTGAACTAATGTTATTTTTTTTCCTTTAGTTAGTTTAGAATTTTTTTTAGCTAAACTCTGTACAATTCCCCCTGTTACAGAATGGTCTCCACCAATTGATACAACTGGTTTTTCTGCTTTTTCAATATGATCATAAAAAGCTGAAATTCTCTCAATACATTTTTCATTATTATTTGCTTCAGGAAAAGGAACGTCTCCTAAATCGTGAATTTTGTTTTGTTTCCATGGATCAATTTTATAATCAAAGTGAGATCTTCTTAGCATTGCAGAAATATTTCTAACTGCTCTTGGGCCTAAGTGTTGGTCTCTTTCCGTTGTCCCATTACCTGTGCTATGAGGAACACCTACCAAGGCTATATCACAATTTTTAGGATCTGGATCATTTTTACATCTAAATAAAGTTGGGATACCCCACCAATATAGTGTTTCCATCATTATTTTATCTTCTTCGGAAATCATGAATTCAATATTACACAATTAATAAAAATTTAAAGAAGAAAAATTCTATGATATATGGGCGAATGTCTAGAAAAAATAATAATACTAGAGGAATAATCCTCATATTATTAGCCATGATGGTTTTTTCAATTCAAGATGGGATAATGAAACATATCTATAATCTTGTATCACTATATGAAGTTTATTTTGTAAGGACAGTAGTAAGTCTTGTACTTATTTTAATAATTTTAAAAATTAGAAAAAAGCCAATAATATTTAAAAGCCAATATCCATTATTAACTTTATTTCGTGTAATACTTTTTTTCTTTGGTTTTAGTTCTTTTTATGTTTCATTAACTGTCTTGCCTCTAGCAACTGCTACTGCTTTATTTTTCGTTACTCCTTTTTTAATTACAATATTTGCACATTTTTTTTTGAAAGAAGAAATAGGAATAAGAAGATGGTCTGCAATAGCTGTTGGATTTCTTGGGGTTTATGTAACTTTAAACCCAGATTTTAATGATTTTAACTATTTAAGTTTGTTACCAATTTTATGTGCTTTTTGTTATTCATTATCAATGATAATAATTAAAAAAACTTCAGACAAAGATAGTGTATATACTCAAACTTTTACTTTTTATATTGGTGCGATATGTTTTAGTTTAGTTTTCTATTTTATTTTTGGAGATGGTCATTACAATACATCAGATCATCCAGCTTCACAGTTTATATTTAGAGAATGGTTTTCAAATTTAGAGAATTCTACTTTTTTAATGGTTACAACTGGGGTTACAGCTACAGGTGCTTTTCTTTTATTATTTTCAGCTTATAGTATAGCGTCTCCATCTGTAGTTTCGCCTTTTGAATACTCAATATTATTATGGGCACCATTAATTGGTTGGATTTATTTTGATGAAATACCCTCTTACAGTACCGTAATTGGAATCTTAATTATTGTATCAAGTGGCATTTATATTTTTATGCGTGAAAAAGCCCAAGATCAATCTATAGCAACAGAAAAGCCGATGAGATAAATGAAAAAAAATTATGTTCCAACAATTGATGTATCTGCTCTTTTAAAAAATTTAAATTCAAAGAAATCAAAAGAAACAATTAAAAAAATAGAAAAAGCATGTGTAGAAATTGGTTTTTTTCAAATAATCAATCATGGTATAAACAAAAAACAAATCCAAAATATATGCAATATTGGAAAGAATTTTTTTAAATCCTCCTATCAAAATAAAATAAAATTAGCTTCAAAAAAATGGAATAATAAAAATACAAATTTATATAGAGGTTATTTTCCAAACCACGTTAATGGAAAAGAAGGTCTTGATATTGGAGATACAAAAATCACTAAGAAATATGCTAAAAAAATCAAAAATCAATACATTGAATATTTAAATTTAAATAAATCTATAAATAAAAAATCTATTAAATATTTATCAAAATATTTTGATAATATTTTTATTTTATGTGAAATATTATTTAAAAGTATCATTAAACTTTATAAAGATGACTTAAATATATCAAAAAAAGCTTTTTCAAGACTAAAAACGCTTAGCACTTTAAGGTTTAATTATTATCCAAAGCAATCAAAACCAGTGGAAATTTCAAAACAAGACAGAGTTGCGTTAGGTTGTGAAACTCATGTTGATAGTGGCATATTTACAGTTTTATATCAAGATAAAATGGGTGGTCTACAAGTTCAAAATAGAAAAAATAAAAAATGGTATAATGTCCCATTTAATAAAAAAGCTCTTGTTGTAAACACTGGAAGAGCTCTTGAGTTTTTAAGCAAAGGTAAATTTAAAGCAACAAACCATAGAGTTGTTTGGAATAAAACTAAAAGAATGTCAATTCCATTCTTTTTTGAACCTTCATATGATTTCAAAATGAATACTTCTTTCTTACACAGATCTAAAATTAGTAAATCAGGAATGATTTATGAAAAATTTTTAAATAAATCTCTTAAAAAGTTTGTTGAATATAAAAGATAAAAATTTAAAGCCTCATAAATATTTATGAGGCTTTAAAAAAATTATTAGTTTTTAAAATGATTTTGCTACTGATAATCTTAACTGTACTGTATCAACATCATCGAGAGTGATAACGTTTTTCACGCTGTCACTATCGGTTGATCCGTCAAAAGTTACGCCTTGAACTTGTTGAAAAAGTAACTCTGACTTCCATACCATACCATTAGCCATTTCACCTTTTTTTCCAAATCCTATTAAAAACGCATTAGTATCTTCGTCTCCGTAAGTAGAACCTGTGGCTGATGATTCGTCAGTTACAATAGTTAGTTGAGATGCTCCAACTTTTATATATCCAAGAGCAACTGGTAGTTCTGCATAAATAGTAAACATTTTATCGAATTTTACATCTACCTTGTTAGTACCCGCTGTGTCAGATGCATCGTCGGTATCTGTGTCAGTTCTTGCATTCGAACCATCGCCAATTTTTTGACCATGTGGAACGATATCAAGTCCAATAACAGCCCCGTTGTCAGCTTCTCTTTCTATAAATATTGAAGCCAAAGGTGCAACTCCACTGTCACTCTTTGTGTTTTCAGTACCTGATGATTTTACAGTCTCTTTACCTGATGCATCCCAGCTTACACCTGAAAGCGTTATCCCAA
>CACPKQ010000008.1 GCA_902634455.1 uncultured Pelagibacteraceae bacterium | reverse complement strand
TTTAAATATCCAAATTTAGTAATAAAAAAAATTATAAGATCATCAATTTCTGACTTAATAGCCAAAGGTGTTAAACCTGAGTATTACTTTATTTCTGGTAGTGGAAGTAAAAAAAAATTTACAAAAAAGAATTTAAAAATGATCTCAAAATCATTAAATCAAGAACAAAAGAAATATAATTTGAAACTATCAGGAGGCGACACTACCAATTCTAATAAAGTTTCTTTTTCTATTACATCTATTGGATTTTCAAAAAATATTGTTGAAAGAAATAAAGCTAGATTAAATGATGATATATACGTTACAGGGGTTATAGGAGATAGCTTTCTTGGTCTAAAAGTAGTTAAAAATAATATTAAAATTAATCCAAAATTAAAAAAATATTTTATTAATCAATTTTATTGTCCCAATTTACCTTATAAAATTTGTAAATTTATTTATAAATTTGCTAACACATCTATCGATATATCGGATGGCTTAGTCTCAGATATGAATAAACTTATTAACAAGCAAAAACTATCTTTCGAAATCGATTTTAATAAAATACCTATATCAAAAAATTTAAAAGTTTATTTAAATAAATATAAAAAAATAAGAACACACTACTTTTTTAAAGGCGACGACTATCAAATATTATTTACAGCACCACAAAAAAATCGATCTTTGATTAGTTCAATTGGAAAACGGATGAATCAAAGATTTACAATTATAGGCAAAATAAATAATAGATATAAAAAAAATTCAATAAAAGTGGGCAACAAACCTCTAAATTTAAGCAAATTTAAAGGTTATTCTCACAAGTTTTGATAAGTTAAATATTGCCTTTTATTCCTTTTTTTGTAATGTCCGATTTTTAATATTTACTAATTAACAAACAATTAAAGGAATTATGGAATCTTCAGTATCAAATATACTTCAACTTATTATTTTATCGGGTTTATTATCAATCGTTTATGGTTTTTTCACAGGTAAGAATATTTTGAATTGTAGTCCTGGTAATAATAAGATGCAAGAAATAGCTTCTGCGATACAAGTTGGTGCAAAAGCTTATTTGAACAGACAGTATAAAACAATTGCTGTAGTTGGATTAGTTGTACTTGTTATTATTAGTTATGCATTTAGTATTTTAGTCGGTTTGGGATACTTAATAGGAGCTACCTTATCCGGAATTGCTGGTTATGTTGGAATGCTTGTTTCAGTTCAGGCCAATGTAAGAACAGCAGAAGCTTCTAGAAAAGGACTGTCCCAAGGACTTGCAATCGCATTTAAATCTGGTGCAGTAACTGGAATGTTGGTTGCTGGTTTAGCACTTTTATCAATCGCGGTTTATTATTATTTATTATTATCTTTTAAAGTTGAAGAAAGAGAAATTGTAAATGCTTTAGTTGCCCTAGGTTTTGGTGCATCCTTGATCTCTATATTTGCTAGACTTGGTGGTGGAATTTTTACTAAAGGTGCTGATGTAGGTGCGGATCTAGTTGGAAAAGTAGAGGCTGGTATACCAGAAGATGATCCTAGAAATCCTGCTGTAATTGCCGATAATGTAGGAGATAACGTTGGCGATTGTGCGGGTATGGCAGCTGATTTGTTTGAAACATATGCAGTTACAATAGTTGCTACTATGGTGTTATCTTCAATATTTTTCCATGGTGATCTAAATATGATGATTTACCCTTTATCAATCGGCGGAGCTTGCATATTAACTTCTATAATAGGAACTTTTTTTGTTAAGTTAGGAAAATCAAAAAATATCATGACAGCTTTATACAAAGGTTTTGTTGTTACAGCTATAACATCATTGATAATTTTATATCCAATCACAGATTACGTTTTAGGATTAGAGAACACCTATAAAATTTCAGATAAATCATTTACTGGAATGAGCTTATATATATGTGGGATTATAGGATTAATTATAACTGGATTAATAATTTGGGTCACTGAATATTATACTGGAACGAATTATAGACCAGTAAAAAGTGTTGCTTCTTCATCAACAACTGGACATGGAACTAATGTTATTCAAGGTTTAGCTGTTTCAATGGAAGCAACGGCAATACCAGCTTTAATTATTGTTATAGGAATATTGTTAACTAATCATATAGCTGGCCTTTTTGGTATAGCTATCTCAGTAACAACAATGTTAGCTTTAGCAGGCATGGTAGTAGCACTTGATGCTTACGGTCCAGTTACTGATAATGCTGGAGGAATTGCGGAGATGTCTAATTTACCAAAAAATGTTAGAAAAACTACTGACTCCTTAGATGCTGTGGGAAATACAACTAAAGCTGTAACTAAAGGATACGCAATTGGATCAGCTGGTCTTGGTGCACTTGTATTATTTGCAGCTTATACAGAAGATATTAAACATTTTTCAAAAGTTGCTGGATCTAAATTAGAAGGAATAGTTGTAACATTTGATCTATCAAATCCATTCGTTGTAGTTGGACTATTGGTAGGAGGTATGCTTCCATATTTATTTGGCTCTATGGGAATGCAAGCAGTAGGTAGAGCAGGAGGTGCTGTTGTAATTGAAGTTAGAAGACAATTTAAAAAAATTCCTGGAATAATGAAAAGAAAATCCAAACCTGATTATGGTAGATTAGTAGATCTTTTAACTAAAGCTGCAATTAAAGAAATGATAGTACCTTCACTTTTACCAGTTTTATCTCCCATAGTTTTATATTTAATTATTTTGCCTGTTGGTGGTCAAATTGCAGCGCTATCTTCAGTTGGTGCTATGTTGTTAGGTGTAATTATAACTGGATTATTTGTAGCAATATCTATGACCGCAGGTGGAGGAGCGTGGGATAACGCAAAAAAATATATTGAAGACGGTAACTATGGAGGAAAAGGTTCTGAAGCTCATAAAGCTGCTGTAACAGGTGATACAGTAGGAGATCCATATAAGGATACAGCTGGTCCTGCGGTAAATCCGATGATAAAAATTACTAATATAGTAGCTCTTTTATTATTAGCCGTAATAGCTCAATAAATTAATTAATCAATTTTTTTCCTTTTTCCTAAAGGATCATTTAACCTTTGTCTCATACTCGATAAGAATTCATACACAAAAGTATTTTTTTTATATATATTGCTAGTTGTGACTTCTGTAAATTTAATATCATTCATTTTATCAATATTTAAAAAATCTTTTTTTGCTAACAGACCTTTGTCATCAATTTCTAATATTAATACGTTATTTTTTATAATTTTTTTATTACCTAGAGTAAATAAAGATGTGTTGGATTTTTCCATTTCGACATAAATCCACAAATCATTATCAAAAGTTCCAGTTGTTGAAGGTGGACCTAATAATGAAATGATGTCATTTTTATTAGTTTTTGATAAGATCAATTTTTGATGTTTATTTTCAAGATGATATATACCATGATGTTTTGAAACTTTCTCAATGGAGCAATTTGTAACTAATATAAAAATTATAATTAAATAAATCTTTTTCATGAATAATTTCTTTTTGAAAATTTACAATAGATTAATGATTTTGACGAGAAATAAAAATTTATATCTAAAAAACAATATAAAAGATACATTTTCTAATAGACTAATCTTGTTTTTTTTTCATTTTGCTTTTTTTTTAAAAATTTATAAGCAAAATAATAGCAAAGATTTAATTCAAAAAATATATGATTTTGTGTTTAAACAAATTGAGTTAAGTTTAAGAGAGATTGGATACGGAGATGTCAGCATAAATAAAAAAATGAAAGACTACATAAATATTTTTCATGTAATTATTGATAAAATAAGCAATTGGGATAATTTTAAAGAAAACGATAAATCCAAAATATTGAATAAATACATTGATGCAGAAGATAAATTAGTTGAATTATCGTCATATTTTGAAAAATATGTAGATTACTTAACAAATAATAATTTGAATTTTTTTGTAAAAAGTGTAAATAAACATAAATTTTAATTATGGCTGTACCAAAACGAAAAACTTCACCATCAAGATCAGGAAAAAGACGTTCTCATATAAAGTTTGCACCTAAAAATGTAATTGAGGATAAAAAAACCGGTGAATATAGATTATCTCATCATTTAGATCATAAAACTGGCATGTACAAAGGAAGACAAGTCTTAGACCCAAAGGAATAAATCATTTATAATAATAAAATGACTAAAACTATAACAATTGCAGTTGATGCAATGGGAGGTGATGACTCACCTTCAAAAGTAATTGATGGTATTGAAATGCATTCTCAAGAGTCCCAAAATGTTTTTTATAAAATATATGGTGATGAAGAAATAATTCAAAAAATAATTACAAAAAAAAAAATTAAAAAAAACCAATATCAACTTATACATACAAGAGAAAAAATTGAAGGAGAAGATAGCGCTTTATCTGCTGCAAAAAAAGGAAAAAACACTAGCATGTGGTTGGCGATAGAAAGTCTCAAATTAAAAGAGTCAGATGCAATGATTTCTGCAGGCAATACAGGGGCATTATTTGTTATAGCTAAGTTAAATTTACAAATGATAGAAAATATAGATAAGCCTGCTTTATCAGGACTATGGCCAAACAAGAACGGACTTAATGTTGTTTTAGACTTAGGAGCTAATGTTGAATGTAACGAAAAGAATTTAATTGATTTCAGTTTAATGGGGTCAGCTCTTCATAAAGCTTTGTATCCAAATGAAAACCCAAAAGTTGCATTGCTTAACATTGGATCTGAAGAATTAAAGGGGAATAATATTATTAAAAATACATATCAAAAATTAAGTTCAATAAAAAATAAACTTTATGAATTTTACGGCTACATAGAAGGGAATAACATTATGGAGGGCAATGTTAATGTTATAGTAACTGATGGTTTTACCGGCAATGTTGCATTAAAAACGGCCGAAGGAACAGCAAATTTTATAACTGCAGAATTAAAAAAAGCTTTATCTTCTTCAGCAATGGGAAAAATTTCTTCCTTTATGAATATTAAAAATTTGACAGCTTTTAAAAAAAAATTGGATCCTAGACTTTATAACGGTGCAATATTATTAGGATTAAATTCCCCCGTGATAAAAAGCCATGGTTCAACTGATTATTTGGGTTTTTATAATTCATTAAAAGTTTGTGAAAAAACAATAAAAGGTAGATTAATCGAAAAGATCAAAGATAATATATATTGATAAATGAGAGTTAACCTAACAAAAAAAGAAATAGTTAGTTCTATATATATGCAGCTTGGTTTTTCAAAAAAAGTATCTGAAACTTTACTTGATGATATATTAGATTTACTTGTTGAAAAACTAGTAATAAATAAAAAAGTTAAAATTAGTAAATTTGGTACTTTTATAGTTAAAAATAAAAAAAGTCGCGTTGGTCGAAATCCAAAAACAAAAGAAGAGAAAAAAATTTCTGAAAGAAATGTACTACTTTTTAAGGCTTCAAAAGAATTAAAAAATTACATAAATGAAAATGAAAAATAAGTCTGAACCATATTACAAAACCATAAGTGAAGTAGCAAAATTATTAAATTTAGTTAATAAAAAAAATGGATCTTTAAGCACTCATACATTAAGATTTTGGGAAAAAAAATTTAATCAAATTAAACCAAAAATTTTAGCAGGCAATAGAAGATACTATGATAGTAAATCTATAGAAATCATTAAAAAAATTAAGTTTTTGCTTAAAGATAGAGGAATGACTATTCAAGGAGCTAATAAATACCTTAATAATGAAAATTCTTTTAAACTTGACCATTACGATAATAGAATTATAAACAGTAAAAAAATTTTGAAATCAAAATTAAAAAAAATTTCAAAACTAGCAAAAGAACTTAAAAAAAAATAATTTATGGCAAAAAAAACACATGTTAAAGTTAGATTAGTTCCAGAATCTAAGCCAAATAGTCCTTTTTTTTATTATGTAAAAAAACCAGCTGGCGGTGAAAAGGCTAAAATTAAACTAAAAGCTAAAAAATATAATCCCAGTACAAGAAAACATGAAATTTTTATAGAAAAAAAACTTCCACCACATAGTAAATAAAATTATTTTTTAAAATTTCTTTTTTCAAAATCTATATACGACCAAATCATATTTTTCCAAATACGTTTTGTAATTTTTGGATCTATTTTATTCTTCAAAGATTTTTTTTTTATTTGATTAAGAATAAATTTAATTCTTTTTTTGTCGACTATTTGATTTTTATAATCTTTTAACTCTAGTACCTTTTTAACCAATTGTGTTCTTTTTTTTACTAATTTTATGAATGAATTGTCCAATTTATCAAGTTGACTTCTCAATTTGTTCAATTTTTTTCGTTTTATGGGCGACATTTATATATTTGGATTTATTAATAATTATTATATTTATCAGACTATGTACATAGATAATAAGCATCAAAAAAAATATATTTCTTTTTGGTTAGGTTTCATGTTTTGCATGATTTCATTAATAATTGCAGTAGGTGGTTTAACAAGATTGACTGATTCTGGTTTATCAATTACTAAATGGGAATTATTTACTGGTTTTTTTCCACCATTAAATGAAAGCCATTGGAATAATTATTTTAATTTGTATAAAGAGATTCCTGAATTTAAACTTCAAAACTATTCTATGTCATTAGATGAATTCAAAATAATATTTTGGTGGGAATGGATTCATAGGTTTTTAGGTAGATTAATAGGGATAACTTTTTTAATACCTTTAGTTTTTTTTACATATAAGCTAGGTTTTAAAAAACTACTAAACTACCATTTCATATTTTTTTTAATATGTTTTCAGGGTTTTATTGGTTGGTACATGGTTTCTAGTGGTTTAGTTGACAGAGTTGATGTAAGTCATTTTAGGCTATCTATTCACCTGATAATAGCATTTTTAATTCTTTCACTTATTTTATGGAACTATTTAGATTTAAAAAATATTGAATTATCTAATAAAAAAATTAATTCATATTTTCCTATTTTCTTTATAATTTTACTTTTTATTCAAATTATAGTAGGCGCTTTTGTTTCAGGCATGGATGCTGGTAAAATATATAATTCCTGGCCTTTAATGGGATATAGTTATTTTCCAGATGACAGTGAGTTTGAAAATTTGTTTAAACTTTCTGCATTTTCTGATCCATCACTAGTTCAATTTATGCACAGAAACTTAGCTTATTTAATATTTTTTTATTATTTATTTATATTTTTCAAAATTTATAAAAGTAAAATATTTAAATTACTATTTGCTGTAATTTTACTTGGCTTTTTACTGATTCTTCAAATTTTTTTGGGAATTTTAACTTTAATTTATGGAGCTCATATTATTATTTCTTCTTTACATCAAATAAATTCAATTTTCCTTGTTAGCTCAAGCATTTATTTTTTATTTTTAAACAAGAAAATTAATTAGTTTGTTGAATTAAGTGCCTGATCTAAATCAGAGATTATATCATCCGAATGTTCTATGCCAATAGATAGTCTTACATACCCAGGAGTTACTCCTGCAGCAACTAGTTCATCTTCGGTAAGTTGACTGTGTGTAGTTGTAGCAGGGTGTATTGCTAGACTCCTTGCATCTCCAATGTTTGCTACATGATAGAACATTTTTAATGATTCTATGAATTTTTTGCCAGCTTCTACACCGCCCTTTAATTCTATTCCAACTAATGCTCCATTTCCCCCTTTAAGATATTTTTTTGAACGTACAGCTATATCACCAGCATGAAGAGTAGGGTAGATTACTCTATCAACATTTTTGTGCTTTTGAAGAAAGTTGACAACTTTTTCTGCATTTAAACAATGTTGTTTCATTCTTAATGGGACAGTTTCTAAACCTTGTATCATTCCCCATGCATTATCAGGAGCCAAAGGTGCTCCTAAGTCTCTGAGTAAACAAACTCTTGCTCTTATTGCAAAAGCAACATTTGCTCCAGTTAATTGAGGAACCACTTCTCCCCATACCGCTCCTCCATAACTAGGGTCTGGTTCATTGAAATTGGGTTGCCTTTTTGGATCAGCGGTCCAATTAAAATTTCCACCATCAACTAAACAACCACCTATTACCGTACCATGGCCACCAATAAATTTTGTTAATGAATGAACAACAATTGCGGCACCATGTTCAATTGGTTTACATATAATAGGTGAAGCAGTGTTATCCATTATTAATGGAATGTTATATTTTTTTCCAATATCAGCAACTTCCTGTATGGGAAAAACTCTTAAATAAGGATTTGGTAATGTTTCTGCATAAAAGCATCTAGTCTTTTCATCAATTAGTTTTTCAAAATTTCTTGGATCAGCGGGATCGGCATATCTACATTCAATACCTAGTTTTTTTAAAGTATGAGTAAACAAATTAACTGTGCCACCATATAAATCTGTAGAACTAATAAAATTATCTCCAGCTTGGCAAATATTTATAATTGCAAATGTCGATGCAGCTTGTCCAGACCCTACACTTACACATGCTAAACCTCCCTCTAATGCTGCAACTCTTTTTTCGAGTACATCGTTGGTTGGATTCATTATTCTTGTATAAATATTTCCAAATTCTTTAAGTGCGAATAAATTTGCAGCATGCTCTGTATTGTTAAATTGATAAGATGTAGTCCTATATAAAGGTACAGCTACAGCGGTTGTTGCTGGATCACTTCTATAATCTCCTCCATGGAGAGCTATAGTTTCAGGATTTTTTATTTTACTCATTTTTTTATCTCCTTTGGCGGGTATTTAGATGTTATAAATTTTTTTAATACTGCCAAAACTCTGTCTGCTTCTTCAAGCAGCATCATGTGACCGCAATTGTCAATTATATCAACCTGACTTCCTTCTATTAAATCAGCAAGTTTTTTACCTTCTTTTACAGGACACATTTTATCGTCAGTAGCTAAAATTGATAAAGTAGGAATTTTTATTTTTTTTGCAGCTTCAAATCCATTTTTATAATTATCACAGGCTCTAAAATCTACACCTAGAGTGTTTTTAATAGTTCTTGTTTTTGCTAACATTGTTCCTGTGTTTATGTGATATAATCCAGGAACTGGATGCCCACCAAAATGTCCTGCTGGACCATGTGCCCAATCCATCATTAAATCTACTGCTTTTGGATCATTGTTTTCTGCAAGAGATAGTAGTTCAGGATTCATTGGTATAGCACCAGCACCACCAATTAGACTTAGTGTTTTAATTTTATTTGAATATTTTGAAGCACACTCAATGGTAACTAAACATCCTTGAGAATGGCCAACTAGAGAAGCTTCTTTGTAACCAACAGCATCTATCACTTTACTCAACCAATCTGACATTTCTTCAATTGATTTTAAACTTTCACCACTTGAGAGACCATGACCTGGTAAATCTAATGCTAAAACACTATAACCATGAAATGCAAAATATCTTGTTTGAAGAACCCATGTCATATGTGTTAGACCACTTCCGTGAACAAAAATAATTAAAGGTTTATTTTTGTCGAAAGGTCTACCACCCGTTGAGGCAAAAACCTCATTATTGTCTACTTTGAACTTCATTGGTTTGAGACAAGTCTAGGTTTTTTAGCAGCTCTAAAACCGATCTCAAAATCATTTTTTATGTCATTAATATCTTCTATACCTACTGACAATCTAATCATATCGTGAGACAATCCAGCAAATTTTAATGTAGCTTCATCCATTTGAGAATGTGTTCCAGAAGCTGGATGAATAACTAAAGTTCTGGTATCACCGACATTAGCTAAATGTGATGAAAGTTTTACATTATTTATGAAAGCAACTCCTGCATCTTTCCCACCTTTAATACCAAAAGCTATCATTGAACCACGTCCATTTGGTAAAAGTTTTTTTGCTAGTTCATGATCTGGATGATCAGGAACGCTTGGATGAGAAACCCAAGCAACACTTTCATGAGCTAATAAATATTTAACCATTTCTTCTGCATTTGAACAATGTTTTTTCATTCTAACAGATAATGTTTCAATTCCTTGTAATACATTCCATGCATTTTGTGGACTTAAACAAGGACCAAAATCTCTCATACCTTCTGCTCTAGCTTTCATAGTAAATGCAGTTGGCCCAAACTCCTCAGCAAAAGACAAGCCATGATATCCTTCATAAGGCTTTGTCATAGTTGGGAATTTATCATTTTGCATCCAATCAAATTTACCTCCTTCTACTAAAATACCAGCCATAGACGAGCCATGACCTGCCATCCACTTAGTTAATGAATGAACAACTATATCCGCACCATGTTCAAAAGGTTTGCAAAGATAAGGTGTTTGATAAGTCGCATCTACAATCAATGGTATACCAGCATCATGAGCTATGTTTGCAATTTCAGGCATATTCATAAGCTCATTTCCAGGATTGCCAACTAGCTCTCCAAATATACCCTTAGTGTTTTTTTGAATAGCTTTTTTAAAACCTTCTGTGTCTCTAGGTTTGACAAAAGTTGTTTTAATTCCAAATTTTGGAAGTGTTAATCTAAACAAATTAACTGTACCACCATATAATTGAGAAGATACTACAAGATGATCACCAGCTTCACATAAGGTCATAACTGTTAAAAATATAGCAGCCATCCCTGAAGATGTTGCTAGAGCAGCTGTTCCACCTTCAAGAGAAGCAACTCTTTCTTCTAATACTCCAACTGTTGGATTTGATATTCTGCTATATATATGTCCACCTCTTTCTAAGTTAAAAAGTGCAGCAGCATGATCAACATCATCAAAAAGGTATGAAGTAGTTTGGTATATAGGTACCTGTCGAGATCCTGCATTTTTGTGTGGTTGATATCCAGCATGCAAACTTAAGGTGTCAAATTTATATGTATGTGGGTTTATTGGTTTTTTTTTATCACTCATAAAAATCTCCTATTAATGTTTTTTAATTTTGTTATCTAAAGTTAATAAATTAGCATTTTTCTAGCATTTATATAATAAATTGACAATATAAGTATTTATAAGTATTACTCCGGCATTCATGACAAAATTTGTAAAAAAAAGCGAATTAAAAAATGACTGGTATGAAATAGATGCTACAAATGCCGTAGTTGGAAGACTTGCTACAATTATAACAAAAATAATTAGAGGAAAAAACAAAACCAGTTATACACCACACATGGATCATGGTGACTTTGTAGTTGTAAAAAACATAGAACAAATAAAATTTACTGGAAAAAAATTTCAAAATAAAAAATATTACAAACATACTGGATACCCAGGTGGTATTAAAGAAACTACACCTGAAAAATTATTTAAAAAAAAACCTGAAGAAGCATTAAAGCTAGCAGTTAAAAGAATGCTTCCGGGTGGTCCTTTAGCAAAAAAACAACTAACAAAATTAAAAATTTATTCTGGATCTACTCATCCTCATTCATCTCAAAATCCTAAGACTATTGATATATCTAAATTAAATAATAAGAATTTGGTAAGAAATTAAATATGGAAAATTCTGAAAATTTAACTCAAAAAGAAAAAATAGAATTTAAAGATAGCAAATACGCAACTGGTAGAAGAAAAACTTCAATTGCCAAAATTTGGTTAAAAAAAGGATCTGGTAAAATTTTTGTTAATGGAAAAAATTATGAAGATTATTTCAAAAGAGACACTCATAAAATGCAGTTATTAAGACCTTTTGAAATAATTAAACAAGAAACTACATATGATGTTAAATGTAATGTTAAGGGTGGAGGTTTAACAGGTCAAGTTGGTGCAATGGTGCACGGTATTTCAAAGGCATTGGTAATGTTTGATTCTGAATTTAAAACCACCTTAAAAAAAGAGAAACTTACAACAAGAGATTCTAGATCAGTTGAAAGAAAAAAATATGGTCATAGAAAAGCTCGTAGAAGTTATCAGTTTTCTAAAAGATAATTTTTTTTTTATTTTTTACTGCTATACTAAATTATGAGAAAGCTAAACGTATTAATTGCTGGTTCAACTGGTTATATTGGAATACAATTAATTAAATTATTACTAAAACATAGTAATATTAATATAAAATATCTTTGTGGCAATAAATCAATAGGAAAATCTGTTTCTTTTTTTGATAAATCATTAAAAAACAAAAATCTTCCAAAAATTATTAAATTTAATAAAAAATATTTACAGAATATAGACATCGTATTTACATCGCTACCTAATGGAGAAGCTCAAAAATTATCAAATTTATTATTACCAACTAATATTTTAATCGATTTATCAGCAGATTTCAGACTTAAAAACTCTAAAGAATATTTAAAATGGTATAAAACAAAACATAACGCAATAAAAAATATAAAAAAAAGTATTTATGCTTTACCAGAAATTACAAAACAAAAAATTAAATCTTATAAAATTATATCATGTCCAGGGTGCTATCCTACATCTGTATTGTTGCCGTTAATTCCATTGATAAAAAAAAAATTAATAAATCACAAAAATATAATTATTGATTCAAAGTCTGGCTATTCTGGTGCTGGTAGAGGAGTACATAAAAAATATAAAAAGAAAAATTTATATGCTTCTTTATCTGCTTATGGAGTAGGTTTTCACAGGCATAATCCTGAGATGCAGCAAGAATTTAAAATTTATACAAAAAAAAATGTTAATTTTAGTTTTACACCTCATTTATCTCCTATGTTTAGAGGTATTTTAAGTACCATATATGTAGATTTAACAAAAGGTAGTAACATTAAAAAAATAGTTAAATCTCTAAAAAATTTTTATAAGAGTGAAAATTTTATTAAAATACAAAAAGCAGAAACACACATTAGTACAAATGACGTTATTAATACCAATTATTCTTATATATCAGTTTGTAAAACTAAGTTTAAAGATAAAATTATTATTTTGTCAGCAATAGATAATTTGATAAAAGGTGGTGCAGGACAAGCTGTCCAGAATTTGAATATTTTGTTTAATTTTAAAAAGAACAAAGGATTAATATGAAAAAGTTATTTTTATTACTACTAGTTATAGGATGCTCTGACATACAAAATAAAAAAACTGTTACAGAAAAATTTAACATTTACGAAAATTTGTCATTTAATGAATTTAAATTAAAAATAATTAATTATGCAAAAAATAGTGATTTTCCAAATATTAAAGATTAAATAATGAAAAAAAATATAAACATAGCTGTAGTAGGTTTAGGAAATGTAGGCTCTTATTTACTAAATGAGTTAAATAAAAAGAAAAAAGATATTGAAAATAAAACAGGAAGAAAAATTTATATTGCTGCAGTATGTGCTAGAAATAAAAATAAAAAAAGAAAATTTAAAATAAACAAAAAAATATTTTATCAAAATCCATTAAAAATTATTCAAAATAAAAAAATTGATATTTTGTTTGAACTAATAGGAAAATCTGATGGAATATCAAAAAAAATTGTTGAAGAATCTTTAAAAAAGAAAATTCATGTAATTACAGCCAATAAATCCCTAATTTCCAAACATGGTGATTATTTATCACTATTAGCAGAAAAAAATAAAGTAAATTTAGAATTCGAAGCATCTGTAGCCGGAGGTATACCAATTTTAAGAACTATAAAAGATGGTCTTGCTACAAATAAAATAATAAAAGTTGTTGGTATACTTAATGGAACATCAAATTATATTTTAACTGAAATGCAAAATAGCAATAAAAATTTTGATGAAGTACTTAAAAAAGCACAATCTCTTGGTTATGCCGAACCAAACCCAAAATTTGATTTAAATGGTAATGATGTTTTATCTAAAATTAAAATCTTGTCTTCATTAGCTTTTAATAAAAAAATTTCAAAATTTAAAAATCTTATGTCTGGAATAGAGAATATTGAACTTAAGGATATAAGAATGGCAAATGAATTAGGTATGAAAATTAAACTTTTAGGTATTACAGAAATTGTTGATGGAAAGTTGTTTGAAAGGGTTCATCCATGTCTTCTTAAAAAAGAAAGCTATATTGGTAATATTAATGGTGTAATGAATGCCGTAATTCTTAATGGTACACCAGTTGGAGAGTCTGTTTTACAAGGAGAAGGTGCGGGACCTGGTCCGACATCTTCATCATTGATGTCAGATTTATTATCTGTACTGAGAGGTAATATCAAATATCCTTTTGGAATTTCTTATAAAAATAGAAATAAAATTAATTTATATGATGTTAATAAATACAACAATTCACTTTATTTACGATTTGAAGTCATTGATAAACCTGGCGTTTTATCTCAAATTACTAAAAACCTTGCTAAATATAAAATATCGATTGAACGTTTAATTCAAGTACCTGAACATAAAAAAAAGACAGCTTCAATTATAATAATTACACATAGAACTAGCGAATTTAATTCACGAAAGTGTTTAAAATCATTTAAATTAAATAAAAATATACTTAAATTTCCCACTTTAATTCGATTATTTTAATGGAAATATACATAAAGCTTTTTGAAGTATTATTTCCAGTTTTTTTTATTGTTGGTATAGGTTATTTTTTGGGTAAAAAAAATCCAAAAATAGATACTTCTTTTATAACTAATTATTCTGCAAACTTTGGAACTCCAGCTTTAATAATTTTTGCTGTTATGACTTCCGGTCTTTCATACAATATGTTTGCTGATTATTTTATTTACTGGCTTTTTGCCATGTTTTTTTTTGCAGTTACTGGTATTATTTTTTTAGTTTTTCTGAAGAAAGATTATAGCAGAGAATTACCACCTTTCATTCTTCCTAATACAGGTAATATGGGTATACCAATTTGTCTATTTGCTTATGGTACTGCGGGAATGGGGATTGCTGCTGCAATTTCAGCTGTAATTGTCCTCTTACATTTTACTTTAAATATTTTTTTAGCAAGTAAAAAATTTGACATTTTTGTTATTATTAAAAGTCCATCATTTTATGCAATTTTAGTTACTGTAGCTTTTCTATATTTTGAAATAGGTATGCCTACATTTGTATTAAACACCGTTATGCTCTTGGGTTACGCTATGATAGTTATGATACTGATGTCTCTAGGTATAGCATTAACTCAATTGAAGGTTTTTTCTTTAAAAAATTCTATTATCTCTTCAATTGGAAGAGTAATTTTTGGTCCTATTATAGGTTTTTTTTTAATTAAAGTATTTAATTTATCTGGTTTTGCAGCTGGAGTACTATTAATTCAATCTTCTATGCCAAGTGCAATATTAACTTATCTAATTGCATCGATGTATTCCCCAAAAAAAATAGTTGATAATATTGCAAGCACAGTTGTGGTTTCTACTATTATGTCTATATTTACTGTTCCTATTATTGTATTCATATCGTTAAAGTTCTTTTCTTAATGAAGGCAATAATATTAAATCTTTCTGCGTGGATGGTTTTACCATTCATGGATACTATTGCAAAATATCTATCATCAGAATTATCTTTTTTTCAAATAACTTGGGCAAGATATTTTTTTACTGTTTTTTGGACTCTTCCATTTATGTTTTTTTTCTTTAGAAAAAATTTAAGATGGTCTGAAAATCCAAAACTTCAAATTTTAAGAGGCCTTACTCTTTTTAGTGCAAACATATGTTTTTTTTATTCTATTTCAGTCATATCTATGGCTAAAGCCCTTACTTTGGCTTTCGTTGCTCCTTTAGTTACTACTGCAATTTCTCCTTTTTTTTTAAATGAAAAAGTAGGATTAAGAAGATGGTTTGCAGTATTAGTCGGCTTTATTGGGAGTTTAGTTGTTATTAGACCTGGATTTTTAGAATTTAATTTAGCCACAATTGCCGCTCTCGTTACTGGATGTTTCTATGGAATTTATGTAGTAATAACCAGAAAACTTCATTCTACAGACAATCCATTACTAACACTTTTGTTAACAGGTGTAGTAGGGGCTATCATTGCATCATTTCTAGTTCCTGTAGTTTGGGTAAATCCAACACTATACCAATGGTCTTGGCTAGCATTGATGGGTATTTTTGCTTGTTTGGGTCATATCCTGCTTATATTATCTCTAAGATATGCTGATGCTTCAAAATTAGCTCCTTTTGGTTATTTTGAAATTATTACTAACATTATTTTAGGCTATTATTTTTTTAGTGATTTTCCAGATAAATGGACATTTCTTGGTCTTATTATAATTATTTCATCTGGTATTTATATATTTCGAAGAGAACTAGTTAATCAGCCTTAATATACTCTTAAACTAGTACATTAATTTTATTATATATATAACTGTATTTATTAACTAATTTTAATTATTTAATGTATCACATTAAGTAACTAAAATACATTCCTAAAAATATCAAATAAATGATTATAATTAATAATAAATAAATATTAAAAAAAAAGCCCTTAAAATGGGGCTTTTTGGCTATTAAAAGGACGCCAGTTCAAATTTGTAAAAAAATAAAATTGCTATCAGCTATAAATAAGAAAAAAATGAGTATTTTATGGAAGTAAAAGCAATATAGATATAGCAAAATATATTAGTATTGCATAAATTGAATATAGCATTTAAACGGCCATAGAAGGGGTGTATTTTGAGATATATTCATATACAGTGCAACTGAAAGGTGAAATAACAAAATATCATACTAATACGAAGTAAATGACCTAAAAGTGTTGATATTGTTAATTTCTAGATCAAAAAACCCTCTTTTTTAAGGAGTTTTTTTTTAGTTTTTACTCCTCCAGGTGCAGAGAAACCACCTATTTTTCCATCAGATCTAACGACCCTATGACAAGGTATTTTAGGTGCGTATGGGTTTTTGGCACATGCATTTGCTACTGCACGGGCAGATTTCGGTCTATTTATACCTATTGCTACTTGTTTATAAGTTTTTACTTTGCCTCTAGGTATGGTTTTAAGGTATTTCCAGACTTTTATTTGAAACTTAGTTCCTTTTATGATCATTAAACTGATAAAAACACTGTTTCCTTGCACTTTTAACGGTGCAAAGAACAGTAGTTTTGGCACGTCGTTGTATGCGCTACCGCCATGCCTTCCGCTCTACATGTTTAGCGCTGCTTTGTAGAGCTTTCTGCCCCCTGGGCTTGAACCTCTCGGTTTTTCCCCAATCGGCCAGTTAAGGGTTGCCCCTTAATTCATTTTCAACATTATCAGAGTAAAAAGGTTGTATGTATCACTTTTTTGTTGAATTTATTAAGTTTTTAACAGGGTAGAATAGTGTGGATAACTTAAACTAAAATATTAAGAGGCTAATAAGAACAACAAAGCCTATTGCTATAATTCCAAATATAGAGGCAATTATCTTATTTTTAGTGTAATCATGTAATTTAGGCCAATAATTCATAATCACAAATGTGCCTATTACCACTATTAAACCAATAAGAATATATTTTGGCATTAATTTGTACGTCCCGAAATAATGAAATATAGTTTTTTAATCTTATCACTTGCTGATTTTTGCAATATTCCGGGGCATATACCGTGTGATATTGCTTGAAATCCTCCAATTATCATTGTTATACCAATTAAAAATGCAGCTTTTAAATGCTGAAAATACTTTTCGTTAACTGATTTTAAATGTTCTTTAGAATTTTTAATCATTAGTTTCTAATTTATTATATTGACACTAAAATTCACTTGATATATTACTATCGATAATTAATTGTTATCAATAGTAATTATATGAATGAACTTGTTACAGACATAAAATCACTTCATGAGGAAACATTAAATAACCTCAAAAGCTCTAAGTCTAATAACACTTTAAGAGCTTACAAGTCAGATTTTAGAGATTTTGGGGCTTTTTGTGTAAAGCATGGCTTTGATTCCCTTCCAACTGAACCTAAAATAATATCTCTTTACCTAACCCATCTATCAAAAAGCTCAAAAATCAGTACTTTACGAAGAAGATTAGTATCAATAAGCATGATTCATAGGCTTAAAGGGCATTATCTAGATACCAAACATCCTATAATTATAGAAAATTTAATGGGTATTAGAAGGGTTAAAGGAAGCATCCAAAAAGGAAAAAAACCCATATTAATCAATCATTTAAAATCAATTATTAATGTTATTGATGATCAAGAAGCAGAAGAAATAAAAAAAATTAGAGACAAAACAATTTTGTTAGTTGGTTTTGGAGGCGGATTTAGAAGAACCGAATTAATATCAATTGATCATGAGGACTTAGAATTCGTTCCAGAGGGTGTTAAAATAACTATCAAAAGGTCAAAAACAGATCAATTTGGCGAAGGAATGATAAAAGGTCTACCCTACTTCACAAATGAAAAATACTGTCCAGTAATTAACCTAAAAAGATGGATAGAGTTATCAAATATAAAATCTGGTCCAATTTTTAGACGATTTGCAAAAGGATCCGTATTAACAAACAATAGATTAACAGATCAGTCAGTAGTTTTAATAATTAAAGATTATTTGAATCTAGCGGGTATAGAAAATAAGAATTACTCAGGACATAGTTTAAGATCAGGTTTTGCAACAGTTGCCGCTGAATCAGGAGCTGATGAAAGAAGTATTATGGCAATGACAGGTCACAAAACAACACAAATGGTTAGAAGATATATAAGAGAAGCAAATATATTTAAAAATAATGCTTTAAATAAAATTAAAATCTAAATTTTAATCCAACTATCTGGCCAAAAATCCTTATTATTTGAAGGATTTATGTTAGACGGTCTTAAACAAATTTTATAAGGATTTTCATTTAACCATGCACCCCACCAATGAAAAGAAGTTGGACCTACTATAAAATGTTTTGAATATTTAAAAAGATTAAAATCATTTAAGGATTTATTATTTTGATTCTCAATAAATGTAAATTCACTTTCATTAAAATATTGATTTAGGTTTTTAAAGTCATTAGACCAAATAAAAAACTTTGGATTAGAAATTTTTTTTTTAAAAAAAGATACACCCTTATTAATATAATCTATGGTATTTTTAGTGAATTCTAGTGATTTTTCATTATTAATTGCTCCTCTTTCAGAGTATCGATTTTGCCTAATAGCAATAGAAACTGAGTTAGAATTATTTAGGAGGTGAAAAAATTTATTATTAGTATCAATATATTCGTCTTTAACAATAAACATAGATTTTAAATTATTTTGAAATTTTTTAAAGTATTTTTCAGTCTCAAAATAACCTTCAACATATAATAAATCAGAAAAATTTATCGCACTGGTGTTATTATATTGAGTATGTTTATTTTTATCTGTTGCTTCAAGTAAAAAAAGTTTATTTTTTTTAAAAAAATCAATTTTTTTTAAAAAATTTCTTTTTAAATTGGAAGCAAAAGTGTCAAACCGATATTTTTGCTCAGATAATAAAATATCAATATTAAATTTATCTAGTTGATATGATCTTAGTTGATTAGTTTTTTTAAGATAGCCAGATGTATCATCTACAAATAAATCACAACCAAGATTTCTAGATAAAGCATATGCATGTGCATATATAAATAATTGATTTCCAATACCTTCCGCAATTCTAACAATTATTTTTTTATTCATTTAAGTAAAAAGGTTATTTTTTTTAAAGTTCTATTTATATCTTTACTAGGTATTATAAAATTATAACCTTTATATTTAGGCTTAAATTCGTAAAATGAGTTTCTATAGTTTCGATAATCATTCCATGAACTAATTTTACAATAAAACAAATCGATAACTGGTTTATATTCTAAACTTCCAAGATTTGTCATCATTCCGTGGAAAGCAACTACCTTTTTTGAAAACTTAATAACATTATAAAGATCCTTTCCTTCAATATTGTTTATAAAAAGGACTTTGCTTTTATTATTAATAAATTCATATGTTTTTAAATCAAAGAAATTGAAATTTTGTTTAAAGATTAAATTATTTTCATCAATCTCATTATCTTTTGTTAATATAACTTTTGGATAAAAATCAGTAAATTTATTGAATAGATTTTTTAACTCATTTATACCCCATCCTAATTCATCAGTAATTTTTTTTTTAACATGAAAATAAATATAATTTGAAGGTAATTTTTCTTTTAATTTAGTAGATATATGGGGTGAGAAATTAAAATTTTTCTTTTCTAGATTTTTTTCATTGCATAGTGAAAATTGCAGATCTGCCGATGGTAGTCTTTTAAAGACAGCATCTCTATGGTTGATTTTGTATTTAAAAAGATAATTTCTTAAAAATTCTTTCGGTCTTTTGTAGTTATTAATATTATTTATACATATTGCAAAAAATTTAATTTTTCTAAAGAAGAACGGTAAATAAAAGAAATATTCTTTTGGAGCTAAAATAAAAACTTTATCTATTTGGTTAAGAATAAAAAAAATGAATAATTTAACTTTTTCTAAAATAGTTAAATTATTGTTAATTATTTTAATATTTATTTTTTTATTGTCGAAAAAAAAATTAAATCCTTTGCTTTGTTTAGATAAAAATAAGGTTATCTTTGTAACTTTATCATTGTTGACTATGCTGTAAATTGCAGGCAAGCTATGAACCAAATCTCCCACAGCATCATTTTTTAATATTACTATATGACTTTTATTACTTTTCATATTTTAAGCAATTAATTATTTTCTGTTTAAAATAATGAAATTTTTTTATTGAAAGAATTTTCTATAATGTACTTAGTAATTCTTTTTTCATTAAATAATTTAAAATATTTTATTTGACCTTTCCTAGCAATTTTTCTCCTTTGTTTATGATTAACTTTATAAAATGATATTTTTTCTGCTAATTCTCTTATACTTGTATAAAATATTATTTCATCTTTATTAAAAATATCATCAAATGAAGTTCTTTTATCGATAAATGTAAGCAAACCATTTCCCATTAAGGATGCTATTCTGTTACTAGAATAATATTTTGTTGGATTTCCTCTACTTAGATTTAAACCCATTTTTGAGTTAATTAAAGCTGTATAAAAATCATTTCCCCAAATTGGCTCTTTATTTTCAAAGCCATAAAAGTCATAATTAATATTATTCATTCTTTCAATTAATCTATTAAGAAAAAAAATCCTGCTATCACTTTTTCCTGATTTTAATTTTGCTCTATTTACACCATGACTCATTGCATAAAATAGATCTTTTCGTGGATTTAGATCATAAACATTGTAACTTTCAATATTTTTATCAACAGGTATAAAAAGAAATTTTGTATTTTTTAACTTTTTTTTCTGATTTTTTAAAACAGATGGATCTGTAGTTATAAAATTATGATCAACATAATTGTTATAATATGTAATTTTTTCGATATTTGATTTTGAGTCTTTAAGACTTGCCATCATTGGATCTTCATTCCACTGAGAAATTACTACATTTTTATTTATATTTTTAAACTGGTCTAAGGTATCTAAGTAAATATTGTTAGTATGTCCAAAAAAAACTAAATTTGGATGATAATTTTTAAAAGTAGATATTAAGTATTTTTGAAATTTTTCAGTTGTATTAACAAAATTAAAACCTCTATTTTGTTTAACAAAATCTCTATCACTAATTTCTATAACATCATTGCCATTTCTTATAAAACCATTAGTGAATTTTTTTCCTATAGAAATATTATAAAGACGATGGTCAAGTTTTTGACCAACATTATAAATATTCATAATTTTTAAATTATTTTTATTAAAATTAATTTTAAATATGTCAATTAGCTCACTTCTTATTTGATCTATAAGATCTGAATTTTCTTTAGTTATATGCTTAACATATTTTGATCCATCATTTTGTAATTTATTTCTTAATTTTTTATTAACAATTAATTTTTTAATCTGACTATACAATTCATTACTGTTAATATTTTCTAATATTATACAGTGATCAGTAGTTTCTAGCAGACCCCCCCTATTCGATATAATTGTTGCACATCCTCTTGAAGATGCCTCTAGTGCCGTTCTACCAAATGGCTCTTCCCATCTTGAAGGAACAACGGCTATCTGAGATCCTTTTAAAAAATTCAATACAATTTTGTGTTTTAAATAACCTATTTCAAAATGGTTTTTATGATTAATTGTTGGTTTATTTCTACTTTCATCACCTATTGAAAAAGCTTTCCAGTTTTTAAATTCATTTAAAATTTTAATTATTGCGTCTCTGTATATGTCATAGCCTTTAGAAGGATTAAGTTTACCAACAAAAACAATTCTTTTTGTTTTTTTAATTCTTTTTTTATCGATATTAATACTTGGATAAACTACTTCAGTTTTATTTATAAGCCTTTTATCAATACCTATAAAAAAACGTTTTTGAACCCATTTACTTACAAAAACTATTTTATCAGTTTCATTAAGTAAACGAATTCTTTCATTAATTTTTTTTGACCCTTTCATTGATAAAGGATCATTATGAAAGTATATAATATACTTACACTTTAAATTTTTTTTTAGATATAAAAATACTAAAGGTCTATTATGAATTTCAATAATATCGAAATTTTTGTTATTAATTTTTTTAATTAAACTATCGCAATAAACAGCCGTAGTACTAAATAGTTTATTTTTTTTTTTTAAATCTATATTTACATAATTTTTAGTTAAATAGTCTTTACTATCGGTGCTACCATATATGTAATTGTTTTTTTTGTATTTAGAATATTTAAAAAAATCTGAAACCCACAAAGATGCAGCAGCAGCTTTACTGAAAGTATAATTTTCCTTGTAAGGTAGTATGGTAGCAATTTTTAACATAAGATTAATTGTAAAATTTTTTTAGTATAGATAGTCTTTTTTTTTTATCATTTTTTAACTTATATTCAAAAGACATAGCTTTACTTTTTGATGCAAATTTTTTTTGATAAATTAATTTCCATTTATGGCCCTTTGTTGATTTAGCTCCTTTATTGGAATTGTGTTTTTTTAATCTTTTATTGACATTGTTTGAAAATCCAACATAACTTTTTTTTACTGAACTCGATATAGTTTTGATCATATAAACATAAAAAGCCATCAAAACAGAATTATCTAAATTTTGGTCCACTCCACCAAACAGCCAAAGTTTTTCTTTCTCCTGATTTGACTTTTGTTACTCTATGATTAATAAAAGAGGGAAATACAATAATACTACCTGGTGTATTAAATTCCTCACAAATTCTCTCCTTGCCACTAAATAAGCATAGATCTCCACCATCGTATGATGAATCTGAGCAGTTAAGCAAACATGTCAATTTAATATCAAATAAGGGTTTTTCAAGTTCTGCATCTATATGCCAATCATACTCAGTATTTTTTTTATAAACATTATAATTTAAAACCTCATCAGCAGTTAATTGATGTAAATCGAAACCAAAATTAGTCTTATTTGATGATAAAACAAATTGTGTAAACGGCAATAAAAATTTACCTATTCTACCAAAGTGTATAAATTTAACTTCAGACGTTTTTGTTGTTTTTGCAGCAGGATAATCTTTACTTGAATGTAAGTTTTGATCAATAACAGAATTAATTTCTTTTATTTTTTCCAAAGAATATAATTTATTAGTGTATGCAAAAAGTGCTTTTCTCATTTTAATTAATAAATATTATACTATAATTCAATGGCGGTCCCTAGGGGAATCGAACCCCTCTTTCATGGATGAAAACCATGTGTCCTAACCGATAGACGAAGGGACCAAAGGAAGATCTTTTATTGCAAATATAATATTTAATCAAGTAATTGGTACCTCTTTTTTTACAATATTGATTGAAGTGTTTTTGTGTGTAACAAGAGTTTCTGTAATGAAATTTTTATCAATTATTTTAACACCATTAACAAGATCACCAGTGGTTATACCAGTTGCACAAAAAACTGAATCACCTTTAACTATTTCGTGTAATTCATATTTCTTATTTAAATCAGATATACCCATTTCTTTGGCTCTAAATATATCTTTATCAGTTTTAAATAGAAATCTTCCTTGAAATTTACAATCAAAAGCATCTAAGGCTGATGCAGCCAAAACCCCTTCTGGACCTCCCCCAATACCAAGAAATATATCTACTTTATATTTTTTATCTGTTACAAGAAGAGCTCCAGAAACATCTCCATCTGATATTAACTTTAAATTTACATTTAAATTTCTTAGTTTGTTAATTATCTCCTTGTGTCTTGGTCTATTGAGCAAACAAGCAGTTATTTGATTTATGTTTTTGTTTTTTGATTCTGCAATATTTTTTATATTTTTTTCAATAGAAAAATCGAGGTCAGTAGCATCTTTTGGTACATCTTTTCCAACTGCTAATTTATCCATGTAAGTTTCAGGAGCATTGAATAAATTTCCTTTTAAAGCTATAGCCATAACTGATAATGCTCCTGGCAAATTCTGTGCAGCAAAATTCGTACCTTCCAAAGGATCAACCGCAATATCAAGAAAAGGACCTTTTCCTGTTCCTAGTTTTTCACCTATATAAAGCATTGGAGCATCATCTAATTCACCTTCGCCAATTACAACTTTGCCATTAATATCTAATTTATTTAAGTTCTCTCTCATATTGTCAGTTGCAGCTTTATCAGCAATAATTTTATCATTTTTTCCAATGTGTTTATGACAAGCTATTGCTGACATCGATGTGATGTTAATAAATTTATCAACTAATGTTTTATCAATTTTCACTATTTTCACTATTAAATTTTTAAAGTGCTATCATTTTCTACAGAATGTAATTTTGCCTCAAACTCTCTTAATCTCTTCCATACTGATATAAGTTCAACTATTATTGACCAACTTTTAACCAAGTATTGTAAAGATCCTTCAACTCTGCCAAAAGCTCTTGTTATTTGTTGAACAAATCCCAAAGTTATTGCACCAGTTACTATTGTTGGTGCTAATGCTAAATAAGGAACAATCACCATTCCTTGGAAGTAACTCCATTTTACAGTATTAAAGTATAAATAGTGAAAATAAGATTTGTAATGTATCCCTCTAACTCTATTATATAATTGTCCAATAGTTGGAGGTGCTGCTCTTATAGGATCATCTTCACCGTGGACAAGTTCTTTTCTATATCCAGCTTCCTCTTTTTGGATGTCATATTCTATACCTGGTAATTTAATTCCAACAGCTGCTAGTAGTATAGTACCACCTAAAGCTGACAGAATAGCTACCCATACCAAAGCATGATCAACCTCACCTATCCAAGGTAAAACATCTATTTGTTTTGAAAGTCCCCACAATATTGGAGTAAACGCAATCAATGTCATAATACTATCAAGCAGACCTGTTCCTAGGCCTTCCATAATTCTTGCAAATTTTAAAGTATCTTCCTGAACTCTTTGAGAAGCACCTTCAGTTAATCTAGCTTTTAACCACTGTTCATGATAGTAATCAGCCATAGCCGTTCTCCATCTAAATACCCAGTGACTAGTAAAAAAACCTGTGAGAACAGCAATTATGATCCAAAGACCAGCTATTTTTGCAAAAGTAAATAAGTAACCAATAAATTCACTTTCAGAAACTGAGTTTGGAGTAGTTAAAGCTTTTTGAAGGGTATCATAAAATTCACCAAACCATTCATTTATCTTAACATCTAGTTGAACTTGATACCAGGTTGATACTAGGATTAATAGTGAACCAAAAATACTCCAAAGAAACCATTTTTTTTGTAAAAAAAATTTAAACATTTTAATTATTTTATAAAATTATCAGAATATGACTTTTTTACAATTTTTCTATTTTTTGATTCTATTAATTCAAAGTCTATTTGATTTTTTTTTGCATATTGTATAGCCGAGTCCTTTGTAGAAAATTCTAATTTAACCTCAGTAAAAGTATCTGTTGAGCTTTCCCATCCCATTAATGGGTTAATACCTGGTTTTTTTGTAATAAACTCTATTACCCACTTGTTATATTTTTTTGTACCTGATTGCATAGCAGTTTTTCCAGGTTTATATATTTTTGCTTTTTTCATATCTCAATGGTCGGGGCGGCAGGATTTGAACCTGCGACCCTCTGGTCCCAAACCAGATGCGCTACCAGGCTGCGCTACGCCCCGTTAATTGGATACTAATACAGTACATGTTGGTTTTTTTAAAGCATAAACAACAGTAAAAATAAAGTAATTTATTAAGAATCTGATATATATTAGTAATGCTTATAAGATGTGAGAGTTGTTCAAAAAGCTTCAATGTTCAAGATGATTTAATTCCTTCAAAGGGTAGAATGTTACAATGTGGAAGTTGTCAACATAAATGGTTCTTTATAAAAGAAAAAATAACTGAAGAAAAAATACTTAAAAATGAAGAAATTAAAAAAAATGTTAATAAGGTAGCTAAAGACGAAAGTCAAAAAATAGAAATAAAAGCTGCTGATAATAAAAACTATTTTAAACTTTTTCTTGTAATAATTATTTCCTTTGCAACATTAATAATAATTATTGATACTTTTAAAAATGAAATCGCTCATATATTTCCTAATATTGAAGTATATTTAAATAATTTATATGAAACTTTAAAAGATATTAAATTATTTATTATTGATCTTATTAAATAGATGCTTAATTATATTTCCGCTCCATTTAGATGGTTTTTTAAACTAGAAGCTGCCAGTGGTTTACTTTTATTAATTAGTGCAATTATAGCTTTAATTATAAGTAATTCTTCATTATCTGAACTATACTTTAATTCTTTACAAAAATATTTTTTTATTGGTATAAATAATTTTGGTCTTAAATTATCACTCTTACATTGGATAAATGATGCTTTGATGGCCATATTTTTCTTTTTTGTAACATTAGAAATCAAAAGAGAATTTATTCAAGGAGAACTATCTACTACTAAACAAGCAACTCTACCTGTTATTGGCGCTGTCGGTGGTATGCTTGTACCTGCATTAATTTATATATATATTAACTTTAATAATCCTGAAACTTTAAATGGTTGGGCTATACCTTCTGCTACTGATATCGCTTTTTCAATTGGAATTTTATCTCTCCTGGGATCAAGAATCCCAATATCTTTAAAAGTATTTTTAACAGCTCTGGCAATTATTGATGATCTCGGTGCTATAATTATAATTGCATTTTTTTACACTGGAGATTTAAATGTTACAAATCTGATAATTTTATTTTTAGTATTTATTTTTCTTTTAATTATAAATAAATTTGGAGTTAAGAAATTTTTACCTTATTTAATTCTTGGTTTAGTATTATGGTATTTTACTTATAAATCTGGAGTTCATGCAACAATCGCAGGAGTTCTTCTTGGAACTATTATTCCACATAGAAAAAAAGAACATGATTTTTCTTTATTAGTAAAAATTGAACATAATATAAGCCCTTACGTAGCTTATTTTATAATGCCAATATTTGCATTTGCTAATGCCGGTGTTTCTTTAGAGGGATTATCGTTTTCATCATTTTTACTTCCTGTTCCTTTGGGCATATTACTTGGACTTTTCATAGGTAAACAATTAGGTGTTTTTATTTTTTCATACCTATCTATTAAAATTGGTTTTGCACAACTGCCAACTAATTGTAATTGGTTGAGTTTTTATGGCGTTGGAATCTTAACAGGAATAGGATTCACCATGAGTTTGTTTGTTGGTAATCTTGCATTCGTAGAAAACACTGAATATATGGATGGTGTAAAAATAGGTGTTTTATCAGGATCATTATTATCTACTTTATTTGGATATTTTTTACTATTGCTTACCAATAAGAATGAAAAAAATAATTAAAAAGAACCAAATTTACATATATATACTAACAATACTAATATCTTTAATGTTTATAAATAATAGTGAAAGCAAATATGAAAAAATTTTTTTTGATTTTTCAATCAACTCCATTGAAGGAAATATTTTAAATTTAGATAAATATAAAGATAAAGTAATATTACTCGTTAATGTTGCGAGCAACTGTGGTTTCACTAAACAATATAAAGATCTACAAAAATTATGGTCAACTTATAAAAATAATGATTTCATTGTTTTAGGAGTCCCATCTAATCAATTTGGAGGACAAGAACCAGGCTCAAATGAAGAAATAAAAAAATTTTGTGAAGTCAATTTTAATATTAATTTTCCAATGACGGGTAAAAATGATGTTAAGGGAGAAAATGCACATATAATATATAAGTGGGCTAAAAAAAATCACGGAAATTCAGCTATACCTAAATGGAATTTTCATAAAATTTTAATTGGTAAAGATGGGAAAATTATTGACACATATGCTTCTTTTACGAACCCAATGTCAAAAAAAATTAAATTAGCGATTGAAAAAGCTTTAAATTAAAAAACTTAATCCATCATAAGCAGGAATTACATTTTTTGGTAATTTTTTTTTTAATTTACCATAATCCATATCGATATTTAGATTAGTTAAAATTGTTTTTTTAGGTTTAATAATTTTAATTAAGCTAAGAACATCATTAAGATTATAGTGAGAATAATGTGAGTCATACCTTAGACAATCAATAATTAAATATTTTAGGTTTGAAAATTTATTCATATCTTTTTTAAAAATTTTATTTACATCACTCGCATATGCACATTTATTATTTATTATGTAGCAAATACTTTTAATTTTACCATGCTGAACTTTAATATTTTTGATTGAAATTTTATCAGTATTATCTGTAAAAGTATGTTTTTTTTTAAGCTTATTTATTTTTAAAATAGGAGGATATTCAGATACATTTTTGAAACAATATTTAAAAGTTGATAAAAGATAATTTTGCGTCTTATTATCGGCAAAAACAGGAATTTTTGTTTTATTTTTTAAGTAAAAAAACCTTAAATCATTTATTCCATGAGTTTGATCAGCGTGTTCGTGTGTATAAAATACTTTATCTATATTTTTAATTTTATTTTTTATTAATTGTATTTTTATATCTGGAGAAGAATCAATTAAAATATTTAAATTAGTAGAGCTAATTAATGCAGAGCATCGTGTTCTATAATTTTTTTTATTGTTAGGATTGCATTTACCAAAATTCCCGTCTATTTGTGGAACACCTAAAGAATAGCCACAGCCCAATATTGTAAATTTCACAGACATTAATTAAAAAAAAGATTATTAAAATTATTTGTTGTAATCATGTCAAGATTATCAATATTTATTTTCTTTATTTCAGCAAGTTTTTCTAAAGTAAATTTAATGAAACTGGGTTCATTTTTTTTTCCTCTCATTGGAATAGGAGACAAAAAAGGACTATCAGTTTCAATTAAAATTCTATTATTAGGAATTTTTTTAAAAGTGTTTTGTAATTCAATGGTATTTTTAAATGTAATAATCCCACTTGCAGAAAAATATGTATTATATTGCAAAAGATTTTCAGCAAATTTATTTGTTCCAGTAAAACAATGCATTAAAATTTTTAAATTTTCTTTTTTATATTCATTTAAAATTTTAAGAGTTTCATTTTCAGCATTTCGTGAATGAACAATTAAAGGAATATTCAATTTTAAGGCAGCTTCAATATGATTTTTAAAACTAAATATTTGTGAGTCTTTATCACTATTATTGTAATAAAAATCTAGTCCAGTTTCTCCTACACCAATTATTTTTTTATTAATTGAAATTTTGTTAGTTATAAAATTGACATCAACTTTATCTTTCTGTGTTTCATGAGGATGTATCCCAAAAGTCCCATACACAATAGGATCTGATTCAACAATTTTAAGAATATTTTTGTATGAATTAATTGTAGTGCAAATAGTTAATAGTTTTTCTATTCCAACATTTTTTGATCTAGTAATAATTTTATTCAAATTATTTATCAAAGGTTCGTGATCAAGATGACAATGTGAATCAATCATTATTATCAATTTTTTTAAATAAAATTCCAATTTTATTAATTTTATTTTCTGATTTTAAAAACTCATTATCAATTATTGAGTTAAAATCAATTTTATCTTCTGATATATTAAAAACTCTTAAAACTTTAGAAGCACTTACGGGAATAATTGGATAAAGCATAATAGATAGTTTTCTAATTAACTCCAAAGATACATAGACAATAGTGCTCATCCTTTTTTGATCAGATTTTTTTTTCCATGGTTCTTGATCATTAAAATATTTATTTGCCGCAAATAAATGATTTACAATGAAATCAACATAAAAATTAATATTTTGACTATCTATATTCTGAATTAAATATTTATAGTTTAATTTAAAATTATTTAATATTTCTAGATCTTCTTTCTCAAATTTTGATTTTGTTGGTATTGATAAACTTAAATTTTTTTCATTAAAAGAAAAAACTCTTTGACATAAATTACCATAATTATTAGCTAAATCACTATTGATACAACTTTCCAATTTGTCTTTTGAAATACTTCCGTCATTTCCAAAAGATACTTCTTTAATTAAATAATATCTCAATTGATCTAAACCGTATTTATCAATAATTTCTAAAGGATCTAAAATATTTCCTTTTGATTTAGACATTTTTTCATCACCAGAAAGTATCCAACCGTGACCATAAATTCTTTTTGGAAGAGGAATATTTGCAGCTAATAAAAAAGCAGGCCAATATATAGCATGAAATCTTAGAATATCCTTACCGATCAAATGTAGTGTTGCTGGCCAAAATTTTTTGTACAGACTATCTTCTTGGTTAGGATAATTTAATGCACTAATGTAATTGGTAAGTGCATCTAACCAAACATAAATAACATGATCATTGTTTGATGGAACTTTTATTCCCCATGAAAAGGATTTTCTGCTTACAGACAAATCTTTTAAACCACCTTTTACAAAATTAATAACTTCATTTTTTCTAGCTTGAGGTAAAATAAAATTTGGATTATTTTCGTAAAATTCAAGAAGAGGTTTTTCCCATTTTGAAAGTTTAAAAAAGTAGGACTCTTCTTCAACCCATTCAACAGGAGAACCAGATACTATAGAAGTTTTATTATTATTTTCGTTTTTAATTTCATTTTCTGAATAAAAAGCTTCATCAGATACTGAATACCAGCCAGAATATTTCGAAAGATATATTTCACCTTTTTTTTCTAGCACATTCCATAAGTTTTGAACTGATTTTACATGTCTAGATTCTGTAGTTCTTATAAAATCTGTGTTTGAAAGATTTAATGTTTTAGATAAATTTTTAAAAGTTTTACTAATTTCATCGCAAAAAGTTAGTGGATCCATATTTTTTTTTTTTGCTGCTCTTTGAATTTTTTGTCCATGTTCATCAGTTCCTGTTAAAAAAAAAACATTAAATCCCTGAATCCTCTTTAATCGAGCAAAAAAATCGGCAACTATACTAGAGTACGCATGGCCCATATGAGGTTTCGCAGAAGGATAATAAATTGGAGTTGTTATGTAATAGTTTTTATTCATTAATTAATTCAGAATTAATTTCAATTAATAAAGTTTCTAGGTCTAAATTATATTTTTTTATATTATATATTTTTTCTATAAACTTTTTATATAGATTATGTGTATCATTTTTAGATTCATGGGTATTAAATTTTTTCGCAAAAAAAAATTCAATATATTGAATTAAATTTTCTCTTAGAAAACTACTCTTTTTAATTTGATAATTTAATATTAAATCTTTTAAAAAAACACCTATATCAATATTTTTAAAATCTAGGTTATTGTTTTGGCAATAATAGTATAAATTAATGTATTGACCAGGTGAAATATAGTAATTTTTAAAATCATTACTTAATGAGTTATAGAAATTTTCTTCAGTTAAAGAATCAATTATTTTTTTTTTAATAGAATTTGATAAATGCAAATTAAATTCAATACATCTTGATTTTAATGTAGAGCTTATTTTTTTTTGGTTATCATGTATCAAAAAAAAAATAATTTTTTCATTAGGTTCTTCTAAAACTTTGAGTAAGGCATTTACCGAATTTGTATTTAAAAATTCAACATTATCAATGATGATAATTTTATCGTTAGAATTAAAAGAAGATTTGTTTGTATAGTTTATCATTTCTCTAATTTGAGAAATTTCGATATTTTTTTTTCCATCCTTTAGATCAATTAAAAAGAAATTAGGATGTGAATTATTTATTACAAAATTGAATGATCTATTATTTGTATCAATTTGATATTCGGTAATTTTGTATGGATATTTTTCATTTTTTGAAAAAATATAATTAGACAAATGATAGGCAAATGTAGCTTTGCCTATACCCTTTTGTCCTGAAAATAATATTTTATTTGGTATTTTTTTTTGATCAAATAAATTTTTTAACAATTCAAATGTTTCATTGAAACCATAAAGTTTAATTTGATTATTTGGGTGTAATTCCATTTTATATAATTTTTTTAATTTTATTTAAAATTATTTTTTTGTTTTCTGCAATTTCATTATTTGAATCAATTATTAAATATTTTTTTTTATTTTTAGATAGGTTGATAAAACCTTTTTGTACTTTATTATAAAATTCATATTTAAACTTATCATATCTATTTTTATTAACTCTTTTTCGCAATCTATTAAGTAAATTTTTACGATTAATAGTATACAAAAATGTAAAATCAGGTTTTATTTTTTTTAAAATAGTTTTGTTTAGCAAGATAATTAGTTTTTTATTTATTCCCATTCCATAATGTTGATAGGCTAAAGTTGAATCTGTAAATCTATCAATTAAAATAATTTTTTTTTTATAATTTTTATGAATTATTTCTTCTTTATTTTCATTTCTTGCGGCTAAATAAAGAAATAAATCTGTTAATTTATTAAAATTTGATTTTTTATTTAAAATTATTTTTCTTATTGATTCAGAATTTTTCGAACCCCCTGGTTCACGTATTTTAATGTATTCAATACCTTTTTTTTTAAAAAATTTAGCAATATTATTTATATGCAATGTTTTACCTGTTCCTTCTATACCTTCGAAAACTATAAGTGGTTTTTTTTTAGACATCACCCCAAATTAGATAATTTATTGATTTTATTAGTCTTGAAAAAATATTAAGTCTTTTTATGTTTTCAGAAGCTAACAGATCGTATTCACCAATTTTATCATCTTTATAGGATATTAATAGTTTACCAATTTTTTCATTTTTATTGATTGGAGCATTCACAGGACCTTCATAAATTGCTTTAATATTTAAATATTTTTTTCTAGATTTTGGTATAGTTTTATAAATATCAGAATTTACATGAACTGAAATCTTATCTTTTTTTCCTAGCCAAACATCTAAATATAACAAATGTTCTTCTTTTTTAGCTATTTCAATTGTGTCAAAATTAGTTAAACCCCAAGTAAGTAATTTTGCAGATTCTTTAGATCTACTTTTTTTAGTTTCAAATCCACTAGCAACAGCTATCAGTCTACGTTCGTTTCTTTTAATTGAAGAAGCTAAGGAATATTTTTCAGCACCAAGATAGCCAGTTTTTATTCCATCCACACCAATATTTTTGTAGAGTAAAGGATTTCTATTACCTTGTGTTATTGGATCACCACCAGTTCTTTCCCAAGTAAATTCTTTTTCTTCAAAGTACTTATAATATTCAGGGTAATTCCTAATTAAATAATCCGACATAATCAAAACATCTCTTACTGTTGAATAATTATATGCAGAAGTCATACCTGATGAATTACTAAAATTAGTGTTGTTCATTCCGATTTCTTTAGCTTTTGAAGTCATCATTAGTGCAAATTCCTCTTCTGTACCTGCAATACCTTCAGCCAATGCAATACATGCATCATTACCAGATGCAACTATAATACCTCTTAATAAACTCTCTACACTAACTTGATCATTAACCATAATAAACATAGAAGAATATCCTTGCTGTGACCACCTCCATGCATTTTCAGATACAAAAAATTTATCATCTAGATTCAAATCCCCAGTTTCTAATAGTTCAAAAGCAATTATAGATGTCATAATTTTTGTCATTGATGCAGGAAAAATTTTTATGTCAGGATCTTTTTCATATAAAATTTTACCAGATAAATGATCTTGTAAAATAGCTGTTCTAGCTTTTATTTCGAACTCAGCTTTTGCCAAGGAAATATTAAAATAAATTATAGTTAAAATGATGTAAAAAAATATTTTCTTCATTGTTTAATTATTTCTAAATTTTCAAAATCAATTATACTAATATCATTAAAAGCTTTTTTAAGCGATTTTAAATTTTTAAATGGACCAGAATATACTCTATATTGATTATTTGAAATTTTCATAATTTTAAGTTTATTTATGGGTGTTTCTTTTTTAATTCTATCAAAAATCAATTCAGCTGAATTTTTAAAATAAAAATCTCCTACTTTAATAATATAGCTGAATTTACTTTTTGTTATCTTTTTATCAACTTTCTTTTTTTCTTTCTTATTTAAACTGTTAATAGTTATCTCTTCAACAGGAGCTTTATCAGCTACTTTTTTTTCTTCTTCAAATGTTTTTGCTTTTTTTGCAATAAAAGTACCATCACTACCAACTGTAGTTATTTCAATATAAGGTTCCTTTGGATCAATTTCTAATTCATTAAATATTCTTTTTGAAAATACAGCTTTATAAAATATAGGATAATTCGATTCCGGACCTACTGTTGCAATCAAATACTTATTATTTAAAAGGTTCGTAATTTTAACAATAGTGTTTTCTTCAAGATTTTTCTGAAAAATGATTAATGATCTTTCTTCAATTTTTTTTGATATTAAATTGTTTTTATTAATATTATCCCTATACAATAAAGCAAAACCCTTGTTGGAGAATATCTTTTGAATTTTTATTTCTTCTTGCACTTTTTTAGATGGTGTGGCGCAAGCAATTACCAATAAAAAAAAAATTAATAATTTATAATTCATTTTTAAATTTATTTTTTAAGTGACAAACTGCAAGAGCAAATCTTAAAGAACGATTCCACTTTAAAATTAAATCATAATTGTCAAATACAATATATGCGGGTTTAAGAAACTTTGCATCAGGAACAATGTCTTTATCAGGTGTAATTATTGCAGCTTTAATATTGTTGTTTAAGTTAATTTCATCAGGTTTTTTTATATATTTTTTTAAGTTTTTAAGTTTTTTTTTATTTTTTATTTTTTTTGCTGAAGTATTTAATAAATTATTTGGGGTATTATTATTTAATTCAACTTTAATGAAGCAAGGTTTTTTCATATTCCAACCCATTTTATTTATATAATTAGCTGCTGAAGCAAAAGAGTCTTCAATTGATTTTAATTCAATTTTATTATTTTTATCATAATCGATTGCATACAAAGTTATTGTTGAAGGCATGAATTGAAAATTACCGAAAGCACCAGCCCAAGAACCGTAGAGAATATTGTGATCAATTATATTTTTATCAATTAATAACAAAACTTTTACCAACTCATTTGTAAAAAATTTACTTCTTCTTTTATCAAAACTCAAAGTTGCTAAAGATGAAATTATATCCATTTTTCCAAGATATTTACCGAAGTTAGTCTCTATTCCCATTAAAGCTAATAATAATTCTTTCTCTACAGAAAATTCTTTTTCTATTGAATCAATTAATTTTTTATTATTTCTGTATACTTTAAGACCTTGGGTGATCTTTTTTGAAGAGGTTCTTTTAGTTATATATGTTATTGTATCTTCATAAAATTCAGGTTGGTGACGATCATATTCAATAACTTTTGGTAAAAATTCTGCACCAGACATTACTTTATTAAAAGTTTTTTCAGAAACACCTTTTTTAAGAGCTGTTTTTTTAAAAGAAATTAACCAATTATTAAAGTCAGTATTAGATTTTGCATAAGATTGAAGAAAAATAAAATATAATATTAAGGTAAATTTAATTATTTTCATAAATATCTTTTAAATAAATAAATACAGCAAACCAAATTAAAATAAAACCGATCAACTTTTCAGTCGAAAAAGGCTCGTTATAGTAAAAAAAACCAAGTAAAAATTGACATGTAGGTGTAATAAAAAAAATCATTCCAGTTGGACCTAGACCTGAAAATTCAACTCCTTTGACATATAAAAACAAAGGAATCACCGTCATTGGTCCTGCTAAAAAGATTAAAAGCATTAGAGATGGATTTGTTATTGAAAAATCACTTAAGTTAGATTTAGCTATTAAATAAAAGAAAATTATTGCAATAGGTAGTATAAATAAACTTTCTATTAATAAACCTATATCAGTTTCAACATTTATCTTTTTTCTAAGCAAGTTATATGTGCTCCACAATATAGCAACAGTAAAACCAACCCATGGTAAGCCAGAGAAATTAAATAATAAATATAAAGTAGATATTATTACCAAAGTAATAGCAACAATTCTTTTTTTATTTAATTTTTCTTTTAAAAAAAGAAATCCTAAAAAAACACTAATAATTGGAAAAATAAAATAACCAAAACTTGCATCAATAATTCTATTTGTTGAAACAGCATATATCCACACTGACCAATTACCAAAAATAAGAATACTTGTTATCATTAAAATAAATACTTTTTTTTTATTTAAAAAAATTTTTTTAAAAAAAAACCATTTATTAAATATAGTTGTTGTTAATAATAAAATAAGACAAGTCCAAATAGACCTGTGAACAACAACTTCTAAAGTACCGATGAAGGAAATATATTGAAAATAGTAAGTACCTAATAGACCCCACCACAAAGATCCCGAACTTGATAAAAAAATTCCTTTATTAAATCTACTTATATTCATTAACTAATTGTATTAAATTTTTATTATTGGATTTTACACTACTTATACACTTTTTTTAGTTGAATTTAATTATTATCATTATAAATAATCACTTAAGGAAGGATGGCTGAGCGGTTGAAAGCACCGGTCTTGAAAACCGGCAAAGGGGCAACTCTTTCCTGGGTTCGAATCCCAGTCCTTCCGCCATTATATTAATTTATATTAAAATTTTTAAATAATTGCGTGATTCTATTTTTAGGTATTTTATGATTGGTTTTTAAACCATTTTTAAATTTATACAAAGTATCATCGTCTATATCTAAAAAGTCATATAAAACTGTTAGCTCATCATCTGTAAGTTTATCTATATATTCTCTGATAAATGACTTAAGTATAATGTCCATCTCCTTATTTCCTCTATATGAAGATCTGTAAATTATTTTTTTTTTTAATTCTTCAATTTTTAAGGACATGATATTTAATATAATATACTTTTTAAACTAATATGAACAAATATGAATATTTATTAAAAGATTTAAAACAAATAAAAGGTATAGGAATAAAAACATCAAATATTCTTAAAAAAAAAGGAATTTATAATCTTTTTGATTTAATTTGGAAGCTACCCCAATCATTTACTGATAGATCAATTAAATCTAAAATTAATGAATTACAAATTGGTAAAATTTCAACAATAGATATTGTTGTTAAAAAATATTCTTTTCCAAGAGTAAGAAATCTACCCAACAAAGTTATTTGTGAAGATGATACAGGTAAAATAGATTGCGTTTTTTTTAATAGCTATGAAGGTTATATAAGAAAAATACTACCATTAAATGAAAATGTAACAATTAGCGGTAAAATTAATTATTTTAAAAATAGATATCAAATAACAAATCCTACCTATGTTTCTAAAGAAAGCAATTTAATTAAAAAAATTCATAACAAATATAGCTTAACAGAAGGTATTTCAGAAAAGCAATACAATAAAATTATAAATAATGTTTTAGAATCTTTACCTGACTTAGATGAATGGTTGCATCCAGAAATTTTAAACAAATTTAACAATTTAACGTGGAAAAAATCTATATTAAAATTGCATGACCCAAAAAATATTGGCAATTATAAAGATAATTTCTTTAAAAGACTTGTATTCGACGAAATATTAGCTTCTTTTTTAATATTTTCTGAAATTAGAAAATCAATTAAAAAAATAAAAAAAAATAAAAAAAAATTTAGCAATTATTATTCACGTACAGTGATAGAAAAATTAGATTATGATTTAACGAACGATCAAAAAAAAGTTTTAAATAAAATAAACCTAGATTTATCTTCAAGCTCAAAAATGTTTAGACTACTGCAAGGTGATGTTGGCAGCGGAAAGACAATAGTTTCTTTGATTAGCGCATTAAATGTTATTGAATCAGGATACCAGGTAGCATTAATGGCTCCTACAGAAATATTGGCCAGTCAACATTATTTTTTGGCAAAAAAAATTTTTCCTCCAGAAATTAGAATTGACCTATTAACAAGTAAAACAGATCCAAAGTATAAAAAAGAAATTCAAAAAAAAGCTAAGGAGTTAAAAATAAATATGATATTTGGTACACATTCACTTTTTCAAAAAAAAATGCAATTCGGAAATTTGGGCTATATTATAATTGACGAACAGCATAAGTTTGGTGTTAAGCAGAGAAAAGAACTTTCAGATAAAGGTGGTTCTAATTGCGATATTTTATTAATGTCAGCAACTCCCATACCAAGAACTCTTACTATGACTATTTATGGTGATATGGATTTATCATTAATTCAGGAAAAACCAAATATAAGAAAAGATATAACCACCTACAGCAAACCTGAAAGTAAAATTAATGAAGTTGTATCTTTTGTAAAAAATGAAATTAAGAATGAAAATCAAATTTTTTGGGTTTGTCCTTTGATCGAAGAGTCTAAAAAAATTGACCACGAATCTGCTATTAAAAAATATGAATTTTTGAAAAAAAAATTTCCTAATAAAGTAGCTATCATTCATGGCAGTTTAAGCAAAGAAGAAAAAAATAATACATTAAAAAAATTTTTAGAAAAAAAAATTTATATATTAGTTTCCACAACAATAATTGAAGTTGGAATTGATTTTCCTAATGCAAACGTAATAATTATCGAAAATTCAAATAAATTTGGTTTATCACAACTACATCAATTAAGAGGTAGAGTTGGAAGAGGTGCTAAGCAAGCAACTTGCATATTGATGTTTAAAAAAAATCTCAGTGATGCTGCTAGACAAAGAATCAATATATTAAAAAAAACTAATGATGGATTTCTTATTTCTGAAGAAGACATGAGAATGCGTGGATTTGGTGATCTATTAGGTTTTAAACAAAGTGGTATTAAGAATTTTAAATTGGCTGATCCTATACAAAATAGTGAATTATTTATTATTGCTGAAAAGGAAGTTAGAAGAATTGAAAAAGAAGAGAAAAATTTAAAAAAATATTTACCTTTAATAAAACTCTACGATCAAGCAGAGATAATTAATGATTTAGTTTAGTTTTTTGGATTTGATGTTCCAGCCGAAACAATAAACTTTGAAGCTTCTTCAAAAGACATATCTAAATACTTAACCTCATCTTTGGGAAACATTAATAAAAAACCACTAGTAGGATTAGGTGTAGTAGGTACAAATACATTAATTAATTTTTTATTTGTTTTTTTTGTTATTTCACCACTATTTTCTTTAGTAGCAAAACCAACCGCCCAACTACCTTTTCGAGGATATTCAACTAAAACAACACTTTTTTTTCTGCCTTTATTTTGAGTAAATGTTTCAGTCATTTGACCGATTGCAGAGTAAATTGTCCTTAAGATTGGAATTTTTTTTAAAACATCATTTATAATTTGAAAAAATTTTTTACCTATAAATGACAATGATAATCCGCCAATAAATGTTATAAAGATTACAGATAAAAGTATTTCTAAACCTGGTATGGAAAAAGGGAGATAATTGTTTGGATTAATTTCTTCAGGTATCAAATTTCCTGAAATTGACACTAAAAAAAAAGTTAAATATAAAGTAAATCCCAAAGGCACCAGAACAACTACTCCAGTAAAAAAATAGTTTCTTAATCTAGCAATTATAGAAATACTTTTTCTTTTTATTCTAGCCATTTTGAATCAATTAAATTATTATCAAATTATCTAAAATATGAATAGAAGAAATTTTTTACATTTTATGGGTTGTGGCTGTGTTGCTATTGGAGTTAACTCATGTACTACAACACCAATCACAGATAGAAAACAGTTAAAATTAATATCTGATGCTAAGTTAAATGCTCAAGCTGCTCAGATTTATGAAAAAGTTAAAGAAAAAGAAAAAAAAAAATTGATTAAAGATAGTAGATTGACTGAAATTCAAGAAATAGGAAAAAAAATAGAAGAGTCTATAAGTGAATATTTTTATCAATCAAATCTTCCTGACCCGACAACAAATTTTCAATGGGAATATATTCTTATAGATAGAAAGAAAGTAAAGAATGCTTGGTGTATGCCAGGAGGTAAAATAGCGGTCTATACCGGGATTTTAGATGTAACAAAAAATGCTAACGGATTAGCTTCTGTTATGGGTCATGAAATTGCTCACGCTGTTGCCAAACATTCAAATGAAAGAGCTAGCAGAAATGTTGCTATTAATCTAGTTACACAAGTTACGGATATATTGTCTGGCGGCAAACTTTCTACAGTTAACAGAACAACAGGAATGAATACCGTAGGTTTGCTTACTCAAATGGGAATTTTGATGCCTTTTAATAGAAAACAAGAAAGTGAAGCAGATTATTTGGGTTTAATTTTTTCCTCTTTATCAGGATATGATATACGCGAAACTGTTAAAGTGTGGGAAAGAATGAAAAAAGCTAACAAAGGAAAAACGCCACCAGAGTTTATGAGTACTCATCCATCACCAGAAAATAGAATTAAAAAAATAAACGAATGGATGAACGATATTATAATTAAATATCCACCAATTAACTTGTCGTAATGGTGAGCCGTGCTGGATTCGAACCAGCGACCCATTCCTTAAAAGGGAATTGCTCTACCAACTGAGCTAACGGCCCGATGAAGTTTCTTATATTCTTTTTTATTATTTAATCAATTGTAAAAAATTATAGGATATTAATATATTTGTCATGAAACTTTGAAAAAGTACCTCTTTTAATATTTTTTCTAATTGATAACATAAGCTCTTGATAAAAATTGATATTATTTAAGGTAAGAAGCATAGATCCCAACATTTCATTTGTATTAAAAAGATGATTTAAATAATTTTTCGAATATTTATTTAAATCAAAGTTTGTTGTATTTGTATCTAGTGGGGTATTATCATTTTTATATTTAGAATTTCTAATATTAATTCTACCTTTCCAAGTAAAAGCCAAACCCGTCCTACCAGACCTTGTAGGCATAACACAGTCAAACATATCGATACCTCTTTTAACAGATCCCAAAATATCTGAAGGAGTGCCAACACCCATTAAATATCTTGGTTTATTTTGAGGCATTTCTGGAGTAATATTTTCCAAAACTTCAAACATTTCATTTTGTAACTCACCAACTGCCAATCCTCCTAAGGCATAACCATCAAATCCAATTTTCATCAAAGCATTCAATGATTTTATTCTTAGATCTTTAAACAAACCTCCTTGTACTATACCGAAAAGTGCTTTTTTAGAATCCTTTCCAAAAGCTTTTTTAGATCTTGAAGCCCAATATATTGATAAATCCATTGAATTTTGTATTTTTTTATAATCATTAGTTTTTTTAGGACATTCATCCATAACCATTAAAATATCTGAATCTAAAGATTTTTGAATTCTAATGCTTTCTTCTGGACTCAAAATAAATTTTTTTCCATCAACGTGAGATTTAAAAATAGCACCTTTTTCTCTATCAATTATATTTAGTTTTGAAAGAGACATAACCTGAAAACCACCGGAGTCTGTTAAAATAGGTAAATTACAATTCATAAATTTGTGTATACCACCAGCTTTTCGAATTCTTTTAACGCCTGGTCTTATCATTAAATGATATGTGTTTGATAAGATAATTTCAGATTTCGCTTTAATTATATCTTTAATAAAAGCACCTTTAACGGTAGCCTGAGTTCCTACAGGCATAAAAGCTGGTGTATGAATTTTACCTCTACTAGTATTTATAATTCCTAGTCTTGCATTATTACTGGTTTTAATTAACTTAAATTTAAATTTTTTTGTTTTCATTAAATTTTAAATCTACTCAGATTTAAAACTAATAATTTTATCAGGATTTAATACAGATCCGTTAGAACCCTCACCTTTTTTTATCTTATCTACAAATTCCATTCCTTCAATAACTTTACCAAAGACTGTATAATTTCTGTCTAAAAAAGGGGCTGGTTCAAAACAAATAAAAAATTGACTATTGGCACTATTTGGATCATTTGATCTCGCCATTGAAACTGTACCTCTATCATGAGGCAAATCGCTAAATTCAGATTTTAAATCAGGTAAATCAGATCCGCCTGTTCCAGCACTTTGTAAATTATAGTTAGCGGATGAAGAATTTCCAAACTTAACATCACCAGTCTGAGCCATAAAACCTTCAATTACTCTGTGAAAAACAACATTATCATATTTTCCTTCGTCAGCTAATTTTTTTATTCTTTCCACATGATTGGGCGCCACATCAGGAAATAATTTAATTTTAACATTACCATCTTTTAACTTAAGTATCATAACATTCTCCTTTGCTGTTATATTGTTTGGATATACCAATATAAATAATATAATTAATTTGTTAAAAAAATTATTCATACTTTTTTTTTAATGCTTTAACTGTACTTTTTGTTGTAAATTTTCTTATATCACCTTTAAGCTCAATTATTTCTTTAATTAATCTTGAAGAAATAATTTGATTTTTTACATCTGACATTAAAAAAATTGTTTCTATAGTGGGATTTAATTTTCTATTCATTTCAGCTAATTGAAATTCATATTCAAAATCTGAAACTGCTCTCAAACCTCTAAGTATAATATTTGATTTATATTTTTTACAAAGATTAGTTGTTAAAATACTAAAAGGTACTACTAAGATTTTATTTTTTTTAAAATTTAGATCTTTAAATAAAGCATTTTTAACTATTTCAACTCTTTCATCGGATAAAAAAAGATGTTCTTTTTTGTTTTTTTCAGAAATAGCTATAATAATTTTATCAACTACTTTAAAAGCTTTTTTTATAACATCTATATGTCCGTAAGTAATTGGATCAAATGTTCCTGGATAAATTGCTATTTTTTTCATTATTTTAAATTATCTTCAATTTTTATTGAAGATACAACTTTTTCATCGCCAGATAATTTAATTATTCTAACGCCTTGGGTGTTTCTTCCAGCAATTCTAATTTCTTTTACTGCTGTTCTTATTACCCTTCCTTTATTAGTTGAAATTAATATATCATCTCCCTCATTAACAGGAAAAGAGGATGAAACATTTCCATTTCTTACAGAGTTAACTATACCAATAATTCCCTTTCCTCCTCTATTTGTTACTCTAAAATCATAATGAGAGGTTCTTTTTCCATATCCATTTTCAGTTATTGATAGTATGAATTTTTCTTTTGCTATCTTTTCAGATTTATCATTTTTATTTAATTTATTATTATTTTTTGATTTATCATGATCGGTTATTGATAGTGAAACTATTGAATCTCCATCCTTTAAGTTAATTCCTCTTATTCCTTTTGAAGATCTACCTTTAAATACTCTAAGTTTTTTTGCCTCAAATCTAATACACTTACCATGTCTTGTGCTTAGAATAATATCCTGATCATCTTTGCATATTTTAACACCAATAATCTTGTCATTGGTGTCAAGTTTCATTGCGATTTTACCTGAAGTGTTTATAGATGAAAAATCTTTTAAATCGTTTTTTCTTATTTTACCATTAGAAGTGGCAAAAATAATATGCATTCCATTAGTATTAGATGAATCATCTGGGTACGGCATTATCGAACTAACTGATTGATGACTTTTTAAAGGCAGTATATTAAATAATGATTTGCCTTTTGATGAAGGTGAACCTTCCGGTATTTTCCATGCCTTTATTCTATAAACTAAACCTTCTGTTGAAAAAAAAAGAACTTGTGTGTGAGTATTAACTGACAAAGTTTGAACAACAGAATCTTCATCTCTAGTTTTAATACCAGTTTTACCCTTACCACCTCTTTTTTGCTGTTTAACACTGCTTAATGCACCTCTTTTTATATAACCTTGCAATGTAACTGTTATTATAACATTTTCTTTTTGTATTGTTTCTTCGATATCATAATTTAAAACAGCATCGATAATTTGTGTTCTTCTAGGTTTAGAAAATTTTTCTTTGATAAATTTTAGTTCATCACTGATTACTTTAAATAATTCTTTTTTTGAATTAATTATTTTTTTATATTTAGTAATTAAATCTGATAATTTTTTAATCTCATTATCTATTTCATTAATTCCTAAAGTTGTTAACTTTTGCAATCTAAGTTCTAATATTGAGTTAACTTGCTGTGATGTTAAATTATATAAACCTTTAGATTTATTATTTTCAATTAACTTAATTAATTTAATTGATTTATTAATTTTCCATTTGCTTTTTAACAATAGTTTTTTTGCTTCATCGGGTGTTTTAGAAGATTTAATTATTTTTATAACTTTATCTATATTTTCTACTGCAACAGATAGACCAATTAATACATGCGCCCTATCTTCTGCTTTTTTTAGATCAAATTTAGTTCTTTTAATTACAACATTTTCTCTAAATTTAAGAAAATTTTCTATAAACTCTTTTAAATTGCAAATTTTTGGTTTTTTATCAACTATAGCTAAAGTATTGAAACTAAAAGAACTTTCTATTGAAGTATATTTAAAAAGTTGTCTTCTTATAGTTTCTGGCTCGACATTGTTTCTTAAATCAATTGCAACTCTTATACCTTCTCTATTAGATTCATCTCTGATATCTTTTACACCTTCTATCTTTTTTTCTCTGACTAATTCAGCTATTTTTTCATTAAGAACAGACTTATTGATTTGATAAGGTATTGAGGTAATTACCAATCTATCCCTACCATTTTTCAAATTTTCAACATTAATTTCTCCTCTAACTTTAAATGAACCTCTGCCAGTTTTATAACCTTGTTTAATTATATCTTTACCAATAATTATTCCACCTGTTGGAAAATCAGGACCTGGTATATGTTTCATAAGTTCGCTTATTTTAATGTCTTTATTGTTTATTAAAGCAAGAGAGCCATTAATTACTTCACCTAGGTTATGCGGAGGTATGCTTGTTGCCATTCCAACAGCTATTCCACCAGCACCATTAACTAATAAATTAGGAAATTGCGCTGGTAATACAGATGGTTCAATCTCTGTTTCATCGTAATTACTTTTAAAAGTTACTGTATTTTTTTCAATATCTTCAGTTAGATATTGTGAAATTTTTGATAATCTTGTTTCAGTATATCTCATTGCTGCAGGCGGATCACCATCTATTGATCCAAAATTACCCTGGCCATCTATAAGAGGAGAGCTCATTGAAAAATCTTGAACCATCCTAACTAAAGCATCATAAACTGCCTGATCTCCGTGCGGGTGATACTTTCCAATAACATCTCCGACAATTCTTGCGGATTTTCTATATTGTTTTGACCAATCAAAACCACCTTTGTGCATGGCATATATTATTCTTCTGTGAACAGGTTTTAATCCATCTCTTACATCAGGAAGCGCCCTACTAATTATAACGCTCATAGCATAAGATAAATATGATGAGCTCATCTCATCATACATTGTTATTGGCTTTATATTTTTTTCTCTATAAGGCTGGTCTTTTTGCATAAAAATTAAAAAGGAATATCATCATCTAAATCATTTTGAGGTGAATTAGGAGTTTCATCAAAACTTTGTTTGTTTTCTTGTGATGAAATAGTATTTTGGTTTGGTCCGCCAAGCATAGTTAAAGTAGAATTAAATCCTTGTAAAATTACTTCTGTAGAGTACTTATCCTGACCTGTTTTTTCATCTTTCCATTTACGCGTGCTTAATTGACCCTCAATATAAATCTGGGAACCTTTTTTTAAATATTGCTGTATAACATTTACTAAACCCTCGTTAAAAACAACAATCCTGTGCCATTCGGTTTTTTCTTTTTTTTCACCAGTATTTTTATCTTTCCAAGTTTGGCTTGTTGCTAAGCTAATTCTTGCAACATTTTTGCCATTTACCATTTGTTTAATTTCAGGATCTGCGCCTAAACGACCAATTAATAATACTTTATTTAAACTTCCAGCCATAATATTTTAATTAAATTGAAATGATTTATATATATATAACACAAATTTAGTTGAATATGTATTTTATTAATTTAAAGCAAGAAAAATTATGCTTAAAAAGATAGTTATTAAAGGGGCAAAAGAACACAATTTAAAGAATATTTCTTTGGAAATACCAAAGGATAAATTTATTGTAATAACAGGTCTTTCGGGCTCAGGAAAATCATCTTTAGCATTTGACACTATATATGCCGAAGGTCAAAGAAGATATGTGGAAAGTTTATCTGCATATGCAAGACAGTTTTTAGACAAAATGAAAAAACCCAATGTTGATTTAATAGAAGGATTAAGTCCAGCTATATCTATAGAACAAAAAAACACATCAAAAAATCCACGATCTACAGTAGCTACAGTAACAGAAATATATGATTATATGAGAGTATTGTTCGCTAGAGCAGGAATACCTTATTCACCTTTTACAGGAAAGCCAATCGAATCTCAAACGGTAAGTCAAATTGTAGATAAAATAAAAGAACTCCCAAAAAAATCCACTATTTATTTATATGCTCCTATAGTTAGAGGTAGAAAGGGTGAATATAAAAAAGAAATATTAAATTTTAAAAAAAGAGGTTTTAGAAAAGCTAAAGTAGATGATCAACTTTATGATATTGATAAAGTTCCACTATTAAATAAGAAAATTAAACATGATATATCAATTCTAGTAGACAGAATTGTAATTAATTCATCTCTTGGAAATAGATTAGCTGAATCAGTTGAAACATCGATTAATATTTCAAATGGTTTATTATTCGTTGAATATGAAAATGAAACTTTGCCAGCTAAATATAGAAAAACTGAAAAAATAATATTTTCAACAAAATTTGCATGTCCGGAAAGTGGATTTACAATTGAAGAAATTGAACCAAGGTTATTTTCTTTTAATAGTCCATACGGCGCTTGTGAAGAATGTGAAGGCATAGGAATAAAATTAAATATCGATCCTAACTTAGTTGTTCCTAACGATAAAAAAAGTATAGCCGATGGTGCAATAGAACCATGGTCAAAATCTACGTCTTTGTATTATGCTCAAACCTTATCCTCTATAGCAAGACATTATAAATTTTCTTTAAATGATCCTTGGAAAAAATTACCAAAAAAAATTCAAAATATAATTTTATTTGGTTCAGATGATGATGAAATTCAATTTACTTATGACGATGGTTATGAAAAATATACTACACCAAAGAAAACATTTGAAGGTGTGGTTAATAATTTAGAAAGAAGATATCTAGAAACCGATAGTGACTGGATGAGAGATGAAATAAGTCAATATCAATCAGATACAAAATGTGATAGTTGCAAAGGTTATAGACTTAAAGATGAAGCTTTGTGTATTAAAATCGATAATTTAAATATTAGTGAAGTTTCAGAAAAATCTATTTATGAGTCTAGAAAATGGTTTAAATCCTTAGAATCCAATTTAGATGAAAGAAGATTTAAAATAGCCGAACATATTTTGAAAGAAATAAATGAAAGATTGGATTTTTTATTAAATGTAGGATTGGAATATTTAACTCTATCTAGAGAGTCAGGAACTTTATCTGGTGGTGAATCGCAGCGTATAAGATTAGCATCTCAAATAGGTTCTGGTTTAACTGGTGTTTTGTATGTTTTGGATGAACCTTCCATAGGTCTTCATCAAAAAGATAATATTAAACTTATCAATGCTTTAAAAAGATTAAGAGATTTAGGTAATACTATAATAGTAGTTGAGCATGATACAGAAACTATGGAAAACGCAGATCATATTATTGATCTAGGACCAAAGGCTGGTAATAATGGTGGCCAAATTGTTGTTCAAGGGTCATACAAGGATATTTTAAATAATTCAAAAAGTATTACTGGTCGATATTTATCTCACAAAGAATTTATACCAGTTCCAAAGAATAGAAGATTAGCAAAAGATGGGAGGTTTTTGCAAATTAATGGAGCTACTGGTAATAATCTAAAAAATGTTAATTTAAAAATACCATTAGGTAGTTTCACTTGTGTAACAGGTGTATCTGGAAGTGGAAAATCAACTTTAATACTTCAAACCCTTTATAATGCATTAAATTTAACTTTAAATAATAACAAATCAAGAAGAATTCCAAAACCTTTTAAAGGATTTAAAGGAATTGAATTTATAGACAAAGTTATTGATATAGATCAATCACCAATAGGACGTACTCCAAGATCTAATCCAGCAACATATACTGGAGCTTTTGGACCAATAAGAGATTGGTTTACAGGTTTACCCGAGTCTAAAAGCAGAGGTTACAAACCTGGAAGATTTTCTTTTAATGTAAAGGGAGGTAGATGTGAAGCATGTGAGGGTGATGGTGTAATCACTTATGAAATGCATTTCTTACCAGATGTTTATATTCAATGTGATGAGTGTAAAGGCACTAGATATAATAGAGAAACTTTAGAAGTTAAATATAAAGATAAAAGTATAGCTGATGTTTTAAACATGACAGTAGACGAAGGATGTGAATATTTTGAAAATATTTCAACTATTAGATCAAAATTACTAACGTTAAAAAAAGTAGGATTAGGATATATAAAGATTGGACAACAAGCTACCACTTTATCAGGTGGAGAAGCACAAAGAATTAAACTTGCTAAGGAATTATCAAAACGATCTACAGGAAGAACTATGTATATATTAGATGAACCTACCACGGGTTTGCACCAAGATGACATAAAAAAACTTTTAGAAATTCTTCATACATTTGTTAAGACAGGAAATTCTGTTGTGGTAATTGAACATAATCTAGATGTGATCAAGACAGCTGATTATATAATTGATATGGGCCCAGAAGGTGGAATTAATGGTGGTAAAATAATAGCTGAAGGAAAACCTGAAGAAATTTGTAACGTTAAACAAAGTTACACAGGTCTATTTATTAAGCCTTTATTAAGCAATAAATTCAAAAAAATTGCTTAATAAATATAATTAAATAGTATATATAAATATGTATGGGAAATTTTTTTAGCTCACTTTCAAAAGTAATACACGCTTCTTTAGCTTTAACTATATTATTATTTTTATTTCTATTTTTCACTACCGGGGGATTTGCTTTTGATACAATATTTTGGAGCTGGTTATTTAGATATATGCACGTGCTTGCTGGAATTATGTGGATTGGTTTACTATGGTACTTAAATTTTGTTCAAATACCAAGTATGCCTAAAATCAGTGATGATCAAAAACCAGCTATTACTAAAATTATAGCACCAGCAGTACTTTTTTGGTTCAGATGGGCTGCATTAGCAACAATTATTACAGGTTTGATCGTAGCGTACTTAAATGGATATGTTCATCAAGCAATGACTCTTGGCATAGGAAATGGTGGTGGTAAATATACCGCTATCGGTATCGGAATGTGGCTTGGTTTAATAATGGCTTTTAATGTTTGGTTTATAATTTGGCCAAATCAAAAAAAAGCTTTAGGAATTGTTGAATGTTCTCCAGAAGAAAAAGCTGCAGCATTAAAAAAAGCTATGATTACTTCTAGAATAAATACACTTCTTTCATTGCCTATGTTACTTTCAATGGTTGCGGCACAAAATTTATATTAACTATTCTTTCTCATCTTTAACAATAGATTTTTGAGTTACTTTTAAAACTATCAATATAGGATTGGCTATATATATAGATGAATAAGTTCCAAAAATAACACCAAGTATCATTGCTAGTGAGAATCCTTTTAATATCTCTCCACCGAAAAAAAATATTGATAATAGTGCCAACAAAGTAGTTGCAGATGTTATTAAAGTTCTTGATAGAGTTTCATTTATAGAGATATTTGTTAGTTGAAATATTTTTATATCTGCATGTTTTCTTAAATTTTCTCTAACTCTATCAAAGATAACAACTGTGTCATTCATAGAATAACCGACTATTGTTAATACCGCAGCTACAATTGAAAGATTTATTTCTAACGAAAATAATGAAAATATACCTAAAGTTATAATAACATCATGAAATATTGCTGCAATAGCACCTAGACTAAACTGCCACTCAAATCTTATCCATATATAAATAAGCATTGCTGCTAATGATAAACATATGGCAATAACTCCAGATCTAAGTAGTTCTGAACTAACTTTAGGACCAACATTCTCTACTCTTCTAAAGTCAAAATCATTTCCAATTGAGTTTGATAGTTTATTTTTAATATTTTTAATAAAACTTGATTCATTTAAAGATTTTTTTTCAAATTTAATTATAAAATCTGTTTCATTACCGAATTGTTTGACTGTAACATCGCCTAAGTTCATTTGATTAAAAGAATCTCTTATTTTAGAAATATTTGAATTTTCCTCTGAAGTTCTAAGCTCAATTAAGGTACCACCTTTAAAATCTACACCATAATTAAGTCCTTTAATAACCAATAAAATAAGTGAAACTAATATTAAAGATAAAGAAAGGATATTAAAAAACTTATAATATTTGTTAAATTGTATATTGGTCATTTTATATAATTTGAACCTTTTCTTTATTTTTTAACACATAGATAGCTGTTATTAGTCTTGCTATAAAATAGACAGTGAATAAGGTCGTTAAAATACCTATAGCCAAAGTAACTGAAAAACCTTTAACAGGCCCTGACCCCATGAAAAAAAGAATTACAGCTGCTATTAATGTAGTTATATTGGCATCTAAAATTGTAGTTCTAGATTTTGTATAACCACTATCAAACGCTATTATTTTGTTTTTTTCAGTTTTTGTTTCTTCTTTAATTCTTTCAAAAATAAGCACATTTGCATCAACAGCCATACCGACTGTTAAAATAATTCCAGCTATTCCAGGTAATGTTAAAGTTGCTTCAAATAATGTCAAAATTCCAACTAACAAAAATAGATTTGTTATAAGAGTTACGTTCGCTATAACTCCAAAAATTCTATATTTGTAAATCATATAAATGATTACTAAGAAAAAACCGATTATTAATGATAGAATTCCTGCTTCTATAGAATCTTGTCCAAGATCAGGTCCTACAGTTCTTTCTTCGATTATATTTAAAGGTGCGGGTAATGCACCAGATCTTAATAGAAGTGCAAGATCTGTGGCTGATTGAAAAGTAAAATCTCCACTTATTTGTCCAGAACCACCAACTATTGCCTCCCTAATTTCTGGATCACTTATAATTTTTCCATCTAAAACAATTGCAAGTCTCTTACCAACACCAGTACTAGTCGCTTTACCAAATTTTTTTGCACCCACTCTATCTAAATCAAATGTAACTACAGTTTGATTTATTTCATTATCCATTCTTGGACTAGCATCAACTAAATTATCACCACTTAAAATAATTCTTTTACTAACTATAGCTTCGCCCGTTCCATCTTCATAAGGAAGTTTAATTGTACCAAAAGATTCTTCTTCGTTTTGTGTAACAAATTGAAAAGTTAAATTTGCAGTTTTGCCAAGCAGGGATTTAATTCTGTCTGGATTATCTAAGCCTGGAAGTTCAACTAAAATTCGATCATTTCCTCTTTTTAAAATATTTGGTTCGTTTGTTCCTATTTCGTCAACTCTACGCCTGACTATTTCTATAGCTTGTTCTAAAGATGAATTTTTTAATAAAATTAAACCATACTTTGAAAA
>CACPKQ010000007.1 GCA_902634455.1 uncultured Pelagibacteraceae bacterium | reverse complement strand
CTCCAACTTTTTCAACTGGATGATCGGCAAGTTTTTTTCTTGTTGCAAGAAAGTTTTTCTGACCGTTTTTGCACTCATCCATCCATTGTTTAGTAAACTTTCCAGATTGAATATCGGTTAATACTTCTTTCATTCTTTTTTTAGTTTCTTCTTTATTTATAATTTTTGGCCCAGTTACATATTCTCCATACTCTGCAGTATTAGAAATAGAATAGTTCATATTTGCAATTCCACCTTCGTAAATTAAATCAACAATTAATTTTACTTCATGAACAGTTTCAAAATATGCCATTTCAGGTTCGTAGCCAGCTTCCACTAAAGTTTCATAACCATTTTTAATTAATTCAACTAATCCTCCACATAATACTGTTTGTTCTCCAAATAAGTCAGTCTCAACTTCATCTTTGAATGTAGTTTCTATTATTCCAGATCTTCCACCACCAATTGCGCAAGCATATGACATTGCTAAGTCTCTTGCTTTTCCAGAACCATTTTGGTGGACTGCAAATAAGCATGGAACACCTCCACCCTTTTCAAATTCACTTCTAACTAAATGCCCCGGTCCTTTTGGTGCAACCATAAAAACATCTAAATCTTTTCTTGCTTTAATTAAATCGTAATGAATGTTTAATCCATGAGCAAAAGCAATAGAGGTTCCTTCTCTTACTCTTTGTTCAATGTGATTTTTATAAATTGTTGCTTGAAGCTCATCAGGTGTTAAAATCATTACTACATCTGCCCATTCAGCAGCATCTGACAAGTTCATAACTTTTAATCCTTTCGATTCGGCTTTTGATTTACTGCTTGATCCTTCCCTTAATGCTACAACAACTTCCTTAACACCACTGTCTTTTAAATTTAATGCATGTGCATGGCCCTGGCTTCCATAACCAAAAATTGCAATTTTTTTATTTTTTATTAAATTTGCATCAGCATCTTTTTCATAAAACATCTTCATATTTATTCCCCCTTATTATTATTTAAATATTTCCGCACCTCTTGTCATAGCTACAGCGCCTGTTCTCGATACACTAACCAAACCTAGTTTTTTTAGATTTTTTGTCATCATATCTATTTCTCCTCTTAAAGCAGTAACTTGGATTACAACAGATTTTTTTGTTTTGTCCAACACTATAGCATTATGTTTTTTGCATATTTTTATAGCTTTATCTCTTTTAGAATCTTTACCAACAATCTTCATTAAAGCCATTTCTTTAAATATTACTTTTTTATCCTCTCTTTTAAAATCAGCAACTTTGTGTACTGGAACTAATTTTTTTAATTGTAATTTAATTTGATCAATAACCTGTGGTGTACCAGTTGTTACTATTGTTATTCTTGAAATATTTAATTTAGGATCAATTTCTGCCACAGTTAAAGACTCTATATTATAACCTCTGCCTGAAAATAAACCTACAACCCTAGCCAATACACCGGCCTCATTATCTACCCATACTACAATTATATGTGTATCTAATTTACCTTTTTTTCCAGGAATACTATAAGCTGATTTTGCTTTTACCATTAAACTAATATTTTTCCTTTCTTAGTTATTTTATTTTCTTTTTGGTCTTTTGGACCAAGTAACATTTGATTATGTGGTTTTCCCGATGGTATCATTGGAAAACAATTTTCTTCTTTATCAACTAAACAATCAAAAATTACTGGTCTATCAGTGTTTATCATTTCAATAATTTTATCGTCTAATTCATCTGGTTTTGTTGCTCTAATTCCAACACATCCATAGGCTTCGGCTAGTTTTACAAAATCAGGTAGTGCAGCTGTATAGCTTTCTGAATAATTTTTATCGTGTAAAAGTTCCTGCCACTGTCTAACCATTCCCATATATTCATTATTTAAAATGAAAATTTTAATTGGTAAACTATATTGAACAGCTGTTGACATTTCTTGCATGGTCATCAAAACAGATGCTTCCCCTGCAATATCTATTACAAGCTTATTTGGATTTGCAACTTGTACACCAACTGCCGCAGGCAAACCATAACCCATGGTACCTAGTCCGCCAGATGTCATCCATCGATTGGGTTTGTCAAATTTATAATGTTGAGCTGCCCACATTTGATGTTGACCAACTTCAGTTGTTATATACGTGTCTTTATTTTTTGTTAATTCGTAAAGTCTTTGAACTGCATACTGTGGTTTTATTGTTTCAGTGCTATTAATGTAATCAAAAGATTTTATAGATCTCCATTTTTGAATTTTTTCCCACCAATTAGAAATCTTCTGTTTATTTGATTTTGCAAAATTGGGTTTAATTTTTTTTATTGTTTTAATTATAGAACTTATTACTTGGTTAACATCTCCTACAATTGGTAAATCAACTTTTACATTTTTGTTTATTGATGAAGGATCTATATCAATATGAACTTTTTTTGATTTTGGAGAAAATTCATCTATCTTTCCTGTTATTCGATCATCAAACCTTGCACCAATGTTAATCATTAAGTCGCAGTCATGCATTGCATTGTTTGCTTCATAAGATCCATGCATACCAAGCATTCCTAAAAATTGACTATCATCTCCAGGATAAGCACCGAGTCCTTGTAATGTAGATGTAATAGGAAAACCTGTTATTGAAACCAATTCCCTTAGAAGTTCGCTAGCTTTAGGACCCGAATTTATAACACCACCTCCCGTATAAAAAATTGGTTTGGATGATTTATCCATTAAATTAATTAATTGATTTATATCATTTTGATTAAATACATTATGTATTTTTCCATTTACTCTTTTTTGTTTTTTATTTTTTTTATATATTGCTTTTTGAAATTGAACATCTTTTGGAATATCAACTAATACTGGTCCAGGTCTTCCTGTTGTAGCTACCTCAAAAGCTTTATGAATAACTTCTGATAAATTTTTTACATCTTTTACTAACCAATTATGTTTCGTACATGGTCTTGTTATACCTGTAGTATCACATTCTTGAAAAGCATCTGTACCAATTAAGTGTGTTGGAACTTGTCCCGATATACAAACCAAAGGAACCGAATCCATATAAGCATCTGTTAAAGCTGTTACTGCATTTGTAGCACCTGGTCCGGATGTAACTAATAAAACTCCAGGCTTGCCTGACGAACGTGCATAACCTTCGGCAGCATGTCCAGCTCCTTGTTCATGCCTAACTAAAATATGTTTAATCGATTTATGATTTTTTAATTCATCATAAATTGGTAGCACAGCTCCACCTGGATAACCAAAAATAGTACTAACATTTTGATCTTCCAAACACTTAAATACAATTTCAGCTCCTGAATACAATTTTGACATTTATGCAATCTAGCTGAAATTGTATTAATTGGTCAAGTTTTACAGGTAACTATTTGAAAATTTTTAGAGCCGAACTGAGATTTTGAGCTTCAATTTTTTGCCAATTCATCATTTGACCTCTAGCCCATGTTGCTTGTCTCTTGGCATATTGCCTGGTTTTTATCAAAATTTGTTTTTTGGTCTCTAATAAACCAATCTCCCCATTCAAATATTTTGATATTTCTTGAACTCCAATTACTTTATTTGCACTGTTTTCCTTTTTAATTATTAATTTATTGAATCTTTGAACCTCTTTTATTGCGCCATTTTTAAACATTTTTTCAACTCTAGAACTAATTCTTTCAATTAATTTTTCTCTATTAAAATCTATATAAAATCTTAAAAAAATATCTTTGTTAAAAAATTTTTTTGTTTTTTGAAACCATTTATACATAGAAATTTTTGTATATTTTTTTATCTCATATGCTCTTATACTCCTTTGGACATCGTTAGGATCAATTTTATTAATAGCTAAAGAATCCAATTTAATTAATTTTTTATAAAATTTTTCTTGTCCAATTTTTTTTTGCATAAATCTAACTTCATTTCTAGTTTTTAAAGGAATATTTGGTATTTTAACTAAACCATCTGTTAATGCTTTAAAGTACAAACCTGTTCCACCAACTAATATTGGAACCCTATTTTTTTTTTGTATTTCCTTTATTTTTTTAAATGCTAGTTTTAACCAAACTCCTGTTGAAAATTCTTTGTTAACATTTTGAAATCCATATAAATGATGCTTGATTTTTTTTTGATTTTTTTGATTAGGCCTTGCAGTTAAAATTTTAAGTTGTTTATAGACTTGCATACTATCAGCATTAATAATTTCTCCATTAATTTTTTTAGCAATTTTTACTGCAAATTCTGATTTTCCTGAAGCGGTCGGACCTGCAATTAAAATTATCTTGGACTTAAGGTCCATCAATTATTGAAGTTTAACACCAATATATCTTCTTTGGTTTTGATTATTATAAATTACGATTAATATTGTTTTGTCCGAACTTCTTAAAGCTGTTTTAACAGTATTTTGTAAATCACCAATGGTTTTAATTTTTCTTTTTTGTGCCTCTACAATTATATTATCAATATTTAAATAATTAATTGGGCTGTCATTTTCAATTTTTGTAATAACAACACCAGTGGTTGAGGTTGGAAGGTTTCTATTTTGTATATCTTCTTTTGTTAACCTTCTTACGGTGATTTTTAAACCTTCAATTTCTGAAGTTTGTGTTTTTTCTGGTTGTTGAACAATTTTAAAATCTTCAGATGTTTCTAATCTTCCAAGTGTAATTTTTTTTGTTATTTCTTTTTTATTTCTCCAAATTTTAACATTTACAGTTTTTCCTACATCTGTTTGTGCAACTATTAATGGTAATTCGTTCATTTTGTTTATTGATTCTCCATTAAATTCCAAAATTATATCTCCTGCTAATATTCCAGCTTTATCTGATGGGCTATTCTCAGCAACGCTTGCCACTAGTGCACCTCTTGGTTTATCTAATTTTTCAACATCTGCAATTTCTTTAGTTACAAATTGTATTCTTACACCTAGCCAACCTCTTTTGGTTTCACCGAATTCTATTAATTGATCAATAACTTTTTTTGCACTATTTGATGGTATTGCAAATCCAATTCCTATTGATCCCGACTGACCTAAAATTGCTGTATTGATTCCAATTACATCTCCATCCATATTAAACAATGGTCCTCCAGAATTTCCTTGATTGATTGAAGCGTCCGTTTGAATGTAGTCTTCATATCTTGAAAGTCCAATACTCCTATTTCTTGCTGAAATAATTCCAGAAGTTACTGTTCCACCTAAGCCAAAAGGATTTCCGATTGCTATAACCCAATCACCAATTCTTGATTTGTCTGAGTTTCCAAATTTAACTGGTATAAATTTATCTTTAGTTTCCATTTGTAAAACAGCAATATCTGAAAATGGATCTGCACCAATAATTTTTGCTTTATATTCTTTATCGCCATTTACCCTAACTAAAATATCTTCTGCTCCTTGAATAACATGGTTATTGGTTACGACTGTACCTTTGGAATCAATAATAAATCCTGAACCAAGTGCGCTTGCTTTTCTTGTTTCTGGCGTGCCAAATTCTTTAAACATGTCTTCAAAAGGTGATCCTGGAGGAAATTGAAATGGAAAAGGATTTCTACTCGTAGTAACTGTTTGTGTTGTTGAAATATTTACAACTGAAGGTATTAATTTCTCGGCTAGATCTGCAAAAGAAGAGGGAATGTCTTGTGTTTTACCTAAAAGAGGTAAATTTAAAAATATGAAAGTAACTAATATAAATTTTATTTTTTTAAACACCATTTTTTTTCATATACCAGACTATTAAAAATCCAATTACTGTAAAAATAAATCCACCTATTCTTAATTGTTTTTCACTTATACTATTAATTTTTTTTAACATATTTTTCATTTTTGATGGAAATAAGGCATATAAAATTCCCTCAATAAATAAGAAAAGACCAAATGCAATGATCAATTCTTTCATAATTTCAAAAATTTATTCTGATTTTTTTTTGTGTATATTTCCAAAAAATTTAAAGAACTCACTATCAGGAGATAGAATTAATGATGTTTCGCCACCTATCAAAGCTTTTTCGTAAGCTTGCATCGCTCGGTAAAATGCAAAAAACTCAGGATCCTTACCAAATGCATCAGCAAAAATTTTATTTCTTAATCCGTCTCCTTCACCTTTCATAATTTCAGATTTTTTTTGTGCATCAGCTAAAATTACAGTCACTTCTTTATCAGCAGTTGAGGTAATTGTTATTGCCATCTCTGCTCCCTTTGCTCTAAATTCTTTTGCTTCTCTTTCCCTTTCAGTTTGCATTCTTCTATAGATTGCCTCACTATTTGCAGGAGGAAGATCTGCTCTTTTAATTCTTACATCTACAATTTTTATTCCAAAATTTTCTGCTTCTGTATTAACACCTTCTTGAATTAAAGCCATTTGTTTAGTTCTATCTTTTGATAATAAAGTTTGTAGTTCTTGTTTACCAAGCACACTTCTTAATCTTGAATTTATGATCGTTGCCAGTCTAGATCTTGCAACTCTTTCGTTTCCAACTGAAATATAAAATTTTAATGGATCTACAATTTGAAATCTTGCAAATGCATCAACAATTAATCTTTTTTGGTCGGATGCAATAACTTCTTCTGGAGGGGTATCTAAATTTAAAATTCTTTTATCTAGAAATACAACGTTTTGAATAAATGGAATTTTAAAATTTAAACCAGGTTTTGAAATTATTCTCTTTGGATCACCAAATTGCAAAACAATTGCTTGGTTAACTTCTTTTACAATAAATATTGAAAAAAATGCAGTAGCAGCAAGAGCAATAATAACTGGAATTATTAATTTATTTGGTTTCATTAATTTGTACCTGTGTTTAATTCTTTTAATGGTAAGTATGGAACTACTCCTGAGCCTGAATTTTGATCAATTATAATTTTATTAATATCAGCTAAAACTTTTTCCATTGTTTCCAAAAACATTCTTTCTTGAGTTACTTTTTTTGCTTTTGCATATTCTGTATAAATAGATACAAATCTACTTGCTTCACCTTCTGCTTTTGCAACTACTTCTTTTTTATATGCTTCTGCAGCCTGTAAAATTTTTTGAGCTTCTCCTCTCGCTCTTGGAATTACATCATTTGCATAAGCTTGCGCCTCGTTCTTTGATCTTTCCATATCTGCTCTAGCAGCCTGAACATCTCTGAAGGCATCAATTACTTGATCTGGTGGGTCAGCTTTTTGTGTTTGAACTTGTGTTACTTGAATACCACTATTGTACTCATCTAAAATATTTTGGATAATTTCCTGTGTCTCTGTTTCAATAACAGATCTTCCTTCAGTTAAAATTGGTTGAATTCTACTTTTAGCAATTACTTCTCTCATTGCCGTTTCTGCGGCTGCTTTTACTGTTCCTTGGGGATCTTGTATTTTAAATAAAAACTTTCCAGCATCTTTTATTACCCAAAAAACTGAAAAGTCTATGTTAACTATATTTTCATCTCCAGTTAACATTAAACTTTCTTCTGCAACATCTGCTACTACGCCTGATGAAAAACCACTGTCTCTTTCTGATCTAAATCCAATATCTATTCTATTAACTTTTGTTACTTTTGGAGTTAAAACAGTTTCAACTGGATAGGGAAAATGATAGTTCAGCCCTGGCTGTGTTGTGTTAACAAATTTTCCAAATCTTAAAACTACACCTTGTTCATCTGGAAGAACTCTATAAAGACCACTTAAAGTCCAAACAACTGCTAATATAACTAGTCCAACAATAATTGGTCTGGAACCACCTTTTCCTCCCGGTAAAAATTTATTTATAGTTTTTTGAATTTTTTTTATGATTTCATCAATGTCAGGTGGTGTTGGTCCTCTTCTAAAACCACCATTGCCATTTCCACCTCCTGGAGGACTTCCCCACGGACTTTGATTTTTGAAATCACTCATATGACATTCTATATAGTGTCTTTATATATAAAAACAAGGTAAGTTACATTTATGGATGACAAAAAATCAACTATAGGTGCAGGAATTAAGTCTAAAACCTTTGTAAAGAACCCAATTAATGGAACTAAATTCACAATAGCAATTTCAAGTGCTAAAGGAGGTGTTGGTAAATCTACCTTTGCAACAAATATTGCCTTAGCATTAAAAAAGATTGGATGCAAAGTTGGACTCCTTGACGCAGATATCTATGGTCCTTCTTTACCTAAGTTGTTTTCAATAAATACAAAACCTGAAAGCGATGGCAAAACATTAAAACCAATAAATAAGTATGACATACAATGTATGTCTATTGGATTTTTAACAGAAGAACAAACACCAATGATATGGCGAGGTCCAATGGTAACAAGTGCGATAAAAACTTTTACTCAAAAAGTTGCATGGAATAATTTAGATTTTATAATTGTAGATATGCCACCAGGAACAGGCGACACACAGTTAACTTTTTCACAAGAAATTAAAATGGATGGTGTAATTATTGTCTCAACTCCTCAAGAGCTAGCTCTACAAGATGTTAAGAGAGGAATAAAAATGTTTGACAAATTAGGGGTTAAAATAATTGGTTTAATTGACAATATGAGTCATTTCATAGGAGATGACGGAAAAAAATATTCTATTTTTGGTGAAGGTGGTGTTAAAAAAACAGCAGAAGAGTTTAAAAAAGAATTCTTGGGAGAAATTCCAATTAACCCTGAAGTTGGTAAACAAGGAGATCTAGGAATGCCCATAGTTGAAAACAAACCTGAGCACGAAATTTCAAAATTATATTTAAATTTTGCAGAAAAAATTAAATCACTTTATCTTTAAGATCGAAAGCAATCATTAATTCATTCCACTCCCTTTTAGAAAGACCAGAATCTTCAATTGAAACTTTTTCACCTTTTATTAGTTTTTTAATTATAGATTTTCCTTTTGCAGAAACTTCTGTTCCTCCAACTCTATAATCCATAAAAGCATCATAGGTTGTGGGCACCCATTTTTTTAGAGTATCCAACATCACATCAGCATAAGCTCTTATTTCATACTGAGCATGATCATCTGCTCTAAGTCTTAAAAAATTCATAAGATTTAGCAAATCAGTTTTCCAATACCATTGGGTATATGTATTTAATGTTAGATTCATTCTAGCTAACTCTCTAGCCAAACCTGATTTCTTTTCATCAATTATACTTCCGTCATATCTCTCATTAAGCATCTCTTCGTAGTTTTTATAAGTACGTTCAGCATCGTTTTTTAATAAATCTAGAACTTTTTTTGCTTGTTCACCTTTGATTACATCTCCTCTACCTTGTCTATTACTTTGAGACTGAGCTGCTAGATTTTCTGGAGAAGGAAGATAAAATTCTTTATCTAAAATTGAATATCTTGCAGAATACTCATTAACATTCGCTGTTCTATGTCTTATCCATTGTCTTGCTATAAAAATTGGAAGCTTAACATGGTACTTAATTTCACACATTTCAAATGGTGTACTGTGCCAATGTCTCATTAAATATTTAATTAAACCAGCATCAGTATTTACTTTTTTTGTTCCTTTGCCGTATGAAACTCTAGCTGCTTGGACAATTGATGTGTCATCTCCCATATAATCAACAACTCTAATAAACCCATAATCTAAGACTGAAATTGCTTCATACAATATTTTTTCAAGCTCAGGCGCTGTTACTCTTTTAGTGTTATTTGCCTGAGATTGTTGATCTTTAATTTCTTGAGCTTGTTCTTTAGTTAATTTCATTAATTATTATTGAATCTTTGAATTAACGTTTTATATTAAAGATGTTGGTTTTCCAACTACGACGATAAACGAATTTCGTAATAACCATTGCGGACGTGGGGGCAGTACCCACCACCTCCACCAATTACAACTTATGGGGGTGAACTAGAATCGACGGGTGTCTAAAAGTTATTCTTTCGTTCGGTATTGTTCCGCCGTAACGGGCTAATTTACAAATGCAAATAATAAATTTGCACTTGCAGCTTAATTAATTTTTTAATTAAGTTACGGGGTTCGGGGCACCTGGCAACAGAACGCCCCTAAAAAAATTAATGGATAAGTCGCACTCATATATTGATAAAATAGGTTGGCAGTTTGATAATACTTACACAAAATTGCCAAATTACATGTTTTCAAAGTTAAGTCCGATACCAGTAAATACACCAGAGGTTGTTGCTTTTAATTACTCTTTATCAAAAGAAATAGGATTAGATTTTTCTAATATACCCAATAAAGATTTGGCTTTGATTTTTTCTGGAAATTTATTGCCCAGAGGTTCAGATACAATTGCACAAGCTTATGCCGGTCATCAATTTGGTCATTTTACAATGCTGGGTGACGGGCGAGCGATTGTTATTGGCGAACATATTACTAAGGACAATAAACGTTTTGATATTCAATTTAAAGGATCTGGCAAAACCCCTTATTCGAGAAATGGTGATGGAAGAGCTGCTTTAGAACCAATGTTAAGAGAATATATTATTAGTGAAGCAATGTATGGTCTTGGTATTCCAACTACAAGAAGTTTAGCTGTTGTTAAAACTGGAGAAACAGTCATGCGTGAAATACCTTTGAAAGGTGCAATACTAACTCGTGTTGCATCAAGTCATATTCGAGTTGGAACATTTCAGTATGCTATTTTTTTCAAAGATAAAAATAATTTAAAAACTTTTTTTGATTATACTATTAAACGCCATTATCCATATATTAAAGATTATAAAAATCCAGCAATCGAATTACTAAAGATTGTAATTGAAAAACAAATCAAGCTAATTATTGACTGGATGAGAGTTGGATTTATTCATGGAGTAATGAATACTGATAACATGACAATATCAGGTGAGACAATTGATTATGGTCCTTGTGCTTTTATGGATAGATATGATCCAGAAACTGTATTTAGCTCAATAGATTACCATGGACGTTATGCTTACTTTAATCAACCCAGTGTTGCTAGATGGAACCTAGAAAGATTTGCAGAATCTTTAATTCCTTTAATTGATAACAATAAAGATAAAGCAATTAAAATAGCAACTGAAATTATAAATAGTTTTTCTGAAAAATATAAAAAAAGTTGGTTTGAAATGATGCGTAGAAAATTAGGTTTATTTGGAGAAGATTCAAATGATGAAAGTTTAATCATAGATTTGTTATCGTGGATGCACAAAAACAATGCCGATTACACAAATACTTTTTGTTTTTTGATGGATGAAAAAATTGAAGAAAGTAAAATTTATAAAAATCAAGGATTTGTTAATTGGAAGGAAAAATGGCAAAAGCGTTTAAAACTGTACGATAGTTCACCAGAAAAATATTTAAAATTAATGCGATCAGTAAATCCATTAGTCATTCCAAGAAATCACAAAATAGAAGAAGTTTTGAAAGATGCTAATAGTGGAGATTTAAATCCATTTAGTAATTTTCTAAAAGTTTTGGAAAAACCATACAAAAAACAAACAAAAACTAATAATTATCAGTTCCCAGCTCCGTCAAACAAAAAAAAATATCAAACTTTTTGTGGTACTTAGATTATTGGTGCGGCCAGAGAGACTCGAACTCTCATGGGCTAGGCCCACACGGCCCTCAACCGTGCCTGTATACCAATTTCAGCATGGCCGCATAGAAAATATGCGACAGATTAAATTAATGACAATATGATTTCAAGTTGGTAAATTATTTTACAACAATGGAAAATTTACAAAAAAATTCTTTAAATGATATTTATAAAAAAATATCATCTGTTATTCCTGAAATTGAATGGAAAGTTCATGCTCCATTAATAGAAAAAATTAATAAACTAAAGAAAGAAAAAAACGCTGTTATTCTTGCTCATAACTACCAAACTCCAGAAATTTATCATGGTGTTTCGGATATATCGGCTGATTCTCTTGCTTTAGCTATTGAAGCCTCGAAAACTCAAGCTGATATAATTGTTCTTTGTGGTGTTCATTTTATGGCTGAAACAGCAAAATTAATGAATCCCAAAAAAAAAGTTCTTATTCCAGATATGCAAGCTGGATGCTCATTAGCATCATCAATAACTGGTGAAGATGTTAGAATGCTTAAAGAAAAATATCCAGGAGTGCCCGTAGTATCATATGTAAACACCTCGGCAGAAGTCAAAGCTGAAACGGATGTTTGTTGTACATCGGCAAATGCTGTAAAAGTTGTTGAGTCCCTTGGGGTAGAAAAAGTTATATTTCTTCCAGATCATTATTTAGCAAATTATGTTCAAAAAAATACAAAAGTTAAAATTATTTCTTGGCAAGGCACATGTATTGTTCATGAGAAATTCACTGGAAAAGAAGTTGAAGATATTAGAAAGGAAAACCCAGATATTAAAATTATTGCTCATCCAGAATGTCCTCCAGATGTAATATCTGCTTCTGATTTTGCAGGATCAACTTCTAGTATGGTAAAATATGTAAAAGAAAAACAACCCAAAAAAGTATTGTTAGTCACCGAATGTACAATGAGCGATAATGTACAAGTCGAAAATCCAAATGTTCAGTTTATAAAACCTTGTAACCTTTGTCCATATATGAAAAAAATTACTCTTAAAAAAATTTACGATTGTTTGGTAAATGAAACTAATGAAATTAAAATTAGTCATAATATAGCAGCAATGGCTAGAAAGTCTGTGGAAAGAATGACCCAAATAGGCAGATAAACTCTGTGTCAAAAATACTTTTAAGCAATCAATTTATAAGAAATAATTGCAAGCTAGCCTTAAATGAAGATCTTTATCCCTCTGGAGATATAACCACATCTCTTATTAAAAAAAATGCTAATAAAAAGGCAAAATTAATTGCTAATCAAAATGGAATTATCGGTGGACTTAAATTTGTAATACAAACATTTAAGTTAATAGACAATAAAATTAAAATAAAAATAAAAAAAAAAGAAGGATCAAAAATTAAAAAAGGTGATTTAATAGCTACTATAGAGGGAAATATCAAAAATATATTAATTGGTGAAAGAGTTGCCTTAAATTTTTTATCTCATATTTCGGGTATAAGTACAAAAACAAACCAGTTTGTAAAAAAAGTAAAAAAAAAATGTAAAATATGCTGTACTAGAAAAACTATTCCAAATCTAAGAGTTATACAAAAATATGCTGTGAAATTAGGTGGGGGAATTAATCACCGATTTAATTTAAGTGATGAATATTTAATTAAAGATAATCACCTTAGAGGAAATCATGGCATCATTCAAATAGTCAAAAATGCTATAAAAAATAAAAAAAATAAAAAAATCACTGTAGAAATAGACAATTATAATCAACTTAAACAAATAATTGGTTTAAAATTTGATAGATTATTATTAGATAATATGAGTCCAAAAGTATTAAAAAAATGTGTTAAAATTTCAAAAAAATATTATGAAACTGAGGCATCTGGTGGTGTTACATTAAAAAATGTAAAAAAGATTGCAAATACAGGTGTAGATAGAATTTCTGTTGGCGAAATAACGCACAGTGTAAATGCATTAGATATAAAGTTAGAGATCTAGTTTTAAGATTTTTTTAATTCTGCTTGAGCAGCAGCTAGTTTTGCAACTGGTACTCTGTATGGAGAGCAAGAAACATAGTCCAATCCAGTTTTAGAACAAAAGTATATGCTTTTTGGATCTCCACCATGCTCACCACATATTCCAAGCTTTAGTTTTTTATTTTGTTTTTTTCCTCTATTGGTTGCTATTGCAATTAAATCGCCCACACCCTCATCAATTGAAACAAATGGATCTATATCAAATATCTTGTTTTCAATATAATCATTTAAAAATTTTCCACTATCATCCCTACTAATTCCAAATGTAGTTTGCGTTAAATCATTTGTGCCAAAACTAAAAAACTCTGCATGTTTTGCAATATCTTTTGCTTTTAAAGCAGCTCTAGGTAACTCTATCATTGTCCCAACCAAAAAGTTAATTTTAGTTTTATTTTCTAATTGAACTTTTTTTGCTACTCTTATTACTAAATCTTTCATAATTTTGATTTCTGCCTCTGTTGAAACTAATGGGATCATTATTTCAGGTAAAATTAATTTATATTTTTTTTTTTTACATTCAATTAAAGCTTCAAATATTGCTCTACATTGCATTTCATAAATTTCTGGAAATGAAATTCCTAATCTACATCCTCTATGACCAAGCATTGGGTTCTGCTCATGTAGTTCATTAATTCTTAATTCTATTTCTTTTTTTGGTGTATTTAATGATGTAGCTACATCGTTAATTTCTTTTTCATTTTTAGGTATAAATTCATGTAATGGAGGATCTAACAATCTTACAGTAACTGGTAAACCACCCATTATTTTAAATATTTCTATAAAGTCTTTTTTTTGATGAGGTAAAAGCTTAGATAAAGCTTTGTTTCTATCATCTCGAGACTTGGACAATATCATTTCTCTTACTGATAAAATTCTTTCTTCATCAAAAAACATATGTTCTGTTCTACAAAGTCCAATTCCTTCTGCTCCAAAATCTCTTGCTATTTTAGTATCTAAAGGAGTTTCAGAGTTGGTTCTAATTTTTAATTTTCTAAATTCATCAGCCCAGTTCATTAGTTTTAAAAAATCACCAGAAATTTCAGGCTTAATTGTTTTAACTTCTCCTAAAATTATTCTTCCTGTAGATCCGTCTATTGTAATTATATCACCTTCTTTAACGGTAAAATTTTTTGTTTTAAATAATTTATTTTCATAATCAATTTCTATTTCGCTAGAACCAGAGACACATGACCTTCCCATACCTCTTGCGACTACAGCGGCATGACTTGTCATTCCGCCTCGTGAAGTTAAAATTCCTTTTGCTGCGTGCATTCCATGAATATCTTCGGGTGAAGTTTCTATCCTAACTAAAATAGTATCTTGCATCATTCCATTTAATCTTTCCGCTTCATCAGAAGAAAAAACTACTTTGCCACTAGCAGCTCCAGGTGAGGCTGGCAGGCCTTTCGCGATTACTTCAATTTTACTTTCTTCATCAATAGTTGGATGCAAAAGAGTATCTAAAGAATTTGGTTCAATACTTAATACTGATTGTTTTTTTGAAATTAATTTTTCTTTTTCCATATCTACTGCAATTTTAACAGCAGATTTTGCAGTTCTTTTTCCAGATCGTGTTTGTAATATCCAAAGTTTTTGATTTTCAACTGTAAATTCCACATCTTGCATATCTTTGTAATGTTTTTCTAAAATATTAAGAATTTTTATTAATTGATTAAACACTTTTGGCATCAACTCTTCCATTGAGCTTTGTTTGGAGCCGCTTTCTTTTTTTGATTTGTTTGTTATGTATTGGGGTGTTCTTGTTCCAGCAACAACATCTTCGCCCTGAGCATTAATTAAATATTCACCATAAATTTGTTTTTTTCCATTAGATGGGTTTCTGGTAAAAACTACTCCAGTTGCACAATCATCTCCCATATTTCCAAAAACCATTGACTGTACATTAACCGCTGTACCCCAGTCAGATGGAATTTGGTTTAATTTTCTATAAACTTTTGCTCTTTTACTCTCCCATGACAAAAATACAGCACTAATAGCTTCAATTAATTGCTCATTAACATCTTGTGGAAAATTTTTTTTTGCTTTCTCCTTTATAACTTTTTTAAAATCACTTATTAAACCATCCCAATCTTCTGCTTCTAATTCTGTATCTAAAAGAACTCCTTTTGTAAGTTTGTAATTATCTATTAATTCGTCGAAGTTATAATTTTCAATACCCATAACAACATTTGAATACATCTGGATAAATCTTCTATAACTATCTTTTGCAAATCTCATATTTGATGTTTTTTTTGCAAGCGCTAGAACAGTTTTATCGTTTAAACCCAAATTCAATATAGTATCCATCATTCCTGGCATTGAAACTCTAGCTCCTGATCTAACTGAAACCAGAAGAGGATTTGTTAAATCACCAAACTTTTTACCAGACTCTTTTTCAATATTTTTTATTTCTTTTTTTATCCCTTGAAGAATTTTTAAATTTAATTTTTTTTTATTTTTGTAAAATAAGTCACAAGCTTCTGTTGAAATTGTAAAACCTGCAGGTACTGGTAACCCTAATCTACCCATTTCAGAAAGGTTTGCTCCTTTTCCACCTAAAATATTTTTTGGAATTTTAAGTTTTTTTACCTCTTTAGATTTAAAATTAAAAATTATCTTTTTCATGTTATGCTTTCTAATTTAGAAAAATTGCAATAATTGTTAAATGTTTTACACAACATTTGTAGTAGTTCTAGTCTATTTTTTTTTAAAGTTAAATCTTTATCATTTACAATTACATTTTCAAAAAATTCACTAATTTCTTTTTTTGCTGATGCCAATATTTTTAGCATACCTTCGTAATTTTCTTCATTTCCATAATTTACATAGTATTTTCTAATATCGTTAATTTTTTTATATAGATTTTTTTCAAAATCATTTTTAAATAAACCTGGGTCTGCAGAACCAGAAATTTCCATTTCTTTATTATTAAGTTCTGCGTTTAAAATATTGTGTGCTCTTTTATAGCCAGAAACCACATCAGTACCAATTTCATTTTTAATTAATTTATTTAAAGTTAAAGCTTTTTTATAAATTTTTAATAGACTATCTACTCCATAAAAAGATGTGGTGCTTTCAATAATGTCTGCTCTTATTTCTTTTTCTTTCATGAAATTTTTTAATCTCTCTATAAAAAAAACTGATAATTCTTGACTTATTTTTTTGTTATCGAATTTTAAATTCTGTTCATTATAAGTGAGAGATGAGTAATTAATTAATTCTTTAATTTTTAATTCTTTATTATTTTCTAAAATCATTCTAATTAACCCTATTGTAGATCTTCTTAAGGCATACGGGTCTTTTGAACTTGTAGGTTTTAAATTTATACCAAAAAAACCTACAAGTGAGTCTATCTTATCACTCAAAGATAAAGCTAAACTATAAGGTTTTCTGGGAATTTTACTTTCCGGACCAGTAGGTAAATAATGTTCACTAATAGCCAAACAGATATCTTTATCAAAGCCTTGTGCTTGAGCAAAATGTCCTCCTAAAATTCCTTGTAACTCAGGAAACTCGCCAACCAAATCGGATAGTAGATCAATTTTGCATATTGTTGATGCTATTTCTATTTTTTCTTTGCTTATTAGTAACTCATCTGAAATTAAACCACTTAGTTTTCTTATTCTTTGAACTTTATCAAAGTAGGTACCCAATCCTTTAAAATAGTTCATATTTTTTAACATTGAAACTCGCTTTACAAGATTTTGAGACTTATTTTTTTTCCAAAAAAAATCAGCATCATTAAGTCTTGCTTCAACAACTCTTTCATTTCCTATTCTAACAAAGCCTTTTTGATCTTTAATATCTGCAATTATAAAAAAAATATTTGTTAAATTTTCTTTTTTATCAAAAGTAGGAAAATATTTTTGGTGTTTTTGCATAGTTACAACCAGTATTTCTTTTGGAATTTCTAAAAACTTTTTATCAAAAGAACATAAAATAACCTTTGGTTTTTCAACTATATCAGTAACCTCGGATAGTAACTTTTCATTAATGTAAACTTTAAGATTTTTTTTAGATGAACTTTTAATTAATTCCTTTTCTATAAAATTTCGCCTAAGATTATTATTAATAATTATTCCTCTATTTTTAAAATAAGACATATAGGATTTAAAATCCTTAAATCTTATCAATTTTTCTTCAAAATCTTTGTCAAGGTAAGTTACATTTGAGCAAATTAAATGGTGGTATTTAAAGTTTAACGGTTTGCCATTAAAAATTGCTAAAATTGATTTTAATGGCCTGCCCCAAAACATGCTATAATCACCCCATTTCATTGATTTTTTCCACGGTATATTTTCTAAAATATTTGGAAGGTAGCTGTTTAATAGTTCTTCTGTTCGAATTTTTCTTTCAGGCTTTTTGTAAAAATAAAACTCACCTTTTTCTGTTTTTTTTTTAAAAATATTTTTTTTTTCTATTTGATTTGATTTTAGGAAACCTTCTAAAGCTTTTTCTGGAGCATTTATATTTGGTCCTCTGATCTCTTCTGGTTTTTGAACTATTTCATGACTTAAATTTTTAAAATATATAAGAAGTCTATTTGGAGTTGAATAAGAATTTGCTTCACCTTTGTATGCAATTTTTTCTTTTTCAAAAAAATTTTTAAAATTTTCCAAAAGTTTAATTCTAGCAGCTGATTGTAGAGTTGCAGGCATCTCTTCACTGAATAACTCTAAAAAAAATTCAGACATATTAAATTTGACTCTCTAACCAAATTTGTCCTACACCTTTTGTTAAATTTCTAATTCGCGATATATATTCTGCTCTTTGAGCAACACCAATAACTCCTCTTGCATCTAAAATATTAAAAACATGACTAGCTTTCAAACATTGATCATATGCAGGCAAGGAAATTTTTTTTTCTATTAAAGATTTTGCTTCTTCTTCAAACATTTCAAAAATTTTAAATAAATTGTCAGTATTTGCAAATTCAAAGTTGTAAGCTGAAAATTCTTTCTCAGCTTGATAAAAAACTTCTCTATATAATGTACCTTCATTATTCCATATCAAATCAAATACATTTTTTTTTCCCTGAGTAAACATGCAGATTCTTTCTAAACCATAAGTCAGTTCTACAGATATAGGTTTGCATTCGACTCCTGCCATTTGTTGAAAATATGTAAATTGTGTAATTTCCATTCCGTCACACCATACTTCCCATCCAAGTCCTGAAGCTCCTAATGTGGGACTTTCCCAGTCGTCTTCAACAAATCTGATGTCATGATCTTGATGTTTTATTCCTATTGTAGACAAACTATTTAAATAAAGTTTTTTTATATTTTGAGGTGAAGGTTTAATTAAAACTTGAAATTGATAATAATGTTGTAGTCTATTTGGATTATCGCCATATCTTCCATCAGTTGGTCTTCTTGAAGGTTGAACATATGCTGTCTTCCAAGGTTTTGGTCCTAATGATCTAAGAGTAGTAGCTGGATGAAAAGTTCCTGCTCCCACTTCCATATCGTAAGGTTGTAAAATTATACATCCTTGCTTAATCCAGTATTTTTGAAGGTTCAGAATTGTGTCTTGAAAAGTTTGTAAAATTTTTTTTTTAACTTTTTTTTTTTTAGAAACCATATCTTTGCCAAATAGATCTTTCTTCAAGAATACTAATTATTTTGTCAGCATGATCTTCGGATGATGATAATTTTTTTGCCAACCAACCTTTTGATTTCTCAAATTTTTTAATTACTACTTCCTCTCCAAATTTTTTTTTTAAAATTTGATCAGCATTACCAATGCCATCAATTAAACCAAGGTCTTTAGCTTTTCTTCCTGACCAAAATTCTCCTGAAAACAATTCTATCCCAGTTTCTTTTTTTAATTTTGTAGCTCTGCTTTCCTCAACAACATCAATAAAATCTTTGTGGAGCTCTAATTGAATATTTTTTAATCTCTCTATATCCTCATGCTTTTCATCTAAAAAAGGATCTAATGTACTTTTGTTTTTTCCAGCGGTATAAACTCTTCTTTGTACTCCAATTTTTTGAATTAAATCTTTAAAACCAAAAGATGAATAAATAACTCCAATAGAACCAATAATTGAGCTTGAGTTTGCATAAATTTCATCTCCAGAACATGCAATTAAATATCCTCCAGAAGCCGCAACATCTTCAGCAAATACTATTACTTTTTTTTTATTCTTTTTAGCTTGTTCACGAATAAATTTATAAATTAAATGAGATTGTACAGGAGATCCTCCTGGAGAGTTGACTGTTACCGCTACAGCACTTGCTTTTTTTATTGAAAATGCCTTTTTTATTATTTCTTCTTGGCTAGAAAAATCTATGCCTTGTCTAAATTTACCAACATTACCAATTACACCACTTAATTTAATATGAGGTACAATTTTCTTCTTTTTAAAAAACCAAATCATTTACAATGCTTATAAAATTTTTTATTTAATATAAAGTCTACTTATAGTTGAACAATAGGGTGCGTCAATTGATAAGTATAATATAGAATATATTATACTAATTTAAATTTATGGGAATAGTTGTTCAATTAAAAAATCAAATAAACGACTCATATTCTGATCTTAAAAACTCAGTAGAAAATAAATTAGTTTTAGTAGAAGAAAAAATTAAATCAAAGTTATCAAGCAAAGTAAATTTAGTTGAAGAAATGACAAAATACCATCTAAATACAAAAGGAAAAAGACTTAGAGCTTTACTAACCTTAGGATCGGCTAATCTTTGTGGATATTCAAAGGGAGTAAGGGATATTAATCTAGCAGCTTGTATTGAGCTAATTCACGCAGCAACTCTTATGCATGATGATGTTATTGATAATGGGGAAATTAGAAGAGGAAAAAAAACTTTAAATTTTATTTGGGGAAACCAGTCTTCAATATTGGTTGGAGACTATTTACTTAGTAGATGTTTTGAAATGATGGTGGATGATGGAAGTTTAGAAGTATTAAAACTGCTTTCTTCAACTTCAGCTGAAATTTCACAAGGAGAAGTTTTGCAATTACAACACAGAGGTGAGGTTGACATGTTAGAGGAAACATATTTTAAGATTATTTCAGCAAAAACTGCTTCCTTATTTTCAGCTGCTACTAAAGTTGGAGCAATTTTAGCTGATAGAGAAAATAAAATGAAAGAAGCTCTTGAGTTTTATGGAAAGAATCTTGGTTTAACATTCCAAATAGCAGATGATAGCTTAGATTATAACTCTGAACTAAAAATATTTGGTAAAGAAATTGGAAATGATTTTTATGAAGGTAAAATAACTTTACCTATAATATTACTTTATCAAAAAGCAAAATTTGATGAAAAAAAAATATTAAAAGATCTATTTGAAAAAAAAGAAAGATCAGAAAATGAATTTAAAAAAGTTTTATTGATGATCAGAAAATATAATATTATTTCCCAGTGTTACAAAAAAGCTGATTATTTTATTAATCTTGCTTGCAATTCGTTAAGTATATTTGCTGAGTCTAAAGAAAAAAATATATTACAAAATTTAACATCTTTTAGTTTACAAAGAAATTTTTAAGGATTTAAAAGATATCTTTGCCACTCGTTTGCTCCTGCTCTTGAATAGAGTAATCTTTGATGTATTCTATCTTTTCCATTTAACCAAAATTCAATTTCATGGGGATTTAAATTCCACCCTGACCAAAAATCAGGTCTTGGCACATTGTCTTTTTCAGAATATTTTTTTTTATAATTTTCAATAACTTTAATTAATTCATCTTTATTTTTTAAAATACTGCTTTGTTTAGATGCCCAGGCGCCTATTTTACTTCCATAGCTTCTTGAATTGTAATAGGCATCTGCATCTTTGTCCGAAACTTTAGTTATTGTACCAGTAATTCTTATTTGCCTTAATAAGCTTTTCCAATGAAAACATATAGATGCAGTAGGACAAAATTTTATATCATCGCTTTTTTTACTATTAAGGTTCGTATAAAAAATAAAACCTTTTTTTTTGTAATCTTTTAACAAAACCATTCGAACAGATGGTTCTCCACTTTTTCCAACGGTTGCTAATGCAAATGCGTTAGGATCATTTATTTCGGTCTTTTTTGCTTCATTAAACCACTCTCCGAAAAGATCTATGGGATTTTCTAAATCCTTAAAGCAATTATCTAATCCAAATGAGTTTTTTTGATTCATAATTTCAACAAAATAACTTATATAATATATTTAATGTCATTTAATACTTTTGGAAAGCTATTTCGTTTCACAACTTGGGGTGAATCTCATGGACCTGCAATTGGATGTATTGTTGATGGTTGCCCGCCTAATATTAACATTAAAGAGGATGATATTCAAAAAGAGTTAAATAAAAGGAAACCTGGTCAATCAAAGTTTACAACTCAAAGAAAAGAGGATGACAAAATAAATATTTTATCTGGAATTTTTGAAGGCAAAACTACTGGAACTCCAATTTCAATGATTATTTACAATAAAGATATGAGATCTAGAGACTATGAAACTATAAAAAATAAATTTAGACCTGGCCATGCCGATTTTACTTATCTTAAAAAATATGGAATTAGAGATTATAGAGGAGGAGGAAGACAGTCCGCTAGAGAAACAGCATCGAGAGTTGCTGCCGGTGCAATAGCAAAAAAGGTTTTACAAAATAAAATTGGAAAAAAATATAAAGTTATTGGTGCCGTTACTCAACTTGGTATTTTAGGTTGTGACTTAAAAAACTGGAATGATAATTTTATTTTTAAAAATCCACTTTTTTGTCCTGATAAATCAATTTTAAAGTTATGGGAAAAATATTTATTAAGTATAAGAAAAGCAGGAACATCTTGTGGTGCGATTGTTGAAGTTAGAGCTAGAGGAGTGCCGCTAGGACTTGGTGCTCCAATTTATTCTAAGTTAGACATGGATTTGGCTTCAGCAATGATGAGCATTAATGCCGTTAAGGGTGTAAATATCGGATCTGGAATGAATTCTGCAATGCTTACTGGCGAACAAAATTCTGATGAAATATTTAAAAAAGGCAAAAATATAAAGTTTAAAACTAATAATGCCGGAGGTATTCTTGGTGGGATATCTACAGGTCAAGAAATAATTGCTTCTTTCGCAGTAAAACCAACTTCATCAATTATTAAATCTAGAAAAACTATAGACAAATTTGGAAAAAACACATCTATTTCTGTTAAAGGTAGACATGATCCATGTGTGGGTATTAGGGCAGTTCCTATTGGCGAAGCAATGATGCATTGCGTTTTACTTGACCATTATTTAATGAATAAAGCGCAGTGTGTAAATTAATTTATTTTTTTTACTACAATTTTAGAATTTAAAGTATCAAGTATTTTTGATTCAATTGCTTGTGAATCTAGACCTGCATATTTATACATTAGGTCAGGTTTATCATGATCAATAAATCTATCAGGTAAAATCATTGATCTAAATTTTAAATTATTATCTAAAAGGTTTTTTTCTGTTAAAAATTGACTTATATGTGAGCCAAAACCACCTATTGAACCTTCTTCAATTGTCAAAAGTACTTCATGATCTATTGCTAATTGCCAAATAAGATTTTCATCTAGTGGTTTTGCAAACCTTGCATCAATTAACGTTATTTTTATCCCTTTTTTAACTAAGTTTTCTTCGGCAATTAAACACTCTTTGAGTCTTGCTCCAAAATTAATTAATGCAACTTTATTACCTTCTTTAATAACTCTACCTTTTCCTATTTCAATTTTTTCTTCAATTGATGGTAGCTCCACTCCAATTCCACTTCCCCTAGGGTATCTAAATGCAGATGGTTTGTCATTAATATCAACTGAGGTATTAATCATTTTAACTAATTCTGCTTCGTCGCTTGCTGCCATAACAACAAAATTAGGTAGTGTGCTTAAATAGGTTATATCAAAGGAACCTGCATGGGTAGGTCCATCTGCACCAACTAAACCTGCTCTATCAATTGCAAATCTCACAGGTAAACTTTGTATAGCTACATCGTGAACAACTTGATCGTAAGCTCTTTGTAAAAATGTTGAATAAATTGCTACATAAGGCTTATATCCTTCGGTTGCTAATCCTGCCGCAAAAGTAACTGCATGTTGCTCTGCAATTCCTACATCAAACATTCTATTAGGAAATTTTTTTCCAAAAATATCCATTCCTGTTCCTGATGGCATTGCAGCAGTTATTCCAATAATTTTACTGTCTTTTTCACCATGATTAACAAGTGTATTTGCAAATACTTTGGTATATGCAGGAACATTTGATTTTTGCTTCTCTTGTTCTCCAGTTTTTATATTAAATTTTGAAACACCATGAAATTTATCCAATGATTTTTCAGCAAACTCATACCCTTTTCCTTTTTCAGTTTTTATGTGAATTAATATTGGTCCTCTAAAATTTAAGTTTTTTGCATTTTGTAGAACAGGAATTAAATCATCAAGATTATGCCCATCAATTGGACCTACATAGTAAAAGCCTAAAGAACTAAATAAAGTTCCTCCAGTTACTGCTGATCTTAAAAAATCCTCAGCAGCTCCAGCTTTCTTACTAAACCTTTTAGAAAAGGCAGAAATAATTAATCTAACAGTTTCTCTTAAACTAAAATAAATTTTTCCAGAAAGAATTTTTGCAAGGTAACTTCTCATTGCTCCAACAGGTTTTGATATGGACATATCATTATCATTTAAAATCACTATCATTTTAGTTTTGCTAGTCCCTGCATTATTCATAGCTTCATAAGCCATGCCAGCACTCATTGCTCCATCTCCAATAACTGCAATTACGTTATCAGACTTATTTGAAAGTTTATTAGCCACTGCAATACCTAGTGCTGATGAAATAGATGTTGAACTATGTGCCGCTCCAAAAGTATCGTACTCACTTTCACTTCTTTTTGTAAATCCTGATAATCCTTTACCTTGGCGTAAAGTTCTAATTCTGTTTTTTCTACCAGTTATTATTTTGTGAGGATAAGATTGATGGCCAACATCCCAAATCAGTTTGTCATATGGTGTATTAAATACATAGTGAATAGCTACAGTCAATTCAACAACGCCTAAGCCCGCACCTAAATGACCACCAGTTTTTGAAACAGCATCAATCATTTCTTCTCTTAGTTCTTTCGCAAGTATTTTAATTTCTGATTGAGAAAGTTTTTTTAGATCTGATGGAAAATCCACTTCATCTAAATATTTATATTTTTTATTCACTTATTTCTCTCCAAAATAAAGTTAATTGTACTTTTAAGATCGTTAGCTTTTTCTCCATACATTTTAAGTTTGTTAAAAATTTTTAATTTCAATTTATCTGCATATTTAATAGTATTTTTAGAACCCAGTAAACCTATTAAAGTGGCCTTACCTTTTTTTAGATCTTTTTTAGTTTTTTTTCCTGCTTTTTTTGAGTCTCCTCTAAAATCAATTAAATCATCAACAATTTGAAAAAGTAAACCAATTTCTGATCCAATTTTTTCAAATTTTTTTATCTTATACGTTTTTTTTATAATAATTATTGGTGCCATGCAGCAAAAGCTAAAAAGTTTACCAGTTTTTTTAATTTGCATATTAATTATTTTATTGATTGAAACTTTTTTTCTTTCAAAATTTAGATCTGAATACTGTCCACCGGCTATCCCTGAATGACCTGAGCTTTTTGATATTAACTTAACTAAGCTAATTTTACATTTATTATCCAAGTTAAGTTTCTTTTCACTTAAAATTTCAAATGCCAAAGTAAGTAAAGAATTGCCCGCTAGGACTGCAGTAGATTCTCCAAATTTTTTATGAGTTGAAAGTTTACCTCTACGCAAATCATCGTTATCCATGCAAGGTAGATCATCATGAATTAAAGAATATGCGTGTATGCATTCTACCGCTGCCCCTATTTGAATAAGAGTTTTATACCTTACGTTAAATATTTTTCCTACATCAACAACTATTTTTGATCTAATTTTTTTTCCTCCAGGCAATAATCCATATTTCATTGGATAAATAAGATCAGTTTTTTTTTGTCTCGATAAAAAATTAAATAAAAAATAATTGGTATCTTTTGCAACTTTATTAAGTTTTTTTAGCATTTCTTTTTTTTAAAACTTGGTTGATTTTTTCTTTGGCACCAATGGATATTTTTTTTGAAGTATTCTGAAATTTTTTTTCAATTAAAATATTTAATTTTATAAGTTTCTTATATTCTTCAACTGAATTTTCTAAATTTTTTTCATTTTCAAGATTTTCTATGATATTATTTGCTATATCAGTAAGTTCATTTAATGTCATAAAATTAATATTATTTGGCAAATTTTTATCTTTCATATAATAGTTGGTAATATTACATGAATAATAATCTTTCAAATATTAAAAAATCAAAGTTATTCTTAGATAAAGGAGAATGTGTGGCCATACCAACTGAAACTGTTTATGGACTTGCTGCTAATGCTTACTCAAATAAAGCTACATCTAAAATATTTAGGCTTAAAAAAAGACCAAAAAAAAATCCCTTAATTACACATTACGTAAATTTAAAAATGCTTAAAGAAGATTGTGTTTTAAATGATAATTTTTTTAAACTATATAAAAAATTCTGTCCAGGTCCCATTACATTCATTTTAAAGTTAAAAAAAAAAAGTAAAATTTCAAAAAATGTAACTAATAATAAAAAAACACTAGCTATAAGATTTCCAAAACACCAGTTGACAAGAAAACTTTTAAAAAAATTAAACTATCCACTTGCTGCCCCAAGTGCTAATATTTCTTCTAAAATTAGTCCCGTAACTAAAGAAGATGTTATAGATGAGTTGGGAAAAAAAATTAAATTTGTTCTTGATGGCGGTAGATCAAGAGTAGGTTTAGAATCAACAATAGTTAATTTAATAAAAAAGCCTCAAATCCTTAGATTGGGAGGAATAGAAATAAGTAAAATTAATAAAGTTCTAAAAAGTAAAATGAAATTTAATAAAAAAAAGAAAAAAATAATTATGCCTGGTCAAAACAATGTTCATTACTCACCTGGAATTCCAATTAGATTAAATATCAAAAAACCAAAACCAGATGAGGCATTTATTCTAATTAAAAAAAGAAAATTATTTGGTAAAAATTTTTATTATTTAACTAAAACTAAAAATCTTAAAGAAGCAGCAAAAAAACTATACAAAACTTTGAGAATGATAAAGAAAAAAAATTTTAAAAGTATTTCTGTTGAAAAAATTCCAAATTTAGGATTGGGTCAAGCAATAAATGATAGATTGATTAGAGCGTCCAAATTTTAATGAAAAACTTAGTAGAAGTTAAAAATCTTAAAAAAAAATACGGCACAAAAGAAGCTGTAAGAGGTATTTCGTTTAATATAAAGCAAAATGAAATTTTAGGTTTACTTGGACCTAATGGCTGTGGAAAAACAACAACCATAGGAATGATGTTAGGTTTATTAAAACCTTCAAATGGAGAAATATTTATAGATGGGAAAAAAATTGAGGAAAATAGAATAGAAACTCTAGAAAAAATAAATTTTATTTCGCCTTATATTGAGTTACCAAAAAAACTTACAGTAAAACAAAATTTAATTGTGTACTGTAAATTATATAATGTTTCAGATATAAAAAATAGAATTGAATATCTTGTAGAAAAACTAAAATTAGAAAATTTTTTAAATAGAATAACGGGAGAACTTTCCTCGGGACAAAAAAATAGAGTGAGTTTAGCAAAGGCACTCATAAATGACCCTGCTGTTTTATTTTTGGATGAACCGACAGCTTCTCTTGACCCAGAAATCGGTGATTACATTAGAGGTTTTTTGGAAAATTATAAAAAAGAAAAAAAAATATCTATATTATTAGCATCACACAATATGAATGAAGTAACAAGATTATGTAAGACTGTACTAATGATGAAAGATGGTATTATAATTGATAAAGGTTTTCCGGAAGAACTAATAAAAAAACATGGAAGAAAGAATCTGGAGGAAGTTTTTTTAAAACTTTCAAGGAGTAATAATGAGCTTAATTAGAATTTATGGTCTTTTTTTAAGACATTTTTATTTAATTACTAGATCTTTTCCTAGAGTTTTAGATTTAATTTACTGGCCTTCAATTCAAATAACTTTATGGGGATTCATATCAAATTTTTTTGCAATCCATAGCACTTACTACAATAATGCTGTTGGTGTAATACTTTCGTGCGCAATTCTTTATGATTTTCTTTTTAGAACTAGTATTGGATTTAATATGCTATTTCTTGAAGAAATTTGGAGCAGAAACTTTACAAATTTATTTATTTCACCAATTAAAATAGGTGAAATAATTGTTTCACTAGTTATTACTGCTTTAATTAGAGCATTAATTGGACTTGTTCCAGCAATTTTACTTACGTCTCCTCTTTTTGGAATATCAATGTTGGACCTGGGTATACACCTGTTCTTTCTTTTTTTAAGTTTATACACGTTTGGAATTACACTTGGAATACTTGTTTCAGCTGGATTGTTAAGGTTTGGTCCTTCATTTGAAAATATTGCTTGGTCTACAATGTTTCTGTTAGCGCCTTTTGGTTGTATTTATTATCCTGTAGAAATTTTACCACAGTTTTTTCAAAATATAGCTTACTCACTTCCTCTCGTATATATTTTTGAAGAAGCTAGGAGTATTTTAATAGATGGGGTGGTAAATTATAAAAATATTATGAATGCATTTTATTTAAATGCAATTTACTTGTTAATTGCAATATCATTATTTTACTATTCCTTTGCACAAGCACGTAAAAGAGGAACACTTATAAATATAGGCGAATAATTGGTGCGCCCGCAAGGAGTCGAACCCTGAACCTCCAGAGCCGAAATCTGGCGCTCTATCCATTTGAGCTACGAACGCATATAGTATTATTATTATAAATTATGAAAAATATCATTAATTTAATTGTAAAAAATAAAGATGAATTAGATAGAGTTGATGTATTCATAAGTAAAAAACAACAATCAATAAGTAGAACAAGAATAAAAAATTTAATTTTAAGAAAAAAATTAAAATTTAACAATAAAACTTTGATCGACCCTTCAAAAAAAATCACTTATGGAGATATTTTAAATCTTGAAATACCTGAGCCAGAAAAAACTTCTATAAAACCCTATGATTACAAATTAGATATTGTCTATGAAGATGATGATTTGCTGGTATTAAATAAACCATCCGGAATAGCTGTTCATCCAGGTCCTGGCAATTATAATAATACGATTGTTAACGCATTAATAAATTACTGTGGAAAAAATTTGTCTACAATAAATGATGAATTAAGACCGGGAATTGTACATAGAATAGATAAAGATACATCAGGATTAATAGTAGTTGCAAAAAATAATCATACTCATGAAAATTTATCAAAACAATTTGAAAAACATTCAATAAAAAGATTATATCAATCTCTTGTTTGGGGAAAACTTAGACCTAGTTCTGGAAAAATTGAAACTTTAATTAAAAGAAGTTCAAAAAATAGACAGTTAATGGAAGTTGGCATTTTAAAAGGAAAAAAAGCCATAACTAACTATAAAACACTAGAGATTTTTGAAAACACTAAAACACCAACTTTTAGTTTTGTTGAATGTGTTCTCGAAACAGGAAGAACTCATCAAATAAGAGTACATATGAGTTATAAAGGAAATAATATATTGGGTGATAAAAAATATAAAAAAAAATTTAAAAAATTTAATAAAATTGATAAAGAACTAGAAAAAATAATTTTAAAATTAAATAGGCACTTTTTACATGCAAAAATGATCGGTTTTATTCATCCTTCAACGGGTAAGAAATTAGAATTTTCTTCAAATTTACCGAGAGAGCTTGAAAAAATATTAAAAAAGTTAAGAAATTCAGATAAATAATAGGTATTGTATAATTATTTATCTTAATTAAATAGATATCCAAATGAGTACTACAACTAACTATAATTTACCTATACTTTCAAATGAAGGTGGTCTTTCAGGTTATTTGGAGCAAATAAAAAAATTCCCTATATTAGATGCTGAAGAAGAATATATGCTCGCAAAAAATTGGAAAGATACTGGAAATTTAAAATCAGCAGAAAAACTTGTAACAAGTCATTTAAGATTAGTTGCAAAAATAGCAATGGGATATAAAGGTTACGGACTACCAATCAATGAAATGATCTCGGAAGGAAATATTGGATTGATGCAGGCAGTAAAAAAATTTAAACCTGAAAAAGGTTTTAGATTGGCTACATATGCTATGTGGTGGATAAAAGCATCAATACAAGAATATATTTTAAGATCCTGGAGTCTTGTTAAAATTGGGACTACTACTGCACAAAAAAAATTATTCTTTAATTTAAAAAAGTTAAAAAACCAAATAGCCCCTACATCTGAAGGTGATTTAAGAAAAGAACATGTTTCTACAATAGCTAAAAAACTTGATGTAAGTGAACACGAGGTGGTATCAATGAACAGAAGGCTGCATGGAAAAGAACATTCTTTAAATAAAGAAATAGGAGAAGATGGAGAACAATGGCAAGACTGGCTTGTAGATAAAAAAATGGATCATGAATTAAGATTTGCCCAACAAGAAGAAATGCAACAAAGAAAAGATTTGCTTCAAGATTCAATAAAGATTTTAAATGAAAGAGAAAAAGAAATTCTTTATTCAAGAAAACTTACAGATGATCCTGTTACACTTGAAAAATTAAGTAAAAAATACAAAATCAGTAGAGAAAGAATAAGACAAATTGAGAGTAAGGCTTTTGAAAAGTTGCAAAAACATATGCTTAATTCCGCAAAATCGAAAAATCTTCTACCAGCAAATTAAAAATTAAAAGGATTTTTAATTCGAATAGTATCATTTCTTTCAGGACCAGTAGAAATACTTGATACTTTAGCTTTCACAAATTTTTCTATTTCTGATACATATTTTTTTGCATTATCAGGCAAATTTTCAAATTTTTTAATACCATTGGTAGATTTTTTCCATCCTTTTATAGTTTTATATATTGGTTTTATTTTAAGCTGATTTTCTAAACCTGTAGGCAGGTAGTCAATTTTTTTACCATTCAAATTGTAGGCAATACAAATTTTTATTTCGTCTAAATTATCCAAAACGTCTAATTTTGTTAAAGCTATCAAATTAATCCCAGAAATTTTTACTGATTGTCTTACTAAAACACCATCAAACCATCCACATCTTCTCTTACGACTAGTCACCGTTCCAAATTCTTTACCTCTGGAAGCCAACTCTTCACCGGTTTTATTTTTAAGTTCAGTTGGAAAAGGTCCTTCGCCAACTCTTGTCGTATAAGCTTTTGTGATACCTAAAACAGAGTTTATAGATTCTATCCCACATCCAGATCCTATAGAAGCCGCAGCTGCAACTGTATTTGAAGATGTTACAAATGGATAAGTTCCATGATCTAAATCCAATAAAATTCCTTGAGCACCTTCAAATAAAATTTTTTTTTTCTTTAATTTAAATTCATCAATTTTTTTCCATACAGGTTGGGAATATTTTAGTATATTTGGCGCTATTTTGATTAAATCTTTTTTAAGTCTAGTTTTATTGTAAATTTTTTTTCCTAAACCTATTCTAATAGCGTTATGATGCTTTAAAATAATATTTAATTTATTTTCTAAATTTTTCTCTGAAATTAAGTCAATTATTCTAATGGACCGTCTGCCAGCTTTATCCTCATATGCTGGGCCGATTCCTCTTCGTGTTGTTCCAATTTTAGCGTTTCCTGCAGCATCCTCTCTTATTTCATCCATTTCAGCATGAAATGGTAGAATTAAACTAGCAGCTTCAGATATAATTAGATTATTCGGATTTACATCAACTCCTTTTGATTTAATTTCTTTTATCTCTTCAAGTAACGCCCAAGGATCTATTACAACTCCATTTCCAATCACTGAAATCTTATTTTTTCTTACAATTCCTGAGGGTAATAATCTTAATTTATAGGTAGTTCCGTCAATAACTAGAGTATGACCTGCGTTATGTCCGCCTTGAAAACGAACTACAACATCAGCTTGATTTGATAACCAATCAACAATTTTCCCCTTACCTTCGTCACCCCACTGTGATCCTATAATAACTACATTTTTCATCTAAATTTTTTTTTTATACTAATTATATTTAAATGGTTTATTGGCCCATGACCTTTTCCGTATTTAGGTGATGTACCTATTGCTTGGTTAACATACTTAATTGCCATCTCACAAGATTTCTTTAATGTTTTTCCACATGAATAATAGGTTGCAATAGCGCTTGATAATGTACATCCAGTACCATGTGTATTATTTGAAATAATTTTTCTATTTTTATAAACAAAAATTTCTTTTTTATTTAAAAAAACATCTTTCATAATTCCTGAATTTAAATGGCCTCCTTTAACTAAAACATTTTTAGCACCTAACTTGAGCAAAATATTTCCAGAATCAATCATATCTTCTACATTATTAATTTTTTTTTTTGTCAATATCTCGGCCTCAGGTATATTTGGTGTAATTAGACTCACTTTTTTAATCAATTTAAACTTTAAAATTTCTACTGAATGATCATTTATTAACTTAGTTCCTCCTTTTGCAACCATTACAGGATCTAATATTATTTTTTTAACTTTTATTTTTTTTAAAGATTTTAAAACGGAATTAATTACTCTTGCTGAATGCAACATTCCAATCTTAATTGCATCAGGTCTTATATCCTTTGAGGTAAACTCAATTTGTTTTGATATTTCTTTTGCGGGCACTGGTAAAATTGAAATTACTCCAGTAGTATTTTGAGATGTAATTGCTGTAATTGCAGTCATTGCATACGATCCAAGCACACTGACTGTTTTTATATCAGCCTGAATTCCTGCTCCACCAGAAGAATCTGATCCTGCAATTATTAAAACTTTAGATTTAGGTTTCAATTTTTTTTAACTTATTGATTTTTTAACTATATTTATACATTTAAATAATAAAGTACTATTTTCAGACTCTCCCATTATTCTAATTTTAGGTTCTGTGCCCGATTTTCTAACCAGCATTCTCCCTTTATTTTTTATTAATTTTGAAGCTAATCTAATTGCTTTTTTACACTTTGGTGAATTAATAATTGACTTATTTTTTACTGTAATATTTTCTAATATTTGTGGTACAGGTTTAAAAACATTAAGCAATTTACTTGCTTTTTTTCCTTTTCTCATTGAAAATAAAACTTCTAAAGCAACTAACAAGCCATCTCCAGTTGTGGCAAATTTGCCTAGTATAATATGTCCTGATTGCTCTCCACCTAAATTAAAATTATTTTTTTTCATTTTTTCCTTAACATATCTGTCGCCAACATTCGATCTTAAAAATTTAATTTGATGTTCCTGAAAATAATTTTGTAATCCATAATTTGACATTTGCGTTCCAATAACCCCACCTTTAAGTATTTTTTTTATTTTCCACCTACTTGCCAACATTGCTATAATTTGATCTCCATCAATTATATTAGCTCTTTCATCTGATAAAATAACTCTATCAGCATCCCCGTCCAAAGATATACCTAGGTTTACTTTGTGTTTTTTAACTAATAGTTGAATTTTCTTTGGAAATGTAGATCCACATTTATAATTAATATTCAAACCATTTGGAGAAGTTCCTGTTTCATAAACTTTTGCACCTAATGATCTTAGTAACTTTGGTGCTGATTTATATCCTGCTCCATTTGCGCAATCTATAGCTATTTTAATACCTTTTAAATTAAATTTTTTTGGAAAATTATTTTTTAAAATTTTTATATATTTATCATTTGCATCTTCTAGTCTTTTAACCCTTCCCAAAAATCTAGGTTTTGATAAATTTTTTGAAATTTTTGAGTCTATTAGTTTTTCAATTTTTTTTTCTATTTTATCTGATAATTTAAGTCCATCAGGTCCAAATAGTTTCAAGCCATTGTCATAATAAGGATTATGTGATGCAGTAATCATAATACCCAAATTTGCCCTCATAGATTTAGTTAGCATAGCCAATCCATTTGTTGGCAAGGGTCCTAATGTATAAACATTCATTCCAGTTGAAGTTAAACCCGAAACTAGCGCTGGTTCTAATGTGTAGCCTGACAACCTTGTATCTTTTGCTATTATAGCAATTTGTTTACTTTTTTTTAAGTTTTTAAAATAAGTACCCGCTGCCAATCCAAATTTAAAAAACATTTCCCCATTAATATTTCCTGTATTAACAGAGCCTCTAATGCCATCAGTGCCAAAATACTTTTTGCTCATTAATTAAATAAAAAATTTTTGAAAACTTTAATGCTTTGATTAATTTCTCTAACATCATGCACTCTATATACTTGAACTCCTTGCATCATACAAAATAAAGTTGAAGAAATTGTTCCGCCTAGCCTTTCTTTACTATCGTTTACTTTTGAAATATCTTTTATAAACTTTTTTCTAGAAGTTCCAATTAATATAGGAAAACCTAAACTATGAAAAATAGAAATATTTGATATCAAAGTAATATTATGTTTCAAATTTTTACCAAAACCTATGCCGGGATCTAAAAAAATATTATTATGTAAAATTCCATTTTTTCTAAGTAGTTTAATTTTTTTTTCAAAGAAATCATAAATATCTAATAGTACATTATTGTATTTAGGGTTTTTTTGCATTGTTTCTGGGTTTTGCTTCATGTGATGAAGAACAAAAGGAATTTTATATTTTTTTAATATTTTTATTGAATTGCAATCATGATTAAAAGCAGAAACATCATTAATTATTTTTACTCCATATTTAATTCCTTTTTCCATAATTTCACTTTTTCTTGTATCTATAGATATTAAATAATTTTTCTTTTTTAATTGATTTAATGTTTGTGAAATTCTTTTCCATTCTATGTTTGATTCTACTTCTTTTGCGCCAGGTCTTGTTGATTCCCCTCCGATATCAATTATTGAACTTCCATTTTTTATTAAATTAACTGCATGCAAATATGCTATTTTTTTTTTATTAAATTTCCCTCCATCAGAAAAACTATCTGGGGTAATATTTAATATCCCCATTAAAATTGGAAAATTTTTTAATTTAAGATTTAAAAAATTTTTTTTTTTTGTAATGTTCTTTAAATCTTTATTAATTTTTTTTTTTAATGATTTAGAAAGTTTATTTATCTCTTTAATATTAATTAATTTTTTATTTTTTCTTGAAATAATTTCTAAACAATCAAAAGAAATATTATCATTGCCATTTAATGGAAATGTTTTTTTACTTTTAACCAATATTTTTGATTGTTTTCCATAATAAAAATTACACGCTCTTGTGTAATACTTTTTCATTATGAGTTAATGTACAACTTTTGGTTTTAATCCAATTGAACCCAGCGCCGAATCTTCCTTATTATTATCTTCGGTTTTTAAGCTTTCTTTATTAGCAGGATATATATTTTTATTAATTAAATCTTCTATTTCACTGCCAGTTAGAGTTTCATATGTTAAAAGAGCTTTTGCCAATTTATGCAAATCATCAATTTTTTCAGTTAATATTTTTTTTGCTTTCTCATAACCTTTTTCAACAAATTTTCTAATTTCGTGGTCGACTTTTTTTGCTGTTTCTTCGGACATATTTTGTTGTCTTGCAACTGAACGTCCTAAAAAAACTTCTTCTTCATTTTCTCCATAAGCAACTGGTCCTAGTTCTTTGCTAAGTCCTGCTCTCATAACCATAGCCCTAGCCCTTTTTGTAGCTTGCTCAATATCACTTGCAGCTCCAGTTGTAACTTTATCATCTCCAAAAATTAATTCTTCGGCTACTCTTCCTCCCATAGCAATTGCCATCTGAGCATGAAGCTGTTCTCTTGTTTGAGAAACCTCATCTTTCTCAGGTAGTTGCATAACCATACCTAAGGCCCTTCCTCTTGGGATTATTGTAGCTTTATGAATTGGATAGGCTGCTTTTTCATTAATAGTAACAATTGCATGACCTGCTTCATGATATGCAGTTAATCTTTTTTCTTCTTCGGTCATGACCATTGATCTTCGTTCAGCGCCCATCATTACTTTATCTTTAGCCTCGTCAAACTCTTCGTTTGTTACAATTCTTTTGTTTTTTCTAGCAGCTAATAAGGCAGATTCATTCACTAGATTTGCTAAATCTGCTCCGGAAAATCCCGGCGTACCTCTCGCAACAGTTCTTAAATTAATATCTGATGTCATTGATATTTTTTTTGCATGTACTTTTAATATTTTTTCTCTACCGATTATATCTGGAAGTGATACTACCACCTGTCTATCAAATCTCCCCGGTCTTAATAATGCCGGATCTAAAACATCAGGTCTGTTCGTTGCAGCTATAATTATTACGCCTTCATTGGTATCAAAACCATCCATTTCAACTAATAGCTGGTTTAAAGTCTGTTCTCTTTCATCGTTACCGCCACCTAAGCCAGCTCCTCTACTTCTTCCAACTGCATCGATTTCATCTATAAAAATTATACAGGGTGAATGTTTTTTACCTTGTTCAAACATATCTCTTACTCTTGAAGCACCAACTCCAACAAACATTTCAACAAAATCTGATCCTGAAATTGTAAAAAATGGTACACCAGCTTCTCCGGCTATAGCTCTTGCTAATAAAGTTTTACCTGTTCCCGGAGGTCCAACTAATAGGCATCCTCTAGGAATTTTTCCCCCTAGTCTGCTAAATTTTTTTGGATCTTTTAAAAATTCAACAACTTCCTCAACCTCTTCTTTGGCTTCTTCAATTCCAGCAACATCATTAAATGTAATTTTTCCTTTAATCTCATTCATCATTTTGGCTTTAGATCTGCCAAAACCCATTGCACCACCCTTTCCACCTTGCATTTGTCTCATGAAAAAAATCCAAACAGCAATTAATAAAAGCATTGGGAACCATGATAGCAAAATACCAAGCAGTGATGGCATCTTCTCTTCCAATGGTGCAGCAGAAATACTAACTCCTTTTTCAGATAATTTTTCTATTAAATTAGGATCATTTGGTGAATAAGTTACAAATTTTTCTCCATTTGACATAATTCCACTAATATTGTTTCCCTGAATTTCTACCTGAACAACTCGTCCATTATCAACTTCTGATAAAAATTCTGAAAAAATAATATTATTTTTTTGATTTATAGATCCCTGTGGGTTTTTAAACATATTGTAAAGGCCAATTGTCAAAAAAACTATGACAGCCCACATTGCTAAATTTTTAAAATTCATTAATAATTAAAGTAAGAATTATTGCAAATTAAACAAGTGCAATTTATGTCAATTTATACGTTTTTTTCTACTTTCTTTGTAAATAATCAAGGAATTGTTGATTTTTTCAAGAATACAGCCAGAAAGAGTTACTTTATTAAAATTTTGAGAATTAATTTTATCAATAATTTGATTCAAACTTTTGCCCCTTGACAAATTATATCTTTTTCCAACCTTTTGAAGAATAATAGATAAAGATCTAAAAACAATCTCGTGGGGCTGTCGAAAAAAATTTTTATTAATAATACATGACGATTTAGATTTTACAAAACTTGAATTTAAATCAATATTCTTTCTAACATAGTGTTCAATAGTGTAATTTGAATCACTTAAATTTTTAATAGTTAGTTTAAGTTTATTTTCATCAAAACCTTCACATTTAAGGTTATGAATAAAGTTTCTTATTCTCGTTCTTTTAAAACTTGTATTGGCATTTGAGGGGTCATTTATATAAAAATTAAAAACTTTTTTTGTAATATATAAAAGCTTTTCTTTTTTATACTTAATTAAAGGTCTTAAAATTACTACTCCCTTTATTGTTTTTGAATTTAATTGATTAAAAGACGACAATCCTTTTAAACCAGAACCTCTAGATAATCTAATAAAAAAATTTTCATACAGATCATCGAGATGATGGGCGGTCAAAATATGATAAATATTCTCCTTTATGCTTTGATTAAATATTAAAAAATATCTTTTTTTTCTTGCAATAGATTGAATATTAGATTGAGGTTTTCTCCCTTTCCAAACTAATATTTTACATTTCACGTCAAAATTATTTAATAGTAATTTTATTCTTTGGGCTTCAATTGAAGATTTGTCTCTTAATTTATGATCAACATGATAATATTTTATTTTGAAATTTTTTAAAATAGAAAAGCATTTTGCTAAATAGGTTAAAGCAAGACTATCTGGCCCTCCAGATACTGCTACTGCAAATGATTTTGATCTACTATAGTTGATTAAAGAAGTTTCAAATTCTTTATATATTTCACCAATTATTGGATTTTTTAAATAACTTAGTACTTTTTTATGAATTTTCTTTTTTGCACTCAAACTTTTTTTCTTCATATTTTGCTTTTTGAAGAACAGATTGATTTGCATCTGGGTATTGTTCTTCAACACCTGTGATCATCAAACAACCTTGATCTTTTTCTCCTATCTGTACTAATGATACTCCAAGTTTTAATAAATTTATTGGAGCTTTTTTGCTCTTTGGATATTTTTGATAACCCTCAAGATATGCCGATGCAGCATCTGTATATAGTTGTCTAATTCTAAATGTCTCAGCATACCAATATTGTGCATTACCTGCTAAATCATTTTTGGGATTTGATAATACAAATTCTCTAAGAGCTCTTTCGGCAGTATTATAATCACCTACTTTTAAAAAACTAGTCGCAAATTGATATTGTTTTTCTGGAGTAGTGTCGGGTAATATTTTTTCTTCATTTTCAAAAGTTTCGGTAACAACACTTGCGGTGCTGTCTATTGATTGAGTTTGTTGAGATGTAAGTGTAGTTTCATTATCTTTGTAAGAAATAGCACCCAAATCTTGAGGTTGGGAAGAGCCAGGGAGAATTTCTACATTTTCTTCTATATTTTTATTTTCTGATGAAACATTTTGTTTTTGGGTTAAATTAATTGAAGAAGCTTTTTCTTCTAATTGTTGAAATCTAAATTGATTATCAGCCTGTATTGTGGATAAACGCGTAGAAAGCTTATCTAATTTAAAATTAATTTCCTCGAATTTATTAGTAAGCTCTTGAAATTGCATCTCAATTTCAGATAATTTTAATAAATGCCTTGTTAATACATCTTCAGAATTTTGATCAACATTGCTATCTGCATTATTATCAGAACTATCATTTGAAGTATTTTCTGAATAAACTGCTCTTTCTAAAGTTTTAAGATCTTTTTGAATAGTTTCTAAAATTTCAATTACATTGTGATTATCTGAAAATGAAGAGTTAGAAAAAGGTATAAAAAACAAAACTAGAAAAAAAATACAGAAAATTTTCAATTTCATCATGAATTAATTTGTATTGATAATAATGGCAAAATAAAGACCCTAACATCACTGAAAGTGAGCAGGGTCTTTAAAAATAATTTTAATTTGCTTTAACTGTTACTGATCTTCTGTTTTTTGACCAAGACAAAGGATTTGAGCCTGAATCAACTGGTCTTTCTTTTCCGTAACTAATTACCGAAATTCGATCTGAAGAAACTCCGTAAGTCATTAAATAATCTTTTGCAGCATTAGCTCTTCTTTCCCCTAATGCTAAGTTATACTCTCTAGTACCTCTTTCGTCTGCATGACCTTCTAAAACAACTGTCACACTTGAATTTGCTCTCAACCATGTTGCTTGTTTTCTTAAAGTCTCTCTTGATCTAGTTGTTAATACAGATTCATTTGTTGCAAAGAAAACTCTGTCTGGCACACCTTTTGCTAGATACTCTACAGTATCTGTTCCGATAAAGACGTCATCTTTAATCTGAGAATCTATTGTTGCTGATTTTTGCTGTTGCGCACAAGCAGATAGCGCAAAAGCTAATATAACAACCAGCAAGGTATTTTTGTAAATTTTAAATAAATTCATTACTGCTCCTTAAATCTTGTTTTTTAAAGTGTTTCACACCTAGATAGATCTTTCAAGCCTAAAAATCAATAATTAAAAATATAATATAATCTTAATAAATGTTGACTAATTACTCAATAATGATGACCAAGATGGGTCTGAAGCATCAGTTTCTGTCTTTACAAGCCTTTCGTTATAGCCAGTTAAATCTATAGACCATAGTTTTGCGCTAAAACCTTCACCCTTGTCATTAGTTTTTGTTTCTCTATAAAATATAAGCACTCTACCATTGGGTGACCATGAAGGAGCTTCTTGATAATAATTTTCAGTTAATAATCTTTCTCCTGTGCCATCTGTTCTCATAACTCCTATATAAAACTTTCCTTTGTGTAATTTTGTAAATGCGATCAAATCACCTCTCGGAGACCATACAGGAGTTCCATATAGACCATTGCCAAATGAAATTCTTTTGACATTAGAGCCGTCACTTTTCATTACATATATTTGTTGATAACCACTTCTATCAGAATTAAATGTTATATATTTTCCATTAGGTGAATAAGATGGAGAAGTATCAATAGATGGATGATTGGTAATCTTTTCAACTATTCTATTTTCAAGATCCATAGTATAAATATCTGAGTTACCATCTTTCGCAAAACTCATAATAATTTTTCTTCCATCTGGAGAAAATCTTGGAGCAAAGGTCATTCCTGGAAAATCGCCAACCACTTCTTGAAGTCCTGTTTCAATATCTAAAAGATATACTCTAGGTAAATTTTTAAAATAAGATAAGTATGTAACCATTTGGTTAGTTGGATTAAATCTAGGGGTTAAGACTAATTCATTTCCTAAAGTCAAATATTTAGTATTAAAACCATCTTGATCCATAATAGCCAGTTTTTTTATTCTTTTTATTTTTGGACCTTCTTCAGAAACATAAATAATTCTTGTATCAAAATATCCTTTTTCTCCAGTCAATCTTTCATAAACTTTGTCAGTTATTATATGACCAACTCTTCTCCAGTTTTTTGGAACAGTAGTAAAGGCTAGTGCCAACATTTCTTTTCCTGCTAAAACATCCCATAATCTAAATTCAACTCTTAGATTTTCTTCTTGTAGGCTAACTTTTCCAGTAATAAGAGCCTGAGATTTAATTAAAGCCCAATCTTCAAACCTTGGTTTGTGATGAGCTATATCAGATTTTTGTAAAAAAGCTTCTTTGTTTAGAGGATTAAATAAACCAGATTTTCTAAGATTATTTTCAACAACTTTTGCAATTTCTGATCCAACATCTTTTATTGTTAGTTCTTTTTCAAGGGCAATTTTTGTTTTTTCATCAGATGATAATGGTGAAACCGCTATTGGCAAAGGATTTAAATTTCCTCTAGTTATATCTACTTCAATTAATGAATAAGATTTGTTTGGTAGAAAAACTAGTAATAAAAATATTAAAAAATTTATTTTTTTCATTATCCTTCTAACATTTCTCTAGCATCAAAATTCAACTGTAAATCCTTCCATCTTTCATATCCTGTTGAAGGAACTCGTAATGGTTGACATAATTTAATAGCTCTTAATGCACTTTCTGCTAAAACTTTGTAGAAACCTTGTCCAGGAGTATTCATTCTTGCATGATCAAGTATTTCCGTTTTAACTACTGAACCATCGGGTTTTAGTTTTAATTTGATTCTCACTAATAAATTTTCATTATATGGTAAACCTAACGGAATACTCCAGCAACCAAAAATCTGTGCTTTTAAAGCATCCTCTTCAGATAAAGTAAGTCCGCTCATATTCATATTTTTATCTCTTGATTGTGTCACTTTATTGCTTTTTACTGTTGTTTCAGCTAATTCTTCTTTAGATTTGTCAATTAAAGCTGCTATTTCATTTGGATCAAACATTTCTTTCTTTTCAAACTCGGAAACTTGTTTAATTTTATCGTCTATTTTTTCAGGATTTTGTTTTTTTTCTTCTATTTCTTTAATTTTATCAGGTTTTTCATCAGGAAGTGGAATAGCATCTGGTTTTTCTTTTTTAACTTTCTTTGGTGGGGCTTGTTCCGAAACTAATTTTTCTTTTTTTTTTACTTCTTCAATTATTTTTTTTGCCTTTGGCGCATATGGAATATTTGTTTTGTCGGTTATTTGAATTAGTTCAACTGATATAATTGGAGGCAAATCTATTGGTTTTCGAGACATAAATGGTAGACTTAGTGTAGCTAAAACAATTAATATAATATGAAGAGCTGAAGAAGCTGCTATACTCTTATGCACTGTTTTTATCTCTCTTTGTATGGTTCAGAAATAAGTGCAACTTTTGTAAAACCTGAGCCTGATAACATGCCCATTATCTCAAGAACTCTTCCATAGTTTATTGTTTTATCTCCTCTAACAAAAATTCTAGTATCAGTCCTATTTTTTGAAACAGCTAGTATTTTTGCAATAATACTATCATACTCAACTTTTGACTCTTGTATAAATATCTCGCCTTTAGAATTAATAGTCAAAGTTAAAGGTTCTTGTTCTTCAGGCAGTGAGTCTGCGGAACTTTCTGGCAAATCAACTTGTACACCTACTGTTAATAACGGTGCAGTAACCATAAAGATAATTAATAAAACTAACATTACATCAACAAATGGAGTTACATTTATTTCGCTCATTGGCTCTCTTAATGAACGGTTAAATTTAAAAGACATGTTTAAACTATTGTTATGAATCTTTTTGAAAAATTTTCTAATTTTTGAAAATACTTTCTAGAGTCACTGCTATACTTATTAAATGCAACAACAGCTGGTATGGCAGCTAACAATCCTAGTGCGGTAGCAAATAGTGCTTCCGCAATTCCTGGTGCAACAATAGCTAAACTTGTATTTCTTGAAATTGCAATAGACTGAAATGAATTCATAATTCCCCAAACTGTGCCAAATAATCCAATGAAAGGCGCTGTCGAACCTACTGTTGCAAGAAAAGTAAAATTTTTATCAATAATATTCATTTGCTTTTCAATGTTTCCCTCTAAAACACTATTTAATCTTTCTGATAAATTAGATTTAGATCTTGATTTCATAACAACTTGCATTGAATTTTTAAAAACATTAGTCATTGGGTCATCTGTATTTGATGACAAACTATTATAAAAAGATTCTGCAGATTTAGATTTCCAAAATTTTTCTTCAAACGCATCAGAGCTTTTATTTATTTTTTTAAAAAGTCTAAATTTATCAATAATAATTGCCCAAGAATAAACTGAGGCAGCAATCAAAATAATTATTACTGATTTTACTATTAGATCTGCTCTTAAAAAAAGTGTACCAATTGAAAAATCTGCGCTACTAGCAAGTCCTACTGCTTGAGATGTAATTTCAGCTTCCATTAATGATGGTTTCACACTAAAATGTGTCATCAATTTGACTTGAGGGTCAAACTTTATGCTTCTTTTTGGTAAGTATTATAAAAAAAACTAGCTAATAAAATCGCATCAGCTTTATTTGCGTCTTTTTTCTTAGATAATTTTGCTGAAATATAGGGAAAAATTTCAATTACTTTAGTTCTGCTGGCATCTTTTTCAGTTTTGATTAAATTATAATATTTTTTCCATTTCACTGGTCGAACAAAATGCATAGATAATTGCATAGCAGAACATACACCTTTTATAACTCCGAAAGACTGACCAAAATTAAACATGCTTGTCACTCCTTGTCCTGGCATTGCAGAAACTTGTTCAATGACAACTAATATATCTTTTATAGGAACATTTTTTATTCTAGATAAAATTTCATTATATATTTGAGGTCCGTTAATTTGACGTTTATTTTTTTTACCCTCTGCCATATTTGGCATTTCAATAATATCTTTAACTTGACCGTCTTCAAAAAAGCAGATAGCTCCAGTAATTCCTGGGTCTATTCCGATTATTAACATTTTTTTATCCTAAAATATAACATTGGTATAAACATTTTGAATATCTTCTTCATCTTCCAATTCTTCTAAAAATTTAATTGTATCTTCCTTAAACTCTTTTGAAATATTTAAATTATTAATAGAAATCCACTCCATATCAGTTGAAATAAAGTTATTAATATCTTTTTCTAGTTTTTTTTTTATATTATATATTTCATTCTTATCACAGTGAATTTCGTGAAAATCTTTTTTTAAGAAACATTCTTTTGCACCTGCATTCAATGCTAGATCAAATATTTTTTCTTCATTAATTTCATTTTTATCTATTTTAATTACTCCCAAATGCTCAAAATTATGTGATGCTGATCCCAGTGTACCTAAATTTCCTCCATTTTTTTGAAATATAGTTCTTATTTTAGAAGCTGTTCTATTTTTGTTATCAGTTAAAGTTTCTACAATTACCGCAATTTTTTTTGGACCAAAGCCTTCGTATCTTATTTTTTCAAAAGAAGTGTCTGTATTTATTCTAGATTTGTCTATTGCACGTTCTATATTTTCTTTAGGCATATTTGCTGAACGCGCTGATTGTATTGCAGATCTAAGTCTAGAATTCATATCTGGATTTTTATCACCAAGCTTAGCCGCAACTGTAATCTCTCGTGAAAGCTTAGAAAAAATTTTTGACCGCTGTTTGTCAGCTCTTCCTTTTTTATGCTTTATACCTGCCCAATGAGAATGTCCTGCCATAATCAACTACAAATTTTTTAAAGTACCTCCACGAATAAAATATTCAATTTTTTTTGCTAGGCCGTTTTCTGTAATACAGTCAACTATTGCTCCACAAAGGCTTGCTTCGCCTTCTGATGCAAAATGTTTTTGTGATTCTTTTTTTAAAAAACGATTTAACGAATTTTCTTTATTCATTCCAATCACTGAATCATAATCTCCGCACATTCCTGCGTCAGTTAGATAAGCTGTTCCTTTATTTAAAATTCTTGCATCATTAGTTGGAACATGAGTATGAGTTCCAACTACCAAAGTAGCTTTTCCATCAAAAAAATGTCCCATTGCCATTTTTTCACTTGTTATTTCTCCATGAAAATCTACTACTAAAAAATCATAATCTTTTTTTATAAAATTTCTCTCTAAAAAATTTTTTGCCGCTTCAAATACATTATCGCACTTTTTCATAAAAATATTTCCCATTAAGTTTAGTACAGCAATTCTAAATCCATTTTTTGAATGAAAAATTCCAAAACCTTTTCCTGGCGAATTTTTTATCAAGTTCTCTGGCCTTAAAAGTCTTGTTTCTCTCTCAATATGCTCTATTGTTTCTTTTTGATCCCAGACATGGTTGCCCGTTGTAATTACATCTACACCAATTTTAAAAAAGTCATTTGCAATATTTTCCGTTATTCCAACACCAGAATCAGCTGCATTTTCACCATTTACTATTACAAAATCAATTTTTTTTTCTTTAATTATGCCTGGTAAATATTTTTTAACCGCATTACATCCGGACCTTCCAACAATGTCGCCTAAGAAAAAAATTCTCATTTTAAAATATATTTTTCAGTTACTATTATGTCTAACTTTTTATCATGCTTATTATTTGGTAACTTGCTTACTTTTTGAGAAGAAAGGGCAAGTCCAATAGTTAAAAATTTTTTTTTTTTCGAAAGTTTTTCAATATATCTATCATAAAAACCCCCTCCATATCCTAATCTATAAAGTTTTTTATCAAAAGCAACTAAAGGAACCAAAATAATATCTGGATAAACAATTTTTCCTTTTGTTGGTTCTGGAATACCAAATCTATTTAAGCTTAATATCTCATGAAATGACCATAAATAAAAATTCATTCCATTTTTTTCATTAATCACTGGTAAAGAAATTTTAATTTTACTCCTTTCTAACTCTCTAAGAATATGTAAATCATCAATTTCAAAATTAACTGGATAATATCCGCCAATAATTTTATTTTTTAATTTATATTTTTTTAGTAAATTAAATATGTTTTTTACATTTAATTGAACATTTTTAATGTTATTCAAAATTCTTAGTTTAAGAATTCTTTTTCTTATTTTAGATTTTGACACGTATTATTGTATCTGATTTTCAGAGTTTACTTTTTTGATAAAATTTTCAATTTGATCAGCTGCATTATCAATTATTTTTTGGTAATCCTCTTTGTTTTTATCGATTTCATCTTTTAGATTCATCTGCTCTTCACTTAATCTATTAATTTCACTTTCCTTTCTATCTTTGTATTCATTAACTAATGTTTTTAGTTCTTTAAATTTTTCAGTTATATTTTCTAATTCTTTAATTTTTTCATCTATTTTCTTTTTTGTTTCAAAGTATTCATCCATAACAGTAATGGAAGTTATTAATAATAGCTTGCTTTCTCCAATATTTCCTAAAGCTTCTTTTAAATTATTAAATTTGTTATTTAAGTGAACAGATAATTCTTCAAGATGATCTTCTTGACCATCTTCGCAGGATAGTAAAAATTCTTTTCCATTAAATTTAATATTTACATTTGCCATTTGTCAATTTCTTCTAATAAAGTATCTGTTTCCTGATTTAATTCATCTATTTTTTCTGAAAATTCTATTTCTTCTTTATGCTCTTTATCTTTTTGTTGATTTAATTCATCTAATTTTAATTTAATTTTTCTATATTCTTCTTTTAGCTCTCCATACTTTGATTCTAGATCCTTTTTTTCAATTTCTAATTGATTCTTTTGGCTATCTATTTTTTTAATAGTTTCCTCCAAATTTGAATTTTTTGGATTTAAAAGATGTAATTTTTTTATAGCCTCACTGAGCTTTTTTTCTTTTTCATAAAGAGTTTTCATATATATATAATTATAATATTAAATTGAGTCATCTAAGTCCAGATAGGATAATTTTTTGAATAAACAAAATAAAGATTTATCAAACGCAATAAGATTTTTATCAATTGATGCTGTGGAAAAAGCTAATTCAGGACACCCTGGGATGCCAATGGGTATGGCTGATGTAGCAACAGTTTTGTTTAAACATTTTTTGAAATTTGATCCTAAAAATCCTAATTGGCTTAATAGAGATAGATTTGTACTTTCTGCTGGTCACGGATCTATGCTCCTATATTCTATTTTGTACCTCACAGGTTATAAAAGTATTTCATTAAATGACATAAAAAATTTTAGACAACTTAATTCAATTTGTGCTGGCCACCCTGAATATAAACCTGGATCAGGAATAGAAACAACTACAGGACCTCTTGGGCAAGGTATAGCTAATGCTGTAGGACTTGCTATTGCTGAAGAAATTTTAAGAGAAAAATTTAGTAAAAAAATAATTAATCACAAAACTTACGTTTTAGCTGGTGATGGATGTTTAATGGAGGGAATAAGTCATGAAGCTTTAAGTTTAGCAGGACATTTAAAATTAAAAAATTTAATTTTATTATTTGATAATAATTCAATTTCAATAGATGGACCTACTAGTCTAGCTGTCTCAGATAACTTTAAAAAAAGATTTGAAGGATATGGTTGGGATTATATATTTATTGACGGACATAAAGAAAAACAAATAATTAAAGCTTTAAAAAAAGTTCAAAAATCAAAAAAACCAACAGTAATATCATGTAAAACAACAATTGGTTTCGGGTCACCAAATAAATCTGGGAAAGCTTCTTCTCACGGAAGTCCTTTAGGTAAAGATGAGGTTGGATTGGTTAGAAAAAAATTAAAATGGAAATACCCACCCTTTCAAATACCTAAAAAAATCTTAAATAGCTGGAGAATGATAGGAAAAAATAAAAAAAACATTAAAAAAGAAAAAATAAAAAAAAATAAGATTAATTTAAAAAATATTTTTATTAATGAAAAAAAAAAGATAATTAAAAATTTAGACATGATTGCAACTAGAAAATCTTCTGAAAAAATACTAACTATTCTTTCTAAAAAAATGTCAAATTTAATAGGTGGTTCTGCGGATTTGTCCGGATCAAACAATACGAAAACAATAAATCATAAAATAATTAAACCTGGAAACTTTAATGGAAATTATATTCATTATGGAGTTAGAGAACACGCAATGTGTGGAATAATGAATGGTATATCTTTACATAGTAACCTGATTCCATACGGTGGAACATTTTTAATTTTTAGCGACTATTGTAAGCCCTCTATTCGTTTAGCAGCCATAATGAAAAAAAAAGTAATTTATTTAATGAGTCATGATTCAATTGGCCTTGGTGAAGATGGTCCTACTCATCAACCAATTGAACAATTGGCTGGATTAAGATCCATTCCAAACTTAAATGTTTTTAGACCAGCTGATAGTACTGAAACCTTTGAATGCTGGGAAAAGGCTTTAGAAATAGAAAATTCTCCAAGTGTTATTGCTGTTTCTCGACAGAAAGTTGGACCTGTGAGAAAAAAATTTTCTAAAGAAAACAAATGTTCAAATGGAGCATACGAAATATTAAGAACAAATAACGATATTAGCTTAACTATTTTTGCCACAGGCTCTGAAGTAAGTTTGGGAATCGAAGTTAGTCAAAAATTGGCCACAGAAAACATCTATTCAAAAGTTATATCAATGCCTTGTCATGAATTGTTTGATAAACAAAAAAAGGAATATAAATCTAAAATTTTAAATGAAACAAAAATTAAAATTTCAATTGAAGCTTCAACTACAGACTATTGGAAAAAATACATAGGAGATGCTGGATTTGCTTTTGGAATAGATGATTTTGGAAAAAGTGCTCCTTACAAAAAAATATATAAACACTTTAATTTGACAACTGAAAATATAGTTAAAAAAGTAAAAAAAATTTTAAATTAATTAATATGACTATAAAAATTGGAATAAATGGATTTGGAAGAATTGGAAGAATGGTTATTCGATCTTTAATCGAAAATAAGAAAAATGATATAAAAATTCAACATATTAATAGTAGATCAAATGCTGATATTGCTTGTTCATTATTAAAAAATGACTCAATTCATGGAAGATTTAATTATAAAATCAAATATGATAAAAAAAATTTAATTATTAATGGAAAAAAAATTTCCTTTTCCCAACATATAAATTTGAATGATATTAATTGGAAAAAACATAAAGTTGATTATGTGTTAGAATGTTCTGGAAAATTTAACTCTAAAGAAAAAGTTTTTACACATATAAATAATGGTGCTAAAAAAGTTATTGTTTCAGCTCCATGTAAAAATGCCGATAAAACCATAGTCTACGGAGTAAATGAAAAAACTTTAAATAAAAAAGATAAAATTATTTCTGCAGCATCATGTACTACCAACTGTCTTGCCCCAGTGGTGCATGTATTAAATAAAAATTTTAAAATTGAAAAGGGTTTTATGACTACTGTGCATGCTTTCACAGCAGATCAAAGACTTTTGGATAATTCACATAAAGATCTTAGAAGAGCAAGATCTGCTGCGCTGTCAATTGTGCCAACTTCAACTGGAGCTTCAAAAGCTATAGGAGAAATAATACCTGAATTAAAAGGAAAACTTGAGGGTGTTGCATTAAGGGTACCAACACCAAATGTTTCTATAATTGAATTAGTTTTTTGTACGAAAAAAGATTTAACAATAAAAAAAATTAACATGTCGTTAAGAAGTTCATCCAAAAAACAATTAAAGGGAATTCTTCAAGTAACTGATGAAAAACTTGTTTCAATTGACTTTAATCACAATTCAAATTCTGCAATTATTGATACTTCTTTAACTAACGTGGTGGGAAAAAACATGGGGAAAATATCTGCCTGGTATGATAATGAATGGGGATTTTCTTGCAGAATGATAGATCTTGTAAAATATATTAGCAAAAATTAATGAAAGGTTTATTAACTGAAAACCTCAAACTATCGGGAAAAAAAATCTTATTACGCTTAGACTTAAATGTTCCTTTAAAAGATAAAAGTATTACTGAAACAAATAGAATAGAAAAGGTTATTCCAACTATAAATTTTTTACTAAAAAAAAAATCAAAGATAATAATTTTATCACATATAGGAAGACCAAAAGGAAAAGTAAATCCTAATTTAACTCTTGAACCCGTTTCTAAAAAATTATCAGAAATTTTGGGAACAGAGGTTATGCTTATTAAGGATGAAATTAATGAAAAACTTACTTATAAAATAGATTCTATAAAAAATACCTCTGTTATAATGTTGGAAAATATTCGCTTTAATAAAGGTGAGGAAGCTAATGAACAAATATTTGCAAAAAAACTATCCAAACTTGGAGAAATATATGTAAATGATGCTTTTTCTTGTTCGCATAGATCGCACGCTTCTATAGAAGCAATAACTAAATATATCCCATCTTATTTTGGAATTCAGATAATAGAAGAAGTAAATGCATTAAAAAAAATAACTTCGGAAATTAAAAAACCTGTATCTTGTATCTTGGGTGGATCTAAAATTTCAACTAAAATAAATATAATTTCAAATTTAATAAAAAAATTTGATAATATTATAATTGTAGGAGGCATGGCTAATACAATTTTAAAGGAGAAAGGACTTAATATAGGAAAATCTATAAACGAAGATGGTTGCAAAAAAATTGTTAATGAAATCTTCAAAAATGTGAACAAATATAATTGTAAGATAATATGCCCCCTAGACGTAATCGTTTCAAAAAATATTGATTCTTCTGGAAAAAATAAATTAATAAGTGAAATAGAAAATGATGATATTATTTTGGATATTGGAAAAAATACAATTTCTAAAATTGAATCAATAATATCAAATTCAAATACTATTTTATGGAATGGCCCTGCGGGCTATTTTGAAAATCCACTTTTTGAAAATGGAACAAAACAAATAGCAAAAATTATTTCAACAAAAACAAAACAAGATAATATTTTTTCAGTCGTAGGAGGTGGTGATACAGTTGCAGCAATTAATAAATTTAATTTATTTGACTCTTTTACTTTTGTCTCAACTGCAGGTGGTGCCTTTCTAGAATTTCTTGAAGGGAAAAATTTACCTGGTATAAACGCGATTAGCTCAAAATAAAATGTCAAAACTAAATGAAATTGCAATGAAAATTGTTTCTAATGGTAAGGGGATTCTTGCTGCTGATGAAAGTACCGGGACAATGACTAAAAGATTAAATTCTGTAGGTGTAGAATCTAATCCTGAAAACAGATTAAAATTTCGAGAAACTCTTTTCTCTTCTGATGGAATGAAAAAATTTATTGGCGGGGTAATTTTATATGATGAAACAATAAAACAAAAAACTTCTTCAGGAATAACAATACCTGATCTAATTAATAAAGCTGGATCAGTAACTGGCATTAAAGTTGACACTGGTGCAAAAACATTATCTGGCTCTTCTACAGAAAAAATAACTGAAGGACTCGATGGTTTAAGAGAAAGATTACAAAAATATTATGAACTCGGTGCAAGATTTACAAAATGGAGAGCTGTTTATTCTATATCAAAATCAACTCCAACTAAATTATCTATCATATCGAATGCCCATGCGCTTGCAAGATATGCATCAATGGTCCAAGAAGCAAAAATGGTTCCAATAGTTGAGCCAGAGTTATTAATGGATGGAAACCATGATATAAATAAGTGTTATAAAGTTACAAGTGAAATTTTAATAAGTTGCTATGAACAGTTAAATTTATTTAATGTAGATTTGAGTGGAACAATTTTAAAACCTAATATGATTTTACCAGGAAAAGATCACGATAAAAAAGCAAGTACTGAAGAAATAGCTGAAATGACAGTTAACTGTTTAAAAAAAAATGTTCCAAAAGAAGTGGCTGGTATAGCTTTTTTATCTGGAGGACAATCAGAATTAGAAGCAACCAAAAATCTTAATACAATAAACAAAATAAATGATACTAAATTTGTAATGACTTTTTCCTATGGAAGAGCTCTACAGCAAAGTGCTTTAAAATATTGGTCAAAACATCAAGAAGATTTGGAAACTACAAAAAAAATATTTAATCATAGATCAAAAATGAATAGTCTTTCAGTAAAAGCTGAATGGACAGAAGCAAACGAAACTAAAACAGCTGCCTAGCTCAAAGTATATATATTTAATATCTCCTAATAAGAATATTGATAAAAAATTCTTTGTTAATTTAAAATTAATTTTAAAAACAAAAAAAGTTGCTTTTTTTCAATTGCGTTTAAAAAAAGCAACATTTAGATACAAACTATATCTAGGGAAAAAAATAAAAAAAATAACAAAAAAATTTAATGTTAAATTTATAATAAATGATGATCCAATTCTCGCAAAAAAACTAGATGCTGACGGTTGTCATTTAGGACAACAAGATTTGAATATAAATGAAGCAAGGAAAATATTAAAAAACAAAATTATTGGCATTACATGTCATAATTCACCAAAATTAATAAAAAAAGCCATAAAAAATAAAGCAGACTATATAGCTATAGGATCCTTTTTTTTTACAAAAACCAAAAAAACCAAATATAGGGCAAATATTAAAACTCTAATCTACGCAAAAAAAATAACGAAAATTCCCATAGTTGCTATAGGAGGAATTAAAAATACTAATTATAAAAAACTTTTGTTGAATAAAGCAAACTTTTTAGCTATTTCAAGCTACATCTGGAATAATAAAAAACTTACTCCAGTAGATGCTATAAAGAAATTAAAATGAAAATATCTGGAAACGAAATTAAACCCGGAATGTTAATTGAGCACAAAAACGACTTATGGGAAGTTGTAAAAACACAACATGTAAAACCTGGAAAAGGGGGTGCATTTAACCAGGTTGAAATGAAAAGTATAAATAAAAATACTAAATTAAATGAAAGATTTAGATCAACTGATACATTAGAAAAAGCATCTGTCGAAGAAATAAAATATTCTTATCTATATGAAGATGAAAATAATTATTACTTCATGCATAGTAAAACTTTTGATCAAATAAACATTAATAAAAAAATTTTAAATGAAAAGGGAAGTTTTTTAACTGAAAATTTAGAGGTAACTATTAGCTTTTATGATGACAAGCCAATATCAGTTGAATTACCAAGTCAAATAAATTGCAAAATAAAGACAACCGATGTTGCATTAAAAGGACAAACCGCATCATCATCTTATAAACCTGCTACTTTAGAAAATGGAATTAAAATACAAGTTCCTCCATTTATTGAAGATGATGATATTGTTGTTGTTGATACAAGAACAATAGAATACGTAAAAAAAATATAAATAAATGAATTCGATATCAGCTGATTTAAGCTTAATGATTAAGGCCGCAGAAAAAGCTTCAAAATTATTGATTAGAGACTTTGGAGAAGTTGAAAAATTACAAGTTTCAATTAAAGGTCCTTCAGACTTTGTTTCTGATGCTGACAAAAAAGCCGAAAAAATTATTATTAATGAATTGTCAAAATCCAAAAAAGGATATTCGATCCTTAGTGAAGAATCTGGAAAAATTACAAAATCTGACAAAAATAATATGTGGATTATTGACCCTATAGATGGAACAACAAACTTTTTACATGGAATTCCACATTTTGCTATATCAATTGCTCTAAAATTAAATGATGAAATTGTTTCTGGAGTTATATTTGATCCAATAAAAAATGAAATGTTTTATGGTGAAAAAAAAAATGGTGCGTATTTTAATAATCGAAGGATAAGAGTTTCTAAAAAAAAAAAAATTGAATATTGTCTTTTTGCAACTGGAGGAAAAGAAGAAATTAAGACAACATTAAATGTTAGAAAATCGGGAAGTGCAGCTCTTGATATGGCTTATGTTGCAGCAGGTAGATACGATGGTTACTTTCAAAAAAATTTACACTTATGGGATATTGCTGCAGGAATTATACTTATTAAAGAGTCGGGTGGTAAAATTAATGAAATTAACTTTTCTAAAATAAATGATATTGAAATTAAAGCATCGAATAATACAATTAACGAAAAAATGCTTGAAAAACTTGATAACTTTTAATTGTTTTTAAAAATTCATTTGCTATAAGTCCTGCTATGAAAAAAAAAATTCACCCAAACTATCACAAAATTATAGTTGAAATGACTGATGGTAGCCAATTTGAAACTAAATCAACTTGGGGATCGGAAGGTGAAGTCCTTAAACTTGAAATAGATCCAAAATCACATTCTGCTTGGACGGGTGGTCGACAAAAACTTCTTGATAAAGGAAGAGTTAGCAAGTTTAACAAAAAATTTCAAAATTTTAGATCTGATAAAAAAAGTAATGCCTAACGCACCTTTAATGCCAATGGCCACTGCTGTTTGGTTAGTTGAAAATACCACTTTAACATTCAAACAAATAGCTGATTTTTGCAATTTACATGAAGTTGAAGTTCAAGGAATAGCTGATGGAGAGGTTGCTAAAGGCATAGTGGGATATAATCCAATTAATTCTGGCCAATTAACTAGAGAAGAAATCGAATTATCTTCAAAAGATAAAAACAGATTATTAAAAATTAATAATTATGATGTTGAGATATCTGACAATAATAAAAAAATAAAAAAATATGTTCCATTATCAAAAAGACAAGACAAACCTGACTCTGCATTATGGCTAATAAAACAACATTCAATTTTAAAAGACTCACAAATAGCAAGATTGGTAGGAGTTACAAAAAATTCAGTATCAGCGATAAGGAATAAAAGTTATTGGAATTTTAATAATTTAAATCCTAAAGATCCTGTTGCAATGGGTCTTTTTACTCAAAAAGAATTAGCTGAAGCAATTGAAAAAGCTAACAGAAGGGTAAAAAGAGAAAATAAAGAGAAAGAAAAATTAAAATCAAACTTATAAAAATATTATGAATAGTAATAGTAATAGACAAAAATCTTTTAAAGTGTTAATTAGTCACCTTTTTGGAGGTTTTTATTAAAATAGAAGTTAAAGATAATAACGTAGAGCAAGCTCTGAGGATTTTGAAAAAAAAGCTTCAGAGAGATGGTTTCTTCAAAGTAATAAAATTAAAAAATAATTATGAAAAACCATCAGAAAAAAAAAAAAGAATCCTTCAAGAAAATATAAAAAGAGTTAAAAAGTTAAACAAACTTAAAAATAGAATTTAAATTACCGCGGGGTGGAGCAGTCTGGTAGCTCGCAAGGCTCATAACCTTGAGGTCGGCGGTTCAAATCCGTCCCCCGCAACCAAAATATTTAAATTTTAAATTTAGATTTTCTACTATCAATAAGAAAAGCTTTAACAGTATCTATTGTTAATTCTTTAAATGACTTTCCAAAATTTTCTATTTTTTCAATTATTTTTGGTGGAATAGTTATTATATGACACCCTAATTGTTTTGCTTGAAGATAATTATAAGGTTCTCTTACACTTGCCCAAAGAATTTCAACATTTTTATACTTTTTTGCAAGCATAATACTTTTTTTAAATTCAGAAACTGGATCCTTTCCTTTGTCAGCCATTCTACCTGCAAAAATAGATATTATGACTTTTGTTTTTTTATTTATTTTTTTTAAAATTTTAGCTGTTTGTTTAGATGTATAAACGGCAGTAATATTTAGTTTAATATTTTTTTTGCTGAGATAGCTTATAGCTTTACCTAAAAAAATCCCTTTTGAATTTGTTACAGGTACTTTCACATATATCTGTTTTCCCCATTCTTTAATTTTTAAGGCTTGTTTGATGATATTTTTATTATCATCTGCAAATACTTCAAATGATATCGGTTTTTTTGTTATCTTTAAGATATTTTTGCAATATTTTGAATAATCTTTAGCTCCAGCTTTTCTCATTAAACTTGGATTGGTCGTGAACCCTTTAACTATATTTTTTTTATTAAATTTTTTTATTAAATTTATATCTGCAATATCGCAAAATATTTTGGTCATAAATTACAAGCTTTTTATAATATCTTCAGTCATTTTTTTTGCATCTGAAAAAAGCATCAAAGTATTATCTCTATAAAACAAATCATTATCAATGCCGGCATATCCTGGTGATAAACTTCTTTTTACAAAAAGTACAGATTTAGATTTTTCTACATCTAAAATTGGCATGCCATAAATTGGGCTTTGAGGGTCACTTTTTGCAACGGGGTTAGTTACATCGTTTGCTCCTATGACATAGGCAACATCGCAATTAGCAAAGTCATTATTAATTTCCTCTAATTCAAAAACTTCATCATAAGGAACATTAGCTTCTGCTAATAACACATTCATATGACCTGGCATTCTGCCTGCCACAGGATGAATAGCATAAGTTACTTTTACTCCATTTTTTTTTAAAGCATCTACCATCTCTCTTAATGCATGTTGAGCTTGCGCAACTGCCATTCCATAACCTGGAACTATTATTACTGAAGATGCATTTTTCATTAAAAATGCTGCGTCATCAGCATTTCCACTTTTTACAGGTTTTTGTTCTTGAGATTTATTTGAAAATGATTGATCTGTTGCTCCCCAACCACCAAGTATAACATTAAAAAATGAACGGTTCATTCCTTTACACATAATATAAGATAATATTGCGCCAGACGAACCAACTAATGCACCAGTAATTATTAATGCTGTATTTTCTAAAGTAAAACCAATTCCAGCTGCTGCCCAGCCTGAATAAGAATTAAGCATCGAAATTACAACTGGCATGTCCGCACCACCTATTGGAATGATTAATAAAACACCTAATAAAAATGAAATTATAATTATTATCCAAAACCAAATATTAATCTGCGTTTTGCATAAGTAAAAGATTAAACCAACTAAAATTAGACCTAGTATCAAATTTAAGTAATGTTGACCAAAAAAAGTAATTGGGGAACCTGGCATTATCCCTCTTAATTTTAAAAAAGCTACAATTGATCCTGTAAATGTTATTGCTCCTATTGAAGCACCTAAAGACATTTCAATTAAACTAGCTATTTTAATACTACCCGGAGATCCTAAATTAAATATTTCAGGATTTAGAAAGGCTGATATAGCTACAAAAACAGCAGCAAGTCCAACTAAACTGTGAAAGCCAGCTACAAGTTCTGGCATTGCAGTCATTGGTATTTTAAAAGCAATAAACGCTCCTATTGATCCTCCAATAAGTAGTAAAATCAATAAATATAAAAAACCTGTTGAAAAGTTGCCAACCGAAGCAATTGTAACACTAATTGCTATTGCCATTCCAATTATTCCAAACAAATTTCCTTGTCTTGATGTTTCTGGTGATGAAAGACCTCTAAGTGCTAAAATAAATAGTACACCTGAAATAAGATAAAATACTGCTAATAAATTTGCTGAAATCATTTTTTATCTTTATTTTTTTTTTTATACATAGCCAACATTCTTTGGGTAACTAAAAAACCTCCAAAAATATTAATAGCTGCTAAAATTATAGCCAAAAATCCAAAAATGTTTGCTGAATCAAATATATTTTCATTTTTTCCTGCTAGTGCAGCTATAATTGCACCAACTATTATTACGGAGGAAATCGCATTTGTTACAGACATTAAGGGTGTGTGTAAAGATGGGGTAACACTCCATACTACATAATATCCTATAAAAATAGAAAGTATAAAAATACTAAATCTAAATATAAATGGGTCTATTTCCATAAATTTACTTTATTATTGTTTTGGCAATAATTTCATCATCTAAATTAATATTAATTTTTTTATTCTCTTTATCATATAAATTTGAAACAAAATTAAATACATTTTTTGCATAAAGATTAGAAGATGAGATGGGTAATTTATTTAAAATGTTTCTTGCACCCATTATTTTCACTCCATTTTTATCAATAATTTTATCTACCTCGGTAAATGCTACATTTCCTCCTTGAACAGCTGCCAAATCATAAATTACTGATCCTGGTTTCATATTTTTTAACATATTTTCTTTAATAATTAATGGAGCTTTTTTTCCTGGTATCAAAGCTGTACAAATTACAATATCAATTTTTTTAAGTGTCTCGCTTAATAATTCTTCTTGTTTTTTTTTAAATTCCTCAGATGCTTCTTTTGCATATCCACCTTTTGTTTCTAAATTTTCAGCGCCTTCTACGGTCAAAAATTTTCCACCTAGACTTTCCACTTGTTCCTTTGAAGCTATCCTTACGTCTGTTGCAAAAACAATTGCTCCCATTCTTTTCGCAGTAGCTATAGCTTGTAAGCCTGCAACACCGGCACCCACAACTAAAACTTTTGCAGCAGAAATAGTCCCTGCAGCTGTCATCATCATTGGTATAGCTTTTTCAAAAGTTGAAAATGACTCTACTACAGCCTTATACCCAGCTAAGTTTGCCTGCGAAGAAAGCACATCCATAGATTGTGCCCTAGTAATTCTGGGTAATAATTCTAAAGAAAATAGGTTAATTTTTTTTTTTACTAATAGATCAAGCTTATTTTTATTTTCATATGGATTTAAAATAGCAATAAAAGTTTGGTTAGCTTTTAAAAGAGAAGTTTTATCCCCATCTAACAAACCCATTTGAATAATAATATCGGCATTTTTTATTATTTTTGTCTCCTCGCTAAGAAATTTGGTTCCAGCTTCTTTGTATTCTTTTTGTTCAAACCCTAGGTGTTGTCCATAACTTTCGCTTAATTGAAGTTCAAATCCTAAATTTATATATTTTTTTGCTATTTCTGGGGTTATTGAAATTCTTTTCTCTAAATCTTTGTTCTCTGATACTGAGCCAATTATCATAAAAACCAAAGATTATTTCTGTCTTGCTTTAAATTTAGGATTTTTTTTATTAATTATATAAACTCTACCCCTTCTTCTTACAAGCTTAGAGTTAAGATCTCTTTTTTTCAATGATTTTAATGAACTTGCTATTTTCATAAATTGTAAAGCCTGGCAACGACCTACTCTCCCGTATCTTAAGACATAGTACCATCGGCGCAGAAGGGCTTGACTTCCGAGTTCGGAATGGTATCGGGTATTACCCCTTCGCAATAATCACCAGGCAGCAAATTTATATATAAAAAAAAAATATTGTAAATACTCAATTATGTGTTTTTTTTCTCGCATTAATGAAATTATTTACATAATCTTTAAGATTAATTCTACCATAAACTCTAAAAACCTTATTAGACAAATTCATAGTAGTTAGTGCAGAAGCATATCTTTCACCTTGCCTCGCAGGGATAAATTTTATCTTTGAATTAAACAACTTTGCTGCTTCGATAATTGAATAAGCTTTTCGGTTAGTTACACTATAGTGCCTACACTTATTTTTTTTCCATGCCAAATAACAAACTCTAATAGTATCTGAAATATGCGTAAATCTTCTTGATTGAGCTCCTGGACTAACAACTGGCAAAGGTTTATTTTTCTTGTAGTGATCTTCGAATATACCAATCACAGTAGCCATATTTCCAGTAGAAATTTGACCAGGACCATAAACATTATAAAAATAAATTATTTCATATTTAAATTTAAACCATTTTTTTAAATTTTCTAAAAATTCTAAATTTTTTGCCTTTGTAAATGAATATGGAGACAAATTCTTATCCTTGCCACTATTTCCAAGACTTGCTGATGTTGCTGAATAAATTAATTTAATTTTATTTTCTAGACAAAAATTTATTACTGCATTTGTGCCAATAGAATTGGAATTTATACATTTATTCATATTTAAGAAGCTCTGATAAATTCTAGAAAACTCACCGAAATGAAATAAAGAGTGGATTTTATTGATCTCTTTTTTTAATAATTTTGAAATATTTTTTGTTTGTCCATTAATGTATTTTACTCTTTTATTTTTGCAATGATTTTTTCTATTTCCAGAAGAATAATTATCTATACTAACTATTCTTAATTTTGTTTTTTTTAAAAGGAAATTAATTAGGTTAGATCCAACAAATCCAGCTCCGCCTGTAACAATAATAATTTTTTTCACTAAAACTTATATCACCTAACAATTTCCTATATTTAAACTAAAAAATTTCTTGATCATAAGAATGTGGTTTATACAAAAAAATATTACTTGTAAACATGTGAATGATTGAGTAAAAAATTTTTTGACTTCATATTTATATTTTCGTAATAAAACTAATTGTTAAAAAATATATGTTAATATCAAATAACTCAAACAAAACATTCTTTTTTTTAATACTTTATTTATCTTTATTAATAAGTTTTTATTTAGGTGAAGATAGCACAGGTGGTGCAATCAATGATTTTAAAATGAGAATGACATTAATAGAGAATTTTAAGTCAGATTTTTTAAACACTTTACTTAATTACGATAAAACTCAAGATAGACATTCTCCACTTATATTAATAATTATTACTTTATTATATAATTTAGGTCTAGAAATAGATTTCATAAGGTTAATACATTTAAATATATTGCCATTATTAATTTTTTTTTCTTATAAGTGCATAAAATTAAAATTTCCAGAAACAAATAATAACATTCTTTTTTTAATTTCCACTGTATTTTTTATTTCACCAGTAATGAGATCGCTTGCTATATGGCCAGATAGTAGAATTTTAGGCCTATTATTTTTTATAATTTCTGTTTTTTTCTTTTTAAAATTTAAAAAAAATAAAAAATTTAATAATTGTTTGTGCAGCAACATTTTTTTAATTATTTCTTCGTATTTTAGTCCAAATTTTTCAGTTTTTTTTATCTTTTTTTTCTACAATTACTTAACTTTTTATAAAGTATCTAAAAAATTATTTTTAATAATTACACTTAATTTTTTTCTTGCTCTACCAATGCTCTACTACCTATTTGTTTTGGATGTAAATTTTATTTATAATACATGGGCTATACATAACTCTGAAATAGTTAGATTTAATTATGCAAATAAAATACTAATTATTTCATCATTAATATTTTTTTATTCTATTCCATTTATTATTAATAATGTTTTTATTAAATTTTTTCTTAAAAATTTTAAAAAAGATTATGTTTTAAAATCTTTATTTGTATTTATTTTTTTAACATTTTTTTTCAATTACTCATTTGACTATACGGGAGGTGGTATTTTTTTCAAAATATCCTACCTGTTATTTAATAACAAATATTTATTTCTTCTTATAGCCTTTATATCCATAATTTTTATTAGATTAACTTTTAAATTAAATCTTAAT
>CACPKQ010000006.1 GCA_902634455.1 uncultured Pelagibacteraceae bacterium | reverse complement strand
ATCGATTTTTTAGTAAAAATTAATATAAATAAAAATATAGAAAGTTTAAATATTTCTAACAGTGCATCTATTGCATTTCACCATATTATGAAAAAAAAAGAACTTGATTAGTTGTGTAATTATTAATAAATAAACATAAGCCCTTGTAGCTCAGCTGGTAGAGCAATTGATTTGTAATCAATAGGTCCGCGGTTCGAATCCGTGCGGGGGCACCATAATAAAATAAATTTGTTTTTTAAAAAGGCTTATTTTATTTTATATGATTTTATATTTAATAAATGAATATAGTTTCTTCAGAATTTAATTTTTTAAAACCAATTAAATTTTCTAAACTCATGAGATTGGGAAATAAATTCGATGGTGGATACATTTTACCAGAATATTTTATAAATAATTCTGATGGTTTGATAAGTTTTGGGTATGGATACGATCCATCATTTGAAAATGATTATATAAAAAAAAGCAATAATAAAGTTTTAATTTTTGATCATACTTGTGATTACTTAACTTTAATCAAAAAGTTACTTAAGTATTTTAAAAGATTTTTACTATTCAAAAAAAAATTTAAAGATGTAATTTATCATTACAATAATTTAAAACGTCATCATAAGTTTATAAGATCTAAAAAAGTGAGCTTTTTCAAAAAAAAAATTGTTAAAAAAGAATTAAATAATAATGAAATAAACATTGATAAAATAATTAAATTATCAAATTTACAAAATGCAATTTTAAAATGTGATATTGAGGGTGGTGAATACGAAATAGTTGATAATATTTTAAAATATGAAAAACTCATTAGTTGTATTATTATAGAATTTCATCATGTTGATTTGAATTTGGTAGCTTTTAAATTAATTTTAAAAAAACTATTAAATTTTTATCATATAGTTCATTTACATGGAAATAATCATGACCCAATAATTAGAGATCTCAATATTCCGTCTACACTAGAGATTACCTTTGTAAAAAAAAAATTTATAAAAAAAGAAGAATTTATAAAAAAATTTCCAGTTGATGGATTGGATCAACCAAATAATCCATTTATTCCCGACCATAGAATTTATTTCGAGTAAAAATAATTTTTAATTTTTGTCATGATATTATTTTTTTTAATATTATTAATATCTATTATTTTCCATTCCTTTGAAGAACCAACTATTTCGTTTTTATTATTGTAAAAAGGAATGCTTCCTCTTTTGTCACTTTTAAATTTATATAGAAAATGTTTAGAATTTTTTGTATTTAAATATTCCAACATACATCTAATTGAACTTTCCATAACATGAATTTCTTTTGCTTTTTCAATAATTTTAGAATAATCAAAAATACTATGCTCATTTGAATTTCTAATTATTTGAGCATCTCTAGAAATATTTTCATCTTTAATAACAAAATCTCTACCATGATCATCATGAACAAATGCATAATTTTCTTTTTTCACAAGCTTATTATATAATTTTTCCTCCTTAATATAGTCTCTTTTCCAATAGGTAAGCTCAAAACGTTTTGAATAATCAATATTAAACTGTTCATAAAAAATCATATCAATGGTTTTATTTTTATTTTTATTTTTTAAAAAATAATCAAATCCAATTTTTTCAATTATATCATTTTTAGAAATATAATTATTAATTTCATCAATTTCTTTTTTTTCATCGTTGCTAATTGAAATAACTTCAAGATCTTCTATATCACGATACATAAATTTGACCATTGTATGGTATTTTTTTTTAGCAAATAATTTTATTTTTTTTTGTAAATACTTATTTTTAATAAGAAATCTAACTACCCCGTTACAATGAAAATGATCACCCAAACCGAGATGATGATGTATGAAAACATTGTTAGACATTTATGAAGTCTCTTTTCTCAATTGCTCTATTTTAATTTTTTTTTGTAAACTTCGATTCTGATCATACAAAAGATTAAACTTAATTTTGTTGTTTGTCTTAATTACAATACTTTTTGCATTTCTAACTTCTAAATTATCCGCGACAGCACTAACTGGTCTCTTAGAAGGATTTAAATTTTTAATTATTATTTTTAATTTATCGTTTACAACTTTTCCTTTCCATCTCCTTGGTCTAAATGAGCTAATTGGTGCAATTGATAATTTTTTAGAATTCAAGCTCAAAATTGGTCCATGTACTGAAAGATTGTAAGCAGTACTTCCAGCAGGTGTTGAAACTAGAACTCCATCTGAAACTAATTTTTTAATAATTTGTTTTGATCCACAATTTATTGATAATAATGCTGTTTGTCTACTTTGTCTTAAAATTGAAACCTCATTTATTGCTAAATGATCTTTTATTTGATTTTTATTATTTTTAACACTCATCTCTAAAGGTGATATGGAAATCCTTTTCGCCTTAATTAAATTTTTTAAAATATTTTTGGATGAAAATTTATTCATTAAAAAACCGTAATTGCCTGAGTTAATGCCATAAAAGCTTTTTTTCGTATTTTTATTTTTTTTTAATGTTTGAAGCATAAAGCCGTCTCCACCTATAACTATAGTTAATAATTTATTTTTTATTTTATTTTTTCTAAGTATTTTTAATAAAGAAGATTTTATTTTTAATGATTTAAAATTTTTATCAGATACTACAGTTGTCATGTTAATTCTTTTGGTGCCCTCGGCCAGACTCGAACTGGCACTCCCAAAAGGGCAAGGATTTTAAGTCCTTTGTGTCTACCAATTTCACCACGAGGGCATTTGTGAATTTCATGAGTATTTATGCTAATATTTATAATTCAACAAGTGGAATAAGTAAAATTTTTTTTCCATTCATTTATTATTTTTTCTTTTCCGTATTCTTTTGTCAATTTCTCTAGCTATAATTAATAATGAAACTACTTGTAGTATGGTCCAAATTAAATCCCAGTTCAAATTCATAAAAATTTTTTCATAATGTCAACGTACAACATTATCTATTAGAGCTCTAGTGTTGCTTTAATTTCAAAAATTACTTAATTTTAGATCTTATAAATGATGACAAATGGTCTATTAAAAAAATTGTTAAAAAAATAAGTATTATTATTGCGGAAACTCTTTCATATTCAAACATTCTGAAAGAAGATTGTAATTCATAACCTATACCACCTGCGCCAACAATTCCTAACATTGTGGCCATTCTTATGTTTCTATCTAATATGTATAAATTATTTGCAACGAAAGATGGCAAGATTTGTGGAATAACGCCAAAAGAAATTATTTGACTTTTTGTGGCACCTGAAGATTTAAGAGCATCGATTGGTCCTTTGTTTATATGTTCAATGTCTTCAGCATAAAATTTTGCTAAAAAACCCATCGTATGTAAACCTAAAGCTAATACACCCGGTATAGCTCCAAATCCAATTGCAATAACTAATATCATTGCAATAATAAATTCAGGTATTGCTCTAAAAAATATAATTATTGTTTTTGAAAAGATATAAACAAAATAATTAGGAGCTAAATTTCTAGCAGAAAATAAACCTAATGGTATTGACAAAACTATTGCAATAAAAGTACCTAAAAAAGCTATTTCTATTGTTTCAAACATTGCATATAGCAAATTATTAAAATTACTAAAATCTGGAGGAAGCATTCTTGATATAATATCCCCAAAATATTTTGAAGAATCTGTCATTAATTTGAAAAAATCTATTTCTAAATCTTGAACAATGAAGACTAAAATCAAGCTAAATAATGCTATTAAAGCAAAGGTTTTCCAAGACCATTGAGGTTTTAAATAGTTTTCTAAATTTTTATATCTATTATCAACTTTTAATTTTAAGATATTATTTTTCATATTAATTATAAATTTGTTCCAAATCTAATTTGTTTATACTATTTGATTTTTCATCAAATATTATTTTTCCATCAAGAAGGCCTATTAATCTATCTGAATATTTTTTAGCTAAATCAAATTGATGTAAATTACAAATAATAGTTGTTCCAAATTCTTTATTGATCTTTTTTAATAATAACAAAATTATATTTGCCGCTTTAGGATCTAAACTAGCTACAGGTTCATCTGCTAATAACAATAACGGTTTTTTTATAATAGCTCTTGCAATACCAACTCTTTGTCTTTGACCTCCTGATAATTCATCAGCTCTATTATAAGATTTTTCAAGCAGACCAACTGTTTCTAAAGATTCTAAAGCTTTTAACTTTTGATTTTTTTCAAATAAATAAAATAATGACAAAAACTTATTACTTGAATTTAAAAGACCTGTAAGAACATTATTAATTGCTGATAGATTGTTTACTAAATTAAATTCTTGAAAAATCATGCCAGTTTTTTTTTGGACGTCTTTTATCGAATTATCATCTACTTTTTTTTTATTAAAATAAATTTCTCCTCCACTGATGCTCTCGAGACCATTAATACTTCTAAGTAAAGTTGTTTTGCCTGACCCACTTGGTCCTAATATAGAAACGAATTCCCCTTTATTAATTTTTAAATTTACTCCTTTTAGAGCAGGACTGCCGTTGTCAAAAGTTTTTTTTAGATCGTTTATTTCAAGCATAAGTTGGTTCAGTTTTATTATTTTTAACTTTTATTTTTATTTAGTAATTTAATTACTTGTCTTAAGACATTATAGTCAGAATCTTTAACTTCCATGTAGTGAGACATTTTTCCTCCATATCCACCTATCTCACCATGTTTGTGAGCCTCTAAAACAGCATTTTTAATTTTTTTTCTATCTTCTTTTGGAATTAACTTTGAGTAAGCTAAAGGTGGTGGTGGAACCCTGTCAGACTTATGAATGATTCTAACATCACTAAATTCAATTGTTCCGTCCTCTAATCTAGCTTCAAAATTTCTAGAACTCATTCCACAAACATTAGCTTGATTATTTAATACAGCTAATAAGCAAGCATCATGACTACCAGCATAAAACACATTTTCAAAATGTTCCTTATTTTTAATTGAAAGATTAATCTTATTAAGTTCAACTTGAGGAATAAGATCTCCACTTGTTGATCCTATAGTGTTTAATGATAAAACTTTACCTTTAAGATCAGTAAATTTTTTTATGTCACTATCTTCCTTAACTACAAAATAAGTATAGTATCCAGCATCTTTTTCACCAGGTCTTACGCCTGCAGCAAACGCTTCAGCGTTAGCTATCTCAGCAGCTTTAACATATGTTTTGCCACCATACCAAGCTATATGAGCTCTTCCTGCTCTCATAGCTTCAACCGCTGCATTATAGTCAGTGACTTTAATTATATCTATATTAAAACCTGTAAGTTCTTCTGTAATTGAAATTAAAGATGTATAATCACTTTCATCACCTTTTTCACTAGCTGGAACAAAAACCATTTTATATGTTTTTTCCTCAGCATTCAAAATTCCAGTAAATAAAATTAATAATATTATTAATAAAGTTTTTTTTATCATTAATGTTATTTCTCTATCATTAACTTTGTTCGCTTACAAGTTAATTTTAATGAAAAAAAATATTAAGTTTTTGTGAATTTTTTTTTAAATCCTACAAGAGCTTTCTTATAATCTTCTACTGTATCAATCTCTTTCCACCCACTTTCAATAATTACACAATGAACTTTAATACCAATATCTACAAGTTCTTGAATCATGTCTGTTAAGTAAGCTTTTTGAAAAGTTTTTGCTCTCTGGAATGGTTTGTTCCAGTAAATTTTTTTTAACCTATTAAAATGTTGTTTAAAAATATTAGCACCTCTGTTTGATAACTTGATCATGCCTATAAACTCTCCATGAACTTCTTCATTAGTTGTGTTAATTTTTCCTATTTTTTGAACTTCATTATTCGAGTTAAATATTACATTTTCTGCTTCAGAAATTGGATGGTCTTTACGACCAACATAATAACCTCTCCAATCAATATCAACAACTACAGAGATATCATGATTAGATTCAAGTGCTCTTTGAACAACAACGGGTTCAAATAAAATATCAGAATATGAGATTATGATATTGCCATTAATAATTTTTTCAGCATAAAAAATAGAATTTAAAATATTGTTATTGCGATAATCTGTATTCTCAAAATATTTTAAACCTTTGTAATTAATTTTGTCTTTTTTATACCCTCTAATTACAGAAATATCTTTAACACCACATTTTTTATAAGCATCTAGTTGTCTTTCAAGTAATGTTTTTCCTCCAAAATCCAACATGCATTTGGGTAAATTTTCTGTATGTTTTTTTAATCTACTTCCTAATCCCGCTGCAATAATTAATACCTTGGTATTATTTTTATTAATAGAATTTTCTATATCATTTATTTGTTCATTATTTAGGTTGTTATTTTTAATAGACCTTATAAGAGAAATTATTTGCGAATTACTCTCAATATATTCGTCAATATCAGGTGCTAAGCTTTTTTTTGAAATTCCAGCAAGATCATTTAGATAATCAATATTTGTTTTAAGTAAAACAGATAACTTTTTTATTATGGTTGCTTTAGGAGCAGCACGTTTTTCTTTTTCAATATCATTTAAATACGATGCGGCAACACCAATTTTTTTGGCTAGTTCTCTTTGACCAAAACCATTTTTAATTCGTAAATCTCGTATGTATGGACCAAAATTTATTTTAAAATTATTTTTAATTGCCATAAGACAATTATATTATTATTTTAAATCATGTTTATCAAATTATTTAAAAATATCTTTTAACAATTTTTATTCATTATTAGATTTATTAATTAAGTAGTTTGAAGCAAATGAGGCAGAATTATTTAAATTAGATAAATATTTTTTCGAAAAAGAATTTATTGAATCGCTAGAAAGATTATTTTTAATTAATAAATTTTCACATAATCCGGGTAGCTTTTCTAAATCTGAGATATTTAATATATTGCCAAAATTTTCCTTGAATTCATCATCGATAGATTTTATGGATATTTTATCTATGCTTACATTATGAACCTTGTCTTTATAATCTATGTAGATGATTGGTCTTTCAAAAATTAATATAAACTCAAAAACAATTGAAGAATTGTCAGTAATAAGAATTTCGGATTTTTCCAATGACTTCAAATTTGAAAAATTTTTATCTAAAAAAAAATTTTCATTATTTAAAAATAAGTCTTTTATTTTATTAATTGTTTTTTTTGACCTTGTATAATGTTCAGGATGTGGTCTAAGAGTTAGTGTAAAATTTTTTGTTAATAAATTAGATACTATTTCAATACAATAATCATCAAATAAGTTACTTTTATTGTAATTCCAAGATGGAGCAAAAAGAATATGACGTTTTTTCTTAGATTTTAAATTAGCTTTCCTTTTAATATTGTCTAAAAAAAAATAACCTGAATTCACTATTTCTTTCTTTGGAAAATTAAACTTTTCTTCTGCCAAAGTTAATTCTTTAGTTTGGTATTCACCATTACTTAAGATGATATCATAATTCTTAAATGCTGAGTGTGTATAAATTTTATGAGTACTTGCAATTGCATGAAAAAAATATACATAATATTTGCACAATTTTGATTTTGCAAAATGATTACCTATATCGGTTAAAGTCATTATCATAAATTTACAATTTAATATTTTAAAAAAAATACTTAAAATAAAATAATTTTTAATATAGAAGCATGTTAAAATTCCTTTAAAAAAAGCTATATCATCTTTATCTGAAGTTATAAGGATAATATTATTTTGTCCTAATTTTTTTAAATTAAGAATTAAATCAACAAAATGATCTCTATAAAATTTAGATTCTGAATAAAAAACAAATTCTTTTTTATTATTATCAATATTAACAAATTTTATTAAATTAATTAATGATTCAAAAAAAATTTTTAACATAAAATTTTATGTTTAAGCCTTGTAAACTCTCACTTTAAAATACATAAAGTAATATGTAAAATTACAAGCATTTTAAGTCCTTTGTGTCTACCAATTTCACCACGAGGGCATTTGTGAATTTCATGAGTATTTATGCTAATATTTATAATTAAACAATAGTAAGTTTTAATTACAAATACCTTTTTTTATTTTAACGTAAACTTTTAAAAAATTGAAGTTTTTAATTTGGCAATACAATTTATTATTAATTTTAGAGAATTTATCTATTAAACTATTTTTCTGAACTATTATTATATCAGGATCGTTAAATTTACTGTTTGACTCATAGTTTTCATAAAGGTTAATCAATCTTTTTATATCAAAATTTGGTATCATTATTTGTTGTGTTTTGGTCGGTCTAGACTTTAAAATATATTTTTTTTCACTTTCATCAAAATCTAAAGAATTTTTATAAGTTATTAAGGAATTTGCCTGATATTTATAATAAGAGAGATACTTTATGTACTTATTATCATATCTCCACTCTTCTTTTTTATTAGATATAATTTTTTGAAAATTATCTGTTGATATATTTAGAAACTTTAAATTATCAATAAAACTTTTTTCAAGTTGATTAAAGTTTAATGATGAAATTGATGACTCAATAGTTGAAAGTTCCGTTTTATCGTTAAGTATCCACCAAATTTGTCCTCTAGGGATAAAGGTTAAAAGAACATTAAGCTTTTCTTTGTTTTCATTTAATAATCTTTGTAAAATTTCAAAATCTGTTCTTAAAATATGAGCATCTTTCTGATTAATAATATAATGATTAGTTTGAAATAGTATAAGTATAAGAAAAAAAAATACACTTATAAAAGAATTATTATTTTGAAACTTTAAAATTTTTTTAATATTAATTTTCTTAAACCATAATCTAAATAAAATAATTAAAAATATTGAAAAGACAAAAATTGCATTTATTAAAATCCAATTTAAAAAATGATAAATTTCACTTACTGCTGGACTTATTAAAATAAAAAAAAATGGAGAAATTGCTGACGTTAAAAACAACATGTATAGTATTAATAAAGTTTTTTTGCAAAGAACATCTTTCTGTTTATTTAAAAAAAAATACATGGTTGATAAAACAAGAAAAACCATAATAAATCTTAAAGAAAGAATTTTTCCAAAAAGGTAAGATAATAATGTAATTTTTCTTTCGTAATTAAGTTCTATAACACCTATCATAATTGAGTAATCTTTTTCTGAAAAAAAAATTAAAATTAAAAATGGTGATATTAAAACAATAAAGATGATAATTGATATTATTATTTTTTTTACATCATTTACAAGAAAGTTTTTTTTTCTAAAAATTTTGATCAAAAAAATTATAAAAAATAAAATTAGAAGATTAATGAAATTATAATAAAAACTTACAAAACATAGTGATAAACAAATACCTATATATATATAAGTTTTTAATGAATTATTTTCGTTTAAAAAATATTTAATTGCTAAATATAAACCCCAAAAAAAATAAAGACTTGTAATTAAAGGTCTTGGAAATCTAAAAGAATAAAGACTTTTAAAAATTTCAAAATTAATGAAATTTAGTTTCAAATTATCTCCATAAACTAAAATAAAAGGTAAGATAAAAATTAAAATTGAAAGAATGATACTTGAGCTATTGTTAAAATCTAATTGATTAAAAATTTTTGTAAAAATATATAAGAATATTGTTAATGAAATAAATTCTAATAGAAAAAAAGTATATAAACCTAAAAATTTATAGAGTAGAGAGTGAAAAAGTATTGAATAAATAGGAATTGGCATAAGTTTATTTGGTTCTACATCTTGTAGGTAATTAGGAAAAAAATTTAAGTCTGACAGATTAATAATATGAGAAAAATAATAATAATCCTTTACATCAAAGATTACTTTATTAACAAGACTTTCGTTAGAAAATATATAAAAAGATATCAGCCATTTAAAGAATACAATTAAAAAAGAAAAAACAATTATATATAAATTTTTTTTTTTATCATTAAACAATTCTGCTTCTTTTGTATATGTCATATATTTTTTTAAATTATTTTTTTATAAACAAATTATCAGTTGATTTAAGATTACTTAATATACTGAATGATGGAATGCTATATACCTTTTCTAATTTGAAATCATATTTTTCTAAAAATTTAACAACTTCATTAAATTTTTGATCAAAATTTTTCTTAAACCCAGAAATTTCAGTATATATTAAACCTATTTTTCTTTGAGACAACATTCTCTCTGCTCCAAGTAATACTTCATAGTCAGTACCATCAGTATCAATTTTTAATAAATCAATTTTGTCTATATTGTTTGCTATGCAAAAATTATCTATTGTATCTGTTTTTACTTTAATCTCCTCATAATCTTGAATTTTTTTAAATGGTTGAAAAATTTTCATAAAAGCCTTACGAGATAAATTATATAATTTATCTTCTCTATGAGCAGATTTTAGAGATGATCCTGAGGCCTCGAAGTATCTATTAATTACAAATTTTTTTGTCATATTCGTATTATCTAGTGCAAGTTCATAATATTTAATTTTGTCACTTTTGAGTAAATTCTTTAGATATTCTTTCACATTAGGATTTGGGTCAAACAAATAATAAGATGAAGTTATATTTTTTTTAATTTCATGTTTGATAATATTTTTAGTAAAATTTCCCCTATAACATCCAATGTCAAAAATTATCTTTTTTTCTTCTCCAAGTATTTTTAATAACTCGCTCTCAACTTCATTCATGAAAAGACTATTTATAATTTTATAAATTAACTTATTCACAGTAACTTGTTTATAATAGAAGAAATATATCGTATCTCAGAATTTTTAATTTCTAAAAAGGAAGGAATATAAAATCCGTATCTTCCCAGATAAGATGAGTTTGGATATTTTTTACCTTTAAATAATTTCATTTTTTTAAATACCTTTTGCTCATGCATTGGCCAAAAGAAAGCTCTTGATGAAATTCCATAATTCTTCAATTTTTTAATAATCTTTGAAGCTAAAACTTTTTTATTTTTAATTAATATTCCGACAACCCAGTAAATATTTTTAGAGTAAGAAATGGAGGGTGGTGCCATATATATATTTTTGTTTTTACTTAACTCTTTGTAGTATAATTTACCAATTTCAATTTTCCTTTTAATTGTATAATCTAAATTTTGGATTTGGCTTAAACCTAGTGCTGCTTGTATATTTGTCATTCTATAGTTCCATCCAATATCATCATGATCAAATCTATTAATCTTTCCAAAACACAAATTTCTCAAAGATTTGCACTTTTCAAATAATTTTTTATTATTTGTTGATATCATTCCGCCTTCTCCAGTTGTGATTTGTTTGTTTGCGTAAAAACTAAATGTACTTAAATCGCCGAATGAGCCACAAATTTTATTTTTGTATTTTAATCCGATGACTTCTGCAGAATCCTCAATAACCAGGATTTTATTTTTCTTACAAATTCCCAAAATTTTGTCCATATCATTAGCAAAAGAATAGATATGAGTAATTAAAATAGCTTTTGTTTTTTTATTAATTTTTTTTTCTATATCTTCAATTTTGATATTCCAATTTTTAATATCACAGTCTATTAGAACTGGTTTTGCATTTTGTTTAATCACTGAAATTGCATTTGATATTATTGTAAAATTTGGAATTATAACCTCATCGTTTTTTGTAATTCCCAAAGCTTTTATAGCTATTTCTAAAGCAGCAGTTCCATTTGAAACTGCGACTGAAAATTTTCTATTAAACTTTTTTGAAAAAGCCTTTTCAAATTTTTTTACCTCAGGTCCATCTGAAGAGATCCAGCCTTTTTTAATAACTTTATTAATTGATATGATATCTTTTTTTGAAATATAAGGTTTGCTTACCGGTATGAATTTTTTTTTCATTTAATTCGAACTTTTTTTTCATCAACTTGTTTAAATTTTATTTTATCCTTAGATAATGAATACGGTCCTTGTTTAACCTCAATCATCTTTACATTTTTTAAAACTTTGAAACCATGACCACCTTTTGCCAGCATTACTATATCCTTTGCATAGAGTTTTTTACTAAATAAATATTTCTCATTATCATTATAAAAATCTACTCTTAAAATTCCATCCAATATGATTATAACCTCTGTTGTTAAAAGAATTTTTGATTTACGCTTATTATGTCTATGAGGTAAAATACTATGATTTTTTTTATGTGACATAAAACCAAACTGCTGAGTAGCATTTTCATCAGTAAAAAAATTTACACCTTTTTTTTTAATATACGTTCCTCTTACAATGAGTGCGTATAGCTGCTTTTTATGAAAAATCTTTTCAATCATTTTTTGTTTAAATTAATTTTTTCTAAACCTAATTAATATTATTCTTATCAAATAATCAAAACCAAGTGAAACAAATCTAAATAAACTTGAAGCAGTTTTGCTTGTACCTTCTATGTCTGGAGGTTGAACATATGGAATTTCTTTGATTTTTATTTTTTGTTTTTTCAATTTGTACAAAAATTCTATAAAAAACTCACCATGTCCATAAGCTATTGGCACAGCTAGTTTGAGTAAATCTCTTTTCATCAAAAATATACTGCTAGTGTAATCTCTAATTTGACCTCCTAGTATCAGCCTACAAAATAAATTTATAATTTGACTAGATAGTATTCTCATTTTAGATCTTTGGTCGCCACCACCCTCAACATATCTTGATAGAAGAGATAAATCATATTCATCTAAATTTTTTTTCATCTCTTTTAATCTTAAAACAAGGTCTGGCATGTTAGAGTCCAACCAACCTATATATTCACCAGAACTATTAATCATTCCTAGTAGAAATGCTGAAGCTAGACCTCTCGACTTTCTCGAATAAATTTTAAGATTTTCATTTCTGATCTGACTAATAATATCTAGCGTGCCGTCTTGGGAGTTATCGTCTACTAAAACAATTTCAACATTGTCTAATTCGGAAAAAATATTATTTATAGTATTTTCAATTGTCTTTGCTTCATTAAATGTAGACAAAATAATTGAAACTTTTTTACTCATTATATTTTTTCAACTCTTCATCCATCATTATTTTAATTAATCCATCTAAATCAGTTTTGAGTTTGAAATTTAAATCCTTTTTTGCTTTAATTGTATTGGCTAATAAATTTCTTGTTTGGGACGGTCTGAAAAGTTTCTTGTCAATTTTAATGTATTTTTTGTAGTCTAAGCCAACATATTGAAAACATCTTTTTACAAAATATTCAACTGAGTTGTTTTTACCTGAGCCAATAATATAAAAATCAGGTTTTTTTCTTTGCATAATTTTCCAAGCATATTCAACGTATTCTTTAGCATAACCCCAGTCGATCTTAGATTTTATATTTCCTAAATAAATATATTTTCTTTTTTTATGATAAATTTCACAAACATTCTGAACTATTTTTTTTGAAACGTAGTCTCTGTGTCTTTTGGGCGATTCATGATTAAAAAAAATTGCACCGCAGATATGCAATTTGTAAACTTTTGAATACATTTTAGAAGCATAAAGTGCGGTAGTTTTAGCTAAAGCATATATGCTATTGGGTTCTGGAGTAGTTTTTTCATTTTGTTTAAACTTTTTTGTTTCTCCAAATATATTTGAAGAAATAGGTTGAAAAAATTTAATTTTTTTATTCTTCTTTCTTAAAATCTCAAAAATTTCAATTACAGATAAAGCTGTAGTTCTAAAAGAATATGAAGGAATTTCATAGCTCCATCCAACATGATCTTGATCAGCAAAATTATATATTTCTTTGGGGTTTATTGAATTTATAATATTACTTAATGATACTGTATCTAATAAATCTCCCTTATGAAGAAAAAACCTTTTATTATAAATTTTTCTATTTGATATTACGTGATCAATATTATTTGTGTTTCCAACAGATGATTTTCTATAAAGTCCATGTACTTCATAATTTTTTTTTAGCAAAAGATCGATCATGTAAGATCCATCTTGACCCGTAGCTCCTAAGATAAGTGCTTTTTTTTTTTTCATTTATTTAACAACTCTAAAATTTGGATATGGCAAAATAAATTTACCACCTGACTTTAACCATTTTTTTTCTCTTATTTTAAATTCATTAATAAAACCATAAGGCATTACAAAAAAATAATCTGGTTTTTTTTGTCTAGCCTCTTTTTCTGATATTATTTTTATTCCCGTACCAATTGTATACTTGCCCCATTTTTCTGGGCTTCTTTCAGCGGCGTACTTTATTTGTTTGGGTGTTATATTGTAGTATTGCAGTAATGTATTACCTTTTGTTGAAGCACCATATATAAAAATTTTCTTATTAAATTTTAAACACCAATTTATAAAGTTCAAACATTTTCTTTTATTTTTTTCAACTCTTGAAATAAAATTTTTTACATCAATAAGAGAGGTTTTTTCACTATGAAGTATTGATTTTTTAAGTTTTTTATTACAATAAACCCTATAGCTTCCACCATTGATATCATTTTTTTCTACTTTGAATATTTTAAAACCATTTTTTTCAAATAAATACTTTAAAGATTTGTAGCTATAAAATTCAAGATGTTCGTGACAGATATTGCCAAGATCATTCTTTTTTATCATATCATCCAAACACATTAGTTGTGCGATAAACACACCATCATCATCTAAAGATTTTGCTGCATCTGAAATAAATTTGGATGGATTCTCTAAATCATAAAACATACCAATTGCAGTTATGAGTTTTGGTTTTTTAAGTTTATTTTTATGTAAAATTTTATTTAAATTATTGTAATTCCAAAAATCATTGAGAACGTAGTGACAGTTTTTTTTTAGTTCTTTAGTTAGATTTTTTGCTGGCTCACAACCTATTGTTTTGTAACCTTTATTTTTAAAGAATTTTAATAATGTTCCATCATTTGCTCCGATATCTAAAATGCAGTCATCTTTTTTTAGAGAACAAACTTTTTTTGCACTTAAATAGATGTCTTTAAGTGCAAGTTTCATTGTATTTGTAACTCCAGATCTATACCAGTAAAATTTTTTATACATTATTTCTTGTGGAGCTGAATGTTCTAATTGTAATAGGCTACAGTTATTACAATACACTAATTTTAAAGGCGCTTTTACACCCTTTTTAATTGAAGATTTGTTAACAAAATTGCTTACATAATGAGTTCCAAAATTGTAAATATTTTTAAGTTTTTTATTATTACAAAGTCTACATTTCTTGATTTTTGTTGTTTTTGGAATTTTCATAATTAATAAATTAATATATAAATTTTTTCAAAAAGATAGATAATTTTAAAAATTGTAATGGTTAAATAATATACTGAATGAAAAAATTAAATTATTTGTTAAATTTTCTTACTTCTTACAAAAAAATTTTTTTAAAAGTAATTTTTTACGAGATTATTTATTCATTAAAGTTTAGAGATTTTTCTCAAAATATAAAAATACATAATGATAAATCAAGAACTGATACAGTACCCTGCATTTTTTACTTTCTTCACCAAATTTCTAAATTTATCAAAAATAATAATATAAGATCAGTGGTTGACATAGGGTCTGGTTTTGGACGAGTAATAAATTTCATAAATATTCAGAATAAAATCAAGTGTTATGGCATTGAATATGATCATGAAGTTTACAAAAAATCTCTAAAATACAAGAACAAGTCTGTAAAATTATATTGTGGAGATGTATTTAAGTTTAGATTTGAAAATTTTAATTCAAGGTGTTTTATTTTAGTCGATCCATTTAAAAAAAAAATAGAAATAAAAAAAATTTTCAATAAAATTAGAAAAATTTCTCCTAAAAAAAATAAATATATTATAGCTGTAAATATAAATAAAAAAAAAATTTCTAAAGAATTTAATTTGCTTTACTCAATAAAAGCTAGCGAGACGAGAAGATTGGACTTTTACAAAACTTTTAAATCTACCAATTTATAATATAATTTACAGTGTAGGTTAAAATTTTTCTTTTTAAATAGTTTAGATCTAAACCGCAATTTTTATAACCTTCAATAATTGTATGTAAATAAGTTGAGCTGGGTTTCTGTAAATAATAAACATTTTGAATATATACTAAAGCTTTTTTCCCACTTATAGATAAATAATTTTTTGAATAATAATTGTAATCTACTCCTTCGTAGCCATCTAATTCTTTTTCATCAGCTTTTGTAATTTTCCAAATTGCTCCTGGAACTCTTGAATTTTTACTTTTAATTATATTTGCATGCCCATAAACTGAAGTTTGAGTCTTGTGACTAAAACAAAGTTTGTATCCTTTTAATATATATGACTTTACATATTTAGCTCCATCACATCTATCTTTCATTTGTTGATGGTTAAGATTACTTCCGTAAGCAAAATATAACATTTAATCTCTTTCAACTATTTCAATTTGCATTTCATTTACAAATTTCATTATTTCAATGCTGCAAATATCTATTTTATTTTGGTCCTCTGATCTTAAAACAATAGAAACACCGATTTTACCTTTTCTGAAAAAAGGATAGCTTCCAATATCTATATCTTTATTTTTTTCTTGAACTATTTTTAATGATTTAGCAATTTCACTTTCCAAAGTTCTTAAACTAATTGTTTTACTAAGTATAGGATTGCCCCCAACAAGTTTATTATTTAAATCCGGTAGCATTGACTCAAGTATTGAGGGGACTCCAGGTAAACAAAAAACATTTTCAACATAAAAACCAGGTGCACCACTAGCAGGATTTAAAATAAGATTTGCATTTGATGGCATCCAAGTCATCCTTTGTCTTCCTTCATTAAATTCATTAACACCGTAATATTTTTCTAAAATTTTAAAAGCCTCCTTGTTAATTTCATACTTTAAATTAAAAGATTTTGAAATAGCTTCTGATGTTATATCGTCATGAGTAGGACCTATACCCCCTGAGGTAAAAACATAATTAAATTTGTTTCTAAACTCATTAACAGTATTAATGATTATCTTTTCATTGTCAGGAACGGCCCTTGCTTCTTGAACTTTAATTCCTATAGAATTTAGCCATTTTGAAATTGTACTTGTATTTAAGTCCTTTGTCCTTCCAGATAATATCTCGTTGCCTATGATAATGATCCCAGCAATTATTTCTTTTTTATTTTCCATATACAAATATAAATAAATAATAATGAAATTTACCAGTACTTTAATTAAAGGCAAATTAATCAAACGATATAAAAGATTTTTTACAGATTTGAAATTAAATAATCAATCAGTTACTGCTCACTGTCCAAATACTGGCTCGATGATGGGTTTGTTAGAAAAAGACAATGATGTTTGGGTTTCTAAAAATGATGACCCTAGCAGAAAATTAAAATTTACCTTAGAGATGATTAAAGTTAATAAAAGCTTGGTTGGAGTAAATACTCATAGAGCAAATAGAATAGTTGAGCATGCTTTAGAAAACAAACTAATTGCTGAATTTAAAGATGTTAAAACTATTAAACGTGAATTCAAATACAGTAAAGATACTAGATTTGATTTTTTATGTGATAAAAAAATTATTGAAGTAAAAAATGTTACTTTAACGAGGGAAAATAAAATTGGTGAATTTCCTGATGCAATAACTTCAAGGGGTTTAAAACACTTAATACAACTAATTAGTTCAATTAAAAAAGGATTTAAACCCTATGTCTTATTTCTAACTCAAATCCAAGGTATAGAGTATTTTAGAATAGCTAAAGATATTGACTATGAATACTATCAAAATTACTTGAAAGCTAAAAAGGCTGGAGTTAATTTTTTAGCTTATAGATGTTATTTAAGTTCGAAAGAAATAAAAATTGAAAAAAAAATAAAAATTATAAATGAAAAATAGTTATTTAGAAAAATTTGAAAAAATGAGAATAGCTGGAAAGCTTGCATCAAAAACTTTAGATATGATTACTGAATATGTTAAACCAGGCATATCAACAGACAAAATAGATCAAATGTGCCACGAATTTATTAGAGATAATGGTGGTTACTCTGCTCCACTTTATTATAGAGGATATACTAAATCTCTTTGCACTTCATTAAATCATGTTGTTTGTCATGGCATACCTTCAGATAGAACACTTGATGAAGGTGATGCACTAAATATTGATGTAACTACAATAGTTAATGATTATCATGGTGACACAAGTAGAATGTTTTCTGTTGGAGAGGTTTCTATAAAAGCAAAAAATTTAATAGATGCTACTTATGAATCTATGATGAAAGCAATTAAAATTTTAAAACCAGGAACAAAACTTGGTGACATAGGTTATGAAATTCAGTCATACATAGAAGAAAAAGGTTTTTCTGTAGTTAGAGATTTTTGTGGTCACGGAATAAGTAATATTTTTCATGAACAGCCCAATGTTCTTCATTATGGAAAAAAAAATACTGGTATTGAATTAACACCGGGCATGACTTTTACAATAGAACCTATGATAAATTCAGGAAAATATGATACTAAAATTTTAAACGATGGGTGGACTGCTGTTACAAAAGATAAGTCTCTTTCTGCTCAATTTGAACATACAGTTGGAATAACTGAAAATGGTTATGAAATTTTTACAGAATCTGATAAAGGTTATAGAAAGCCCCCATATAATTAATGATATCGCGATACTCTAGAAAAGAATTAACTGATATTTGGTCTGAAAAAAACAAATATAAAATTTGGCTTGAAGTAGAAATTGCTGCTGCACAAGCAATGGAAAAATATAAAATTATTCCAAAAGGTGTTTCTGCTATTGTAAAAAAAAGAGGAAAGATAAAAGTCGAAAGAATTCATAAAATAGAAGCTAAAGTAAAACATGACGTAATAGCTTTTTTAACATCAATAACTGAACAAGCAGGTATTAAAGCAAGATATCTTCATCAAGGAATGACTTCTTCTGATGTACTAGATACAAGTTTTAATATTCAATTAGTGCAATCTGGAAAGATATTATTAAAAGACATTGATAAAATTTTATTAATTCTCAAAAGACAAGCAAAAAAATATAAACTAACACCATGTATTGGTAGAAGCCATGGAATACATGCTGAGCCTTTAACTTTTGGGTTAAAGTTAGCCTCCTTTTACGAAGAATTTAAAAGAAATAAAAAAAGGTTAGAGAATGCAATAGAAAATGTTTCTACATGTTCAATATCAGGTGCAGTAGGTACTTTTGCAAATATTAATCCTAAAGTTGAAATTTATGTTGCAAAAAAACTTAAATTAAAAGCTGAGCCTATTTCAACACAAATTATACCAAGAGATCGACATGCTCACTATTTTTCTGTACTAGGAATAATTGCTGGTTCAGTTGAAAGAGTGGCAACAGAAATTAGACACCTTCAAAGGTCTGAGGTTTATGAATTGCAAGAATATTTTTCAAAAGATCAAAAAGGCTCTTCAGCAATGCCGCATAAAAAAAATCCAATTTTAAGTGAAAACCTAACAGGACTTGCTAGAATAGTTAGAAGTTATGTTGTTCCTTCTTTAGAAAACATAGCTCTATGGCATGAAAGAGATATTTCCCATTCAAGTGTAGAAAGAAATATAGGGCCAGATGCAAATATTACTCTAGATTTTGCTTTAGTAAGACTAGCGAATGTATTGGATAAAATGATCGTTTATCCAAAAAAAATGTTAAAAAATTTAAATTTAACAAAAGGATTAGTTTTTTCTCAAGAGGTAATGATTGAACTTACGAAATCTGGTCTACAAAGAGAAAAAGCTTATAGAATCGTGCAGAAGCATGCTAGAGAAAGTTATACAAAAAATATCAATTTAATTGATTTGATTAAAAAAGATAAAATAATAACAAGCAAAATTACTTTAAAAAAAATTGATAATATATTTAAATACACTAAGCACTTTAAAAATGTAAACTATATATTTAGAAGAATATTTAAATAATTAATATAATTATTAACTAAAAAAGTATATGATATATTAATGGCAATGGATCTTAAAGAAATTGAAAAATTAATTAAAGAAGGTATTCCTGACGCTTTAGTTGAAATTCAAGATCTTGCAGGCGATGGCAACCATTATTCTGCGACAGTTTCTTCATCAAAATTTAATAATAAAAGTAAAATAGAACAACATAAAATGGTATATAATTCTTTAAAAGGAAAAATGGGGAATGAACTTCATGCATTAGCGATTAAAACAAAGGAAAAAAATGGATAATCAAACTAAAGAAATAATAGAAAAGGAAATAAATAACAACAATGTTTGTTTATTTATGAAGGGAACGCCTGATGCTCCTCAATGTGGATTCTCAATGGCTGTTTTAAATATATTAAAAATATTAAATGTAGAATTTAAAGGAATAAATGTTCTTGAAAACCAAAATATAAGAGAAGGAATAAAAAAATTTAGTGATTGGCCAACCATACCTCAGTTATATATTAAAAAAGAATTTGTAGGAGGCTGTGACATTGTTAAGGAAATGTACGAAAATGGCGAATTAAAAGATTTATTAAAAAAAAATTCTTTAATTTAAATACTAAATTATCTTGAATAATATTCTATAACTAGATTTGGTTCCATTGGCACTGGATAAGGAACCTCTTCAAACTTTGGAGTTCTTACAAATTTTACTTTTTTATTTTTTTCATCAAGTTGTAAATATTCTGGAACTTCTCTTTCTTTGTTTGCAAGAGCAATATCAATTAAAGCCAATTGTTTTGATTTATCTCTAATTTCTATTGTATCCTCCTCTTTAACTTGATAACTGGAAATATTTACTTTTTTTCCATTTACTCTTACATGTCCATGGTTAATTAACTGTCTAGAAGAAAATATAGTATTAGACAATTTTGATCTATAAATTACTGCATCAAGTCTTCTTTCTAAAAATCCTATTAAATTTTCAGCAGTATCACCTTTTTTCATTATTGCTTTTTTATAAACATTTCTAAACTGTCTTTCATTCATATTGCCATAATAAGATTTTAATTTTTGTTTTGCATGAAGTTGGATACCATAATCTGATGGTTTTGATGTTTTGGTTTGACCATGTTGACCAGGTGGATAAGCTCTAGTATTAAAGGGGCTCTTTGGTCTACCCCATAAATTTACTCTTAGTCTTCTGTCTACTTTATGTTTAGAGTTTAATCTTTTTGTCATTTAGTAAAAGGGTTTATAAACTTAAGCATAATTTTGTCAATGAACGTTTTTTTTGGAAAGTCCTGCAAATACACTTGATAAAATACGCGTTTCTTTTTCGGATAGTTCCATTTTGTGAAAAATATTTCTTAAATTCTCTAACATTATAGGTTTTTTTTCCATAGGTTTAAAAAAATTCTTTTTTTCCAGATTGTTAATGCAAAAATTTACTAAATTATTAATACTTTTTTTATTAGCTGTTTTTATTTTATTTGACCTTGAGTATTTTATTTTTTTTAACTTGATAATACTTGAAACAACTTGAGCAATAATGATAACGCTATGTGAAAGATTTAATGATTTAAATTCAGGATTTGTGGGTACCTGTAGTGTACAATTTGCGTAACTAATTTCACTATTTGACAATCCTGAAGCTTCTGAACCAAATAAAAATCCAATTTTTTTATTAAAACTTATTTTATTTAGATCACCTAATTTAATGTGTCTCAAATTTTTATTTCTAAATCTTGAAGATGTTGCTATTACATAATCAATATTTTCTAAAGCTGGTTCTAGATTATTATATACTTTGCTTTCATTAATTATGTTTTTAGCACCAACTGAAGTTGCTAAAATCTTATCGTTAGGAAATGTTGGTTTAGGATCGACTAAAATAAGTTTTGTAAAATTAAAATTTTTTATTGCTCTAGCACATGCACCAATATTTTCAGAAAGTTGGGGTTTATGTAAAATAAATGAAATATTATTTTTTTTCATTATTCAGTTATTCTAATCCGTGATTTTTATTATATGAAGATATAGTTGAAAGTTTTATATCTTTTAAATATTTTTTATTTACATTCCATATAGATACTTTTAATGGATAGCATTTTGCTTCATCTGAGGAATGCTCAGACCCGCAATCTCCACCTGGACAAGTTGATAAAACTCCTAATAAATCAGTTTCAGCAAAAAATTCTAAGTAATCGCCAGGTCTTACAGGACTAGATTTCATAAAATATTGTTTAGTATCATCAGTAAAACCCGTGCACATAAATACATTTAAAACATCATGAACTATTTTTTCTGCTTCATTAATATTCAAATTTTTTTCTTTAACTAAAGCTCTGGTTAAATTTGAATGACAGCAATAATGATAATCATTATCTGTTAATAGTTTTGAGGTATAGGGATCGCAACGAGTCCCAATTACATCGTGAACTCCACCACCATCATTATCATAACCATACCAATCTAGTGTATCCCATGTGATAGTTGCCATTGATCTTAGGTAAGGAAAACAACTGAACATTTTATCACCTACTGAAAGATGTGTTCCATAAAATGCTCTAGTTTTTCCTGAGTAGAATTTTTCTTCAAGGTTATTTAATTGAAAAAGATTTAAATCTCCAACTTGTGGTCCTTTTATACTTTCAATTCGAAAAAAATTTCCTTTTTCTACAATAAAAGTTTTAGCATCTCTTGGTGAAACTATTACTTCATTGATTTTTTCAAGATTCTCTCTAGCTTTATGTAAAATTTTTAAATTATCATCCAGACTATCATTTGGATAACAAACGATTAGTTTTTTCCCCACTCTATCATTTAAATCATTAGGTTTTTTAGCAAATTTTTTAATCTTCATTTATTAATTACTAGCTGGAGCATTATCTTTAAATAATTTATAGTCCAAACTATCAACAAGTGCCTTGAAAGATGCTTCAATTATGTTTGCAGATACACCGATTGTAAACCAATTTTTACCTCTTGAGTCTGTGCTCTCAATTGAAACTCTTGTTACCGCTTCTGTTCCGGTGTTTAATATTCTAACTTTATAATCTACTAGTTTAAGATCTTTTAGATATTTTGAGTATTTTGCAAGCTTGTCTACATTATTTCTTATTGCATTATCCAAAGCATGAACTGGACCATTTCCTTCTCCCTCACATAAAATTATTTTTTTATCTACTTCCAGCTGTGCTTTTGCAGAAGATATAATTTCTCCTTGGACATCTTTTTTTACACTTACATCATACTCTTTGATTAAAATGTATCTTGGAATTTCTCCCATAATTCTTCTTGCTAGTAACTCAAAAGATGCATCAGCACCATCATAGCTATAACCAATAAACTCTCTATCTTTAACTTCCTCTAATAATTTTTTAATATTTGGATCATTTTCTTTAAAATTAATCCCAATTGAATTAAGTCTAGATATAATATTTGATTTTCCTGCTTGGTCAGAAACTATAATATTTCTTGCATTACCAACTAGTGTAGGATTTATATGTTCATAAGTTTTTGGATTTTTTTGAACTGCCGAAACATGTAATCCTCCTTTATGAGAAAAAGCAGCAGCTCCAACATATGGTAAATGTTGGTTTGGTTTTCTATTTAAAATTTCATCTAAAAGTCTAGAACATTGAGTTAAATTTTTAATATTTTCTTTATCAATATTAATTTGAAATTTTTCAGAAAAATCTTTTTTTAAATAAAAAGTAGGAATTAGTGACATCAAATTTGCATTACCACATCTTTCTCCTAAACCGTTTATTGTCCCTTGTATTTGTCTTACACCACCCATAACAGCTGCCAGACTATTTGCAACGGCATTTCCTGTATCATTATGAGCATGAATTCCTAAATTTTTACCTGGAATTTCCTTTGTAACTTCAGTAACAATTTTCAATACTTCGTGGGGTAATGTTCCGCCATTTGTATCACATAAAACAATCCATCTGGCACCCTCATTGTAGGCAGCTTTGATACAATCTAATGCATATTTTTTATTATTTTTGTATCCATCAAAAAAATGCTCTGCATCAAACATAAATTCTTTTTTTTCTTTTATAAAATGTTTTGCGCTCTCAGATATATTTTCTAAATTTTCTTGATTTGATATACCTAAAGCTACATCAACGTGAAAATCCCAAGATTTTCCAACAAGACATATGGCTTTTGTATTGCTATTCATTAAAGCTGAAAGACCAGGGTCATTTTCCGCACTACGACCTATTTTTTTTGTCATTCCGAATGCTGTAAGTATTGAATTTTTAAAATTTATTTTTTTTTGAAAAAATTCAGTATCAGTAGGATTGGCTCCTGGCCACCCTCCTTCTATATAATCTACTCCAAGCCTATCTAAAGCTTCAGCAATTTTTAACTTATCATCAATAGAAAAATCTACACCTTGGGTTTGAGCCCCATCTCTTAATGTTGTATCAAAAATATATAGCTTTTCTTTACTCATTTTAATTTCCAAGTGGTTTTACCATCTTTATCTTCAATTAATACTCCTTTGTCTAACAATTCATCTCTAATTTTATCTGAAAGTTTGTAATTTTTATTTTCTCTTGCTTTATTGCGTTCTTCAATTTTTAATAAAATTTCTTGTTCGGATATTATTGATTTTTCTTTTTTAAAATCTAACCAATTATTTTTATTATCTTTAAGTAAACCTATAAAATTGCAAGCAGAAGTAAAAACTTCTTTATCTTTAGTTTTTCCACTTTGCGATTTTTCATAGAGTTTATGTAGATTTGCAATATAGCCAGGTGTATTTAAATCATCAAATAAAGGGCTAAGATACTCTTCGGGTATTAAAACTTTTTTTTCTATCTGTACATAGCTCTCATACCATTTGTTTAATGTTTTTTGACATTGTTCAATAAGATTTTCATTCCAATCAAGTGGTTGTTTATAATGTGCACTTATTAATGCCAGTCTTAAAACTTGACCATTAATTTTATTTTTAAAATCATTTATTTTTAAAATATTTCCTTGTGACTTTGCCATTTTCTCATTTGAAATTGTTATAAAACCATTGTGCACCCAATAATTTGCAAAAGTATCGCTATCATTTGCACATCTAGATTGGGCAATTTCATTTTCATGATGTGGGAATATTAAATCTCTACCACCTCCATGAATATCAAATTTAATACCAAGATATTTTTTTGACATTACTGAACATTCTAAGTGCCAGCCAGGTCTTCCTTTTCCCCAAGGAGAATCCCAGTTTGGCTCGTTATCTTTAGATGGTTTCCATAGAACAAAATCTTCTGGATTTTTTTTATTTTCTGATATTTCTACTCTTGAGCCTGCTATTAATTCATCTAAATTTTTGTTAGAAAGTTTTCCGTAATCTTTAAATTTTTTTACTTCAAAATAGACATGGTTATTATTAGTGTATGCATAATTTTTTTTTATTAAGTCTTCAGTCATCTTAATCATTAGTGAAATATTTTCAGTAGCTTTTGGTTCTTCTGTAGGCTTTTCACAAAACAAATAATTACAATCTTTATGAAAATTTTTAGTAACCATTTTTGTTAAATCTTCAATCGAAATTTTTTTGTCCAGTGATGATTTTATAATTTTGTCATCCACATCGGTTATATTTCTAATGTAAGTAACTGATTTGTTTCCAAACTTACATTTTAAAACTTTATACAAAATATCAAAAACTACTAATGGTCTCGCATTACCAATATGTGGGTCATCATAAACAGTTGGTCCGCAAACATACATTCCAATATTATTTTTATCAATTGGAACAAATTTTTCTTTTTTATTTCCAAGACTGTTTGTTAAAAAAATATCTTTATTCATAAATTTTATTTCTTAGGAATTTTACATACAGGAATAGATTCCATCTTATGTAAGTTTAATTTTCTTATTTCTTCATATTTTGACCTGTTAAGAGATTTAGGATTTATCATTGCTTCTTCTAGTTCTTTGTAAGTTAGACCAAGCTGGCCTTCATCAGTTCTGCCATCATCCCACAAACCATCTGTTGGTTGTGCATTTATTATTTCGTTTAAAATCCCCATTTCTTTTCCAAGCTCCCAAACTTCTGATTTTGTACAATCCGCTATAGGTGAGATATCAACCCCTCCATCTCCGTATTTTGTATAAAAACCAACCCCAAAATCTTCAACTTTGTTTCCAGTACCAACTACAATACCTTTGTTTGCTGATGCTACCTGGTACAATGTTGTCATTCTTATTCTAGCTCTTGAATTTGCCATACCATGATCGTTATCAAAACTTGATAAAGATGTTTTAAAAGCACTAAATACATTATCAAGTTTTATAGTATGAGGTTCAACGTTTTGATAATTATTTTTTAACCAGTCCTGATGTTTTAAGCTTAATTCATGTTGTGAGCTTATTTGTTTAATAGGCATAGTTAGTACAATTGTTTTTAAACCAGTCATCGCACATAACGTACTTGAGACTGAAGAGTCTATCCCTCCAGATATTCCTATTATTAAAGATTCTGCTTTCTTGGGCATTGAATTTACATAATCCAATATCCAATCTTTAATAAAAACAATTTTTTTACCTACTTCCATAATTCAAATATACTTTATAGAGTTTTATTATAAAGCTTAAGATACAGCTCTAATACCACTTCTTGCGTAAATGGAATTCTTTTTTATTTCATCTGAAATTAAAAATGCAAGTTCTAAGGCTTGATTAGCGTTAAGTCTTGGGTCACAGTGCGTTCGATATCTACTAGACAAATCTTTGTCAGAAATTTTTTGCGTACCGCCAGTACATTCTGTTACATTTTGCCCTGTCATTTCAATATGTAGACCTCCTGCATAAGAACCTTCATTTTGATGAACGGCAAATACATTTTTTACTTCACTTAAAACGTTATTAAAAGGTCTTGTTTTGAACCCTGTTGTAGACTTAATGGTGTTTCCATGCATAGGATCGCATGACCAAATAACATTCAAGCCTTCTTTTTTTATTGTTTTAATTAGTTTTGGTAAAAATTTTTCAACATTGTTATGACCAAATCTAGAAATCAAAGTTATTTTTCCTTTTTCATTATTAGGATTTATTATATTACAGATCTTTACTATTTCATCTGGTTTAGAAGTTGGTCCGCATTTAATTCCTATTGGGTTCTCTATTCCTCTGCAAAACTCAACATGTCCTCCATCCAGTTGACGAGTTCTATCTCCTATCCAAACAAAATGTGCAGAAGTATCGTGATATTCTCCTGTCGTTGAATCTATTCGTGTCATACTTTCTTCAAAAGGTAGTAGTAATGCCTCATGAGAAGTCCAAAAATTAACTGTTTTAAGTCTTCTATTAAAATCTGAGTTTATACCACAAGCATCCATAAATGCTAAAGCATCGGCTATTTTATCTTCTAATTCTTTAAATTTTTTTGCTTGTGGGCTTTTTTTTATATAACCTAAATTCCAAAGATGTACTTTTTTTAAATCTGCGAATCCTCCATGACAAAAAGCTCTTAATAAATTTAAAGTAGAAGCAGCCTGTGAATATGCTTTAAATAATCTTTTTGGATCTGGTTTTCTTGATTTCTCATTAAACTCAATACCATTTATATTGTCACCAAGATAACTTGGTAGCTCTTTATCACCTTGTTTTTCAGTTGGTGCACTTCTTGGTTTAGAAAATTGTCCCGCTATTCTTCCAAGCTTAACTACTGGTAAAGATGCTGAGTAGGTTAAAACGAGCGACATTTGCAACATAACTTTAAAATAATCTCTTATATTGTCTGGATTAAATTCAGCAAAACTTTCTGCACAATCACCTCCTTGTAATAAAAAAGCCTTACCATCAACAACATCAGCGAGTTGCTGTTTTAAATGCCTTGTTTCTCCAGCAAAAACTAAAGGAGGAAAGTTTTTTATTTTGTTAAGAACCATATTAAGTTCTTTTTCATCCACATAAGTAGGGATGTGTTTTACTGGATAATTTCTCCAACTATTTAATTTCCATTTTTTCATATTCAACCTTAGAGTGTTCTAACAGAGTTTATTGATTATTCAACAGTGACTGATTTAGCTAAATTTCTAGGTTTATCTATATCGTAACCTTTTTTAAACGCAGAATAATATGCCAGTTTTTGCAAAGGTATAGTTAATAAGAAAGGAAGCAAATCTTCAGATGTATTTTCTACTTCTATTTTTTCCCAAATATTTTCTGAGTGAACTTCATCTTTACTTTTATTTGTTATTAATAAAACCTTAGCGCCCCTTGCTATCACTTCTTGCATATTTGAAATTGTTTTTTTGTAATATTCATCTCTAGGAGCTAACACTACAACAGGTAGTCCATCTTCTATTAATGCAAGTGGACCATGTTTCATTTCACCTGCTGGATATCCTTCAGCATGAACATAAGATAGTTCTTTTAGTTTTAATGCTCCTTCTAGTGCGATTGGAAAAGAATATCCTCTTCCTAAAAACATTGAACCTTTAATATCAGTAAATGAACTGCAAACAGATTGTATTTTACTATCAGTTTCCAAAGATTTTTTTGCCAGTTTTGAAAGTAAAAAAAGAGATTTTATTTTTTCCATATATACATTTTTTTTAATTTCTTTTCTCATTTGAGCAAATTTTAAACATAATATGTATAAAACCAACATTTGACCCAAAAATGCCTTTGTTGAAGCTACTCCAACTTCAGGTCCACAATGAATTGGAAGAACAAATTTCGACTCTCTTGCTATTGAACTTTCAACTACATTGACGACACTGCAAGTTTTCATGTTATTTTTATTGCATAAATCCAAAGCCGCAAAAGTATCTGCTGTTTCGCCTGATTGAGAAACAAATATATAAAGAGCATCTTTTTTAAATCTATTTTTTCGGTATCTAAATTCTGAAGCTATATCAACACCAACATCTAAATTAGTTAATTGTTCAAACCAATATTTAGCCATTAAACATGAATGATATGCTGTTCCACAACCTATCAATACTATTGAAGAAATTTCATTTGATTTCCAAGGAAAGTTAAAAATATTAATATCTCCGCTCATTTTATTTATATACTCATTTACACAATTTTTTATTGTTGTTGGTTGTTCTTCTATTTCTTTAGCCATGAAATGCTTGTAGTCTCCTTTGTCATAATCTTGTTCATTAGAAGAAAGTTTTAATATTTTTTTATTTACTTTGTTTCCTTTGTTATCAAAAAATTCAACTTGATCCTTTTTAACAATACAAAAATCTCCATCGTTTAAGTAAGATATTTTATTCGTCATAGATTTAAGAGCATAAGAATCTGATCCAAGATAATTTTCATTAGGTCCATAACCTACTGCTAGAGGAGACCCTCTTCTTGCTCCAACAATTAAATCCGGTTGTTCTTTAAAAATAATACCTAAAGCAAAACTTCCATGAAGTTTTTTTAGAACTTTAAGTATTGTTTTTTTAAGATCATTTTTTTTCAAATATTCAGTTATTAAATGAACGATAACTTCAGTATCAGTTTGTGATTTAAACTTGTGTCCTTTTTTAATTAGATATTTTTTTAGTATAGTTGAGTTTTCAATTATTCCATTGTGCACAACAGAAACTTTTTCTGATGAATGAGGATGGGCATTAACTGTACTTGGAGATCCATGTGTAGCCCATCTTACATGACCTATTCCAATAGTTCCTTCTATCTTTATCTTGGATAAATTTTTTTCTAAAGTATCAACTCTGCCTTCGCATTTAACTTCATTAATAAAACCATCATTTAATGTTGCTATTCCAGCAGAGTCATAACCTCTGTACTCTAATTTTCTTAAAGAATTAATTATCGATGAAGTAACTTGTTTATTACTTGTAATTCCTACTATTCCACACATTATTTTTTTCTTTTATAATTTTTAATTTCTATTTGGGGAGATCTAGTTAAGGCTAAAGAATTTTTCTTAACACTTTTAGTTATAACTGATCCTGCTCCCACTATACTTTTTTCGTTAATTGTAATTGGTGCTACTAATGAAGTATTAGATCCGATAAAAACATTATCTTTGATTTTAGTTTTGTTTTTTTTAACACCATCATAATTACAAGTAATTGTCCCAGCTCCTATATTTACATTTTTTCCAATAGAAGCATCTCCTATATAGGAAAGATGAGAAACTTTAGATCCTTTTTCAATTATACTTTTTTTTACTTCAACAAAATTTCCAACTTTTGAACCTGATTTTAAAATTGATCCCGGTCTTAATCTTGCATAAGGTCCAACTGAAACATTATTTTCAATTTTTGTATTTTCTAAGTGTGAAAAAGAATGAATAGTTACATTATTGTTAATTTTTACTTTTTTTCCAATTACAACATAAGGTTCAATTGAAACATTTTTTCCAATTTTTGTGTCGACAGAAAAAAATACTGTATCAGGAGCAATCATACTAACCCCCTTTTTAATAAACTTTTTTCTTAATTTTTCTTGTAAATTTATTTGTTTCATTTATTAAAATTCCTTATAGTTGAGTAAATATGTTCTTTAATTCACAAATTATTTCTTAAAAAAACTTTTAAAATGACTCAAAAATTAACAATATTATTTGATCTTGACGGAACTTTGGCTGATACTGCGCCAGATCTTTTAAGTGCCCATAATCATGTAATGAAAAAATTTGGTTATGAAACAAAAAATATTGATGAAATAAGAGACTATGTTGGACACGGTGCAGCAGTAATGATTGGAAAATCTATATGGAGTTCTGCAAGAAAAGAACTTTCAAAAATAAGTGATCAAAAAATTAAAGATGAAATGATAAATGAATTTCTTAACTTTTATGGAAAAAATATTGTTGTAAAAAGTAAGCTTATCAATGGACTGTATGAATTTTTAAAATGGGCAAAATTAAATAATATCTCTATGGGTGTGTGTACAAATAAACAAGAGCATTTAGCTGTTGATTTTTTAAAAAAAATAAAAATTTATGATTTTTTTGAATATGTTGCTGGAAGAAATACTTTTGACTATTGCAAACCTGATCCAAGACATTTAACAAGCACAATAGAAATAATGAATGGTGATATAAAAAAAAGTATTATGATTGGAGACAGTGAAAATGATGCGGATGCTGCAAAGTCAGCTGGTATTCCTATGATTCTTTTAGAAGACGGATACACTGAAAAAAAAATTGAACAAATATATCACGACCATTTAATAAAAGATTATGTAGGTATTGAAAAAATAATATTTAATTATTTAAATGCTTGATCTTAATCTCTTTATTGCTTTAGTTAGTTTTTATTTTGTAATGTATGTAACCCCAGGACCCAATAATGCCATGGTTCTAACTTCAGGACTTAAGTTTGGTTTTATAAAAAGCATCCCTCATATGTCTGGGATTACAATTGGTCATATTTTACAACTAATTTTAGTTTGCTTGGGTCTTGGAAAGATATTTCAAATTTTTCCATCACTACAAAATATACTTAAAATAATTTGTGCTATATATCTATTGTATCTTGGTTATAAAATTATAGGTTCTTTTAGTAAAATTAAAGAAGACGATTCTAGACCTTTAAAATTTCATGAAGCTGCATTGTTTCAAATAGTAAATCCTAAAGCCTGGACAATTTCTAGTATGGCAGCATCAAGTTTTTTACCAAAAGATGGTAATTTAATTGTTTCTATTTTTTTTATATCATCCATAGCTTTAGTTATATGTCCTTTATCAATATCTCCCTGGGCAGCATTTGGCTCTGCGATTAGAAATTTGGTAAGGAATAATAAAATAAAAGCTTTAATTGAGTATTTTCTAGCTTTTTTACTTTTAGTAACTGCCATTTTGATTGTAATACAAAAATAAATTATTATTACTATAAACAAAAATTTAAGGAGATGTTTTGATTTTACATAAAGTAAGAGTTTGTCCCTCTAGAAAAAAATTAAATAAAAAAAAACAACTTGCTTGGAAAATTGCTGAAATAGCAAGTAATAATGTTAAACTAAATAAACATTCTATAGAAATGGCAATAAACAGAATTATAGATAATACTTCTGTTGCGATTGCTTCATTAAATAGAAAACCTGTTATTTCTTCAAGAGAAATGGCATTAAAACATCCAAGAAAAAATGGAGCTACTCTATTTGGTGTAAGCTCAAAACTAAAATTTGACTGTGAATGGGCTGCTTGGTCAAATGGTACTGCTGTTAGAGAGTTAGATTTCCATGATACTTTTTTAGCTGCTGATTACAGCCATCCAGGAGATAATATCCCTCCATTATTGGCTGTTGCAGAACAAAAAAGAAAAAGTGGTTTAGATTTATTAAGAGGAATAATTACAGCATATGAGGTTCAAGTAAATTTAGTAAAAGGAATTTGTTTGCATAAACATAAAGTAGATCACATTGCTCACTTAGGCCCAAGTGTCTCTGCTGGAATTGGGTCAATGTTAAAACTCAATACCGAAATAATATATCAAGCAGTACAGCAAGCTTTGCACACAACAATTTCTACAAGGCAGTCACGAAAAGGCGAGATTTCAAGTTGGAAAGCTTATGCGCCTGCTCATGCAGGAAAATTGTCAATAGAAGCAGTAGATAGAGCTATGAGAGGAGAAGGAGCTCCAAGCCCAATATATGAAGGAGAAGATAGTGTCATAGCAAGAATATTGGATGGGGAAAAAGCAATATATAAAATACCACTACCAAAAAAAAATGAAGAAAAAAAAGCTATCCTAGAAACCTATACAAAAGAATATTCAGCTGAGTATCAAGCTCAGGCTCTCATAGATATTGCAAAAAAACTTAAAAAAAAAATTAAAAATTTAAATCAAATAAAAAAGATAGACATTTATACTAGTCATCATACACATTATGTGATTGGAACAGGCGCTAAGGATCCTCAAAAGATGGATCCAAAAGCAAGTAGAGAAACATTAGATCATTCAATAATGTATATTTTTGCTGTAGCTCTCGAAGATGGAAATTGGCACCACATAAAATCTTATACTAGAGCCAGAGCAAATAGAAAAAGTACAATTAAAATTTGGCAATCTATAAAAACTCATGAAGATAAAAAATGGACCAAAAAATATCATGATCCTGATCCTAAAAAAAAATCTTTTGGAGCAAAGGTAGTTGTAACTTTAAATGATGGAAAAAAATTCATAGAAAGTTTAAATAGAGCTGATGCTCACCCATATGGTCAAAGACCTTTTAAAAGAAAAGACTATATAAATAAATTTTTAACTCTAACAAAAAATATAATTACAAAAAAAGAAAGTAATAGATTTTTAAATCAAGTACAAAAAATAAAAAAAATTAAACCTGGAAATTTACATAAACTAAATATTTCTGTTAAAAGATCATATTTAAAAAGAAATAATAAAAAAGGAATTTTTTAATGCATTTTGTAAAAAAAAAACCAAAACAAAAAAGATTAGATTTTTCAAAAAAATTAAAAAAAAATAAAATCTTAAGAGTTCCTGGAGCTTATAATCCACTAACAGCTAAACTAATTGAAGAAATTGGATATGATGCGGTTTATGTTTCGGGTGGTGTGATGTCTAATGACTTAGGTTACCCAGATATAGGTTTAACCTCACTTAAGGATGTTAGTTACAGATCAAAACAAATTGCAAGAGTAACAAATCTACCTACAATAGTTGATATAGATACTGGTTTTAAATCTTGCAAAAAAACAATAAAAACTTTTGAAAAAATTGGAGTAACTGCTGTTCACATAGAAGATCAAGTAAACCAGAAAAGATGTGGTCATCTAGATAATAAAGAACTAATTTCACCAAAAAAAATGGTAAAAAAAATAGAAGAATGTGTAAAAGCTAAAAAAGATAAAAATTTTAAAATTATAGCTAGATCAGACGCTAGAAATGTTGAGGGATTAGAAAAAATGATAGATAGGTGTAAATATTATATAGATGCTGGTGCAGAAATAATTTTTCCTGAAGCGCTTAAAAATGAAAAAGAATTTGAAACAGTTAGAAAAAAATTAAATTGCTATCTACTAGCTAATATGACTGAATTTGGAAAGTCCAAGCTTTTGAATTTTAAAAAGCTAGAAAATCTTGGATATAACATAGTTATATATCCAGTAACTACTCAAAGATTAGCAATGAAAAACGTTGAAGATGGATTGCGTGCTATTTTTGAAGATGGACATCAAAATAATATTATTGGTAAAATGCAAACTAGAAAAAGATTGTATGATTTAGTTGATTATAAAAAGTACAACTCGCTTGATGAAAAAATATACAATTTTAGTACAGAAGGACATGAATAATGGGTGATGAGGTAAAAAAAGGTTTATTGGGAATTGTTGTAGATGAAACAACTATATCTCAAGTAATGCCTGATATAAATTCACTTACCTATAGAGGTTATGCTGTACAAGACCTTTGTGAAAAATGTAGTTTTGAAGAAGTTGCTTATCTTGTTTTAAATGGGGACCTTCCAAAAAAAAAAGAGCTAAAAAAATTTAAAAAGCAATTAGAAGAAAACAGAAATATAACAATAAATCTAAGAGAAATTGTTAAGCATATGCCAAAAAGATCTCATCCGATGGATGTAACAAGAACAATCGTTAGCGTCTTAGGTCTTGAGGATAAAGAAACAAATAACAACTCACCTGAAGCAAACATGAAAAAAGCAATTAGAATTTTTGCTAAAGCACCTACAGCAATAGCAGCTTTTTTTAGAGCAAGAAAAGGTAAAAATGTAATACCTCCAAAGAAAAATTTGTCTTTTTCCGAAAATTTTTTCTACATGTGTTTTGGAAAGGTGCCAAATAAAGAAATAGTAAAAGCTTTTGATGTATCTCTAATCCTTTATGCAGAGCATAGTTTTAACGTTTCTACATTTACCGCAAGAACTATAACAAGTAGTTTATCAGATATTCATGGTGCTATAACAGGTGCTATAGCTAGCCTAAAAGGTCCTTTACATGGTGGAGCAAACGAAGAAGTAATGCATATGATGAATAAAATAAAAAAACCAGAAAATGCTTTAAAATGGATTAACAAAACTCTAGATAAAAAAGAAGTGGTAATGGGTTTTGGTCATAGGGTTTATAAAAAAGGAGATTCAAGAGTTCCAACAATGGAAAAATATTTTAAAAAAGTATCTAAAGTAAAATCAGATAAAAAATTTATTAAAATTTATGAAATTGTTAAAAAAGTAATGATAGATAGAAAAAATATACATCCTAATGTTGATTACCCAACTGGTCCAACATATCATTTAATGGGTTTTGATACCGATTTTTTTACACCGATTTTTGTTATTTCTAGAATTACAGGTTGGTCAGCACATATTATGGAGCAACATGCTGCAAATAAACTGATTAGACCTCTATCAAAGTACAGTGGACCAGATCATCGTAAAGTAATGTTGCTTAATCAAAGATAATTTTTTAAGAAAAAGCCTCTGCCCAAGTACCTTGAGTTGATGCTTTAGAATATTCTGTTGCTCTACCTTCAAAGAAATTCATATGCTCGACGGCATTTAACATTGTATCTAACCAAGTAAGAGGATTTTTATCCACTTTGTAAATTGGTTCAAGTCCAAGTTGGATCAATCTTCTATTTCCAATCCATCTTATATAATCTTTAATTTCTTGAGCAGTTAAACCTTCTATGGGTCCTTGTTGAAAAGCTAAATCTATAAATGCATCTTCATGAGAAACAATTGTTCTGCAAGCTTCATAAATTTCTTTTTTTAATTGTGGTGTCCATATTTCTGGTTGTTCTTTAACAAAAGTATTAAAAAGTCTAATCATAGAATTACAATGCAATGTCTCATCTCTAACAGACCATGTTACTATTTGGCCCATGCCTTTCATTTTATTTTGCCTTGGGAAGTTTAGTAAAATTGCAAAACTTGCAAACAGTTGTAAGCCTTCTGTGAATGCACTAAACACTGCAATTGTTTTAGCAATATCATGATGAGATTTTACATCAAAGCCTTGCATGTAATCGTATTTATCTTTCATCTCTTTATATTTTAAAAAAGCAGAATACTCTGCTTCAGGCATACCGATTGTATCTAACAAATGTGAATATGCAGCAATATGAACTGTTTCCATTGCAGCAAATGATGACATCATCATTAAAACTTCGGTTGGCTTAAAAACATTCATGTAATGTCTAATATAACAATTGCTTACTTCAACATCAGCTTGAGTAAAAAATCTAAAAATTTGAGTTAATAAGTTTTTTTCTTCAGGTTTAAGATTTTTCTGCCAATCTCTTACATCATCCCCTAATGGAACTTCTTCTGGAAGCCAGTGTATTCTTTGCTGTGTCAGCCAAGCATCATAACACCATGGATATCTAAAAGGTTTATAAACAGGATTTTCAATTAACAAGCCCATTTTTTTTGGTTTGTTTTGAACTATTTCAGCCTTTTTTAAGTTTTCTACTGACATGATAAACACTCTTCATAATCAGCTTGGTTCGAATTACTATTGTCTGAATTATAAACATTCTTAGTTACATCGGTTGATGATCCGCTATTTATATTTTCAGCTCTTTGTATAGATTTAGACCTACAATAATAAAGGCTTTTTAAACCTTTTTTCCATGCTTGAAAATGTATTTGGTGAAGTTCTTTTTTGTGAATGTCTGCTGGTACAAAAATATTAACTGATTGTGCCTGTGATATGTGCGGAGTTCTGTCTGCCCCAAGTTCTACAATCCATTTTTGATTTATTTCAAATGCTGTTTTAAAAACATCTTTTTCTTCATTAGTTAAAAAATCTAAATGGGATACCGAACCTTCGTTGGTAGTAATACTTGACCATATTTCATCATTATTTTTATTATATTTTTCTAAAATTTTTTGAAGATATTTATTCCTAACATTAAAAGATCCTGATAACGTTTTATGGGTATAACTATTTGCAGCTATTGGTTCAATTCCAGGAGAGGTTCCACCACATATAATTGAAATAGAAGCTGTAGGAGCAATGGCAGTTTTATTTGAAAATCTTTCCTTTATACCATAGTCGGCTGCATCAGGACAAGGTCCTCTTGCTTCTGCTAGGTCTTTTGATGATTGATCAACTTCTTTTTGAATATGCTCAAATATTTTTTTGTTCCATACTTTGCTCATTACAGATTCGATTGGAATCATTTTTTGCTGCAGTAAAGAATGAAATCCCATAACACCTAGACCTACACTTCTTTCTCTTAAAGCAGAATAAGTTGCATCTTTAAAATGTTCGGGCGCTTTTTCTATAAAATCATTTAAGACATTATCTAAAAATATCATTACATCTTTAATAAAATTTTTATCATCCTTCCATTCTTCATATTTTTCTAAATTTAAAGAAGATAAACAACAAACAGCTGTTCTTTCTCTACCCTCTCTATCGATTCCAGTAGGTAAAGTAATCTCACTACATAAATTAGATGTCTTGACTGTTAACCCTGCTAACTTATGATGTTGTGGAATAAGTCTATTCACAGTATCAATAAAAATTATATATGGTTCTCCAGTTTCTATTCTTGCTGTCAGTAATCTTATCCATAAATTTCTTGCCGAAACAGTTCCTTGTACAGAACCATCTTTTGGACTTTTTAAAACCCATTGTTCATCAAGCTCTACAGCTCTCATAAAAGCATCAGAAACAAGTATACCATGGTGAAGATTTAATGATTTTCTATTAGGATCACCACCCGTCGGTCTTCTCATTTCAATAAATTCCTCTATTTCTGGATGATCTATGGGAAGGTAGCAAGCAGCAGAACCCCTTCTTAAAGATCCTTGGCTTATTGCCATTGTTAAAGAATCCATAACTTTAATAAACGGAATTATTCCAGAAGTTTTTCCTACTCTTCCTATTTTTTCACCAATTGATCTTAAATTTCCCCAATAACTTCCAATACCTCCGCCCTTAGCAGCAAGCCAAACATTCTCATTCCATAAATCTAAAATTCCATCTAAACTATCTCCTGCTTCATTTAAAAAACATGAAATTGGCAATCCTCTTTTAGTTCCTCCATTTGAAAGAACAGGAGTAGCGGGCATAAACCAAAGATCACTAATATAATTATATAGTCTTTGCGCATGTAAATTGTTGTCAGCATAGTAGCTAGCAACTCTTGCAAAAAGATCTTGATAAGATTCATTGATTCCTAAATATCTATCGCTTAGTGTGGCTTTACCGAATCCAGTTAAATTTGAATCTTTAGATCTATCAATTTTAATCGTGACACCTTTGGAATTTTGAAAAAGCTCAGTTTCATTATTCAATGAGAATAAATCTGGTCTTTTAGCTTGATTTTTATCTTCTACAGATGGTGAAAATTCAGAGACAGCTTTCTTTATTGCTTGAGACAGGTTTTTATTCATTTAACTCCCTTAGTATTTTAGTGCAAAACAACTAGATGTTGTATGTAGATTTCTTTAATATACTATATAATATAGAAATCAATAGAACATTTATAGAACAGTATAAAAAAAAATCAATAAAAAATTAGAAAAAACTATACATATATTATCATGCAAAAAGCAATAAAAATTGATCCATTGGGTTTTAGAGAATATGACGCTCGATGGTTGTACCCTGGTAATATTAACAACGAAGGAATTAAGCAAGTTGGAAAAGGTTTTGGAACACAAGTTATTAAAAAAAATAAAAATCCAAGAATTACTGTTGGTCATGACTACAGATCTTATAGTGAAGAAGTAAAAAAAAATTTTATTGATGGTTTGATTTCAACAGGGTGTAATGTGGAAGATATAGGTTTGTGTTTATCTCCTACAATTTATTTTTCACAATTTAAATTAAATTCAGATGCGGTAGCTATGATCACCGCAAGTCACAATGAAAATGGTTGGACAGGAATTAAAATGGGTATTGAAAAAGGTTTAACTCATTGTAAAGAAGAAATGTTGGAACTTAAAAATATAGTATTAAATAAAAAATTTGCTACTGGGAAAGGAAGCTATAAAGAGATAAAAGATTTTAATAAAATCTATATAGATGAATTATCTAAAAACAAAATAAAAAAAAAAATTAAAGTTGTTGCTGCTTGTGGAAATGGAACTGCTGGAATATTTGCCCCTGATATTTTAAGAAAAATTGGATGTGATGTTATTGAATTAGATTGCAATTTAGATTTTAACTTCCCAAAATACAACCCAAACCCTGAAGATATGAAAATGCTTAATGAAATAAGCAAATGCGTAAAAGAAAAAAATGCTGATGTAGGATTTGGATTTGATGGTGATGGCGATCGTGTAGGAGTAATTGATAATAACGGAAATGAAATTTTTGCGGATAAAGTTGGTTTATTGATAGCTAGAAATATTTCAAATCAATATCCAAATTCAAAATTTATTGTAGATGTTAAGTCAACTGGTTTATTTGAAAAAGATGAGATTTTGAACAAAAATAATTGTAAAACTATATATTGGAAAACAGGACATTCATATATTAAAAGAAAAGTTAATAAAGATAGAGCAATAGCTGGCTTTGAAAAAAGTGGTCACTTCTTTTTTAATGAACCTATTGGTTTTGGTTTTGATGATGGAATAAATTCAGCTATTCAAGTTTGTCATTTGTTAAACAATCAAAATCGAACAATGAGCGAACTAATTAAAAATTTACCTAAAACATTTCAAAGCCCGACAATGGGTCCATTTTGCAAAGATGATGAAAAATATAAAGTAATTGATGATTTAATTGTTAAAATTAATAAATTAAAAAAAAATAATGATAAAATAGATGGTTTGTTAATCAAAACTATTCTTACTGTAAACGGAGTTAGATTTACTTTAGAGGATGGTTCTTGGGGATTAATTAGAGCATCATCTAACAAACCTTCGCTTGTTGTTGTCACTGAAAGCCCAACTTCTGATAAAAGAAAAAAAGAAATATTTTATTTTATTGACAAATTGCTAAAACAAACTGGTAAAATTGGTGAATACGATCAAAAAATTTAATAATTTAAATATTCAATAAATAATAAAATTGAAACTACTATATTTAATAATCCAAATAGTTTTGTAATTATTTTTTTATCAATTTTATGTACTGTTTTAGCTCCAAACTTTGCCATAATAATAGTAATGGGAGTAAATATTAAAAATGCAGGTATATTTATAAAGCCTATAGTTAAAGGTTCTTGTATACCTTTATAATTTCCAATTAATAAAAATCCTAAAGCTCCAGTTATTGCAATTAAAAAACCAATGGCTGCCGCACTTCCAATAGCCTTGTTAATACTATATCCTCCAAAAAATCTTAAAATTGGCACATTCATCACAGCTCCCCCTAAACCTAATTGTCCTGAAATAAAACCTGAAATAAAGCCAAAAATAATTTTGTATTGTATTTTGAAATTAGATAATGACTCTATCTCTCTATATTTTAGAAAAATTAAATATAGACCCAAAAAGAAAATTACTATTGAAAAAATAAGGACTAGTTGTTCTGTTTTAAGGATAGATGCAAAAATTGTTCCAAAAACTACTCCAATTATCACAAATAAACCAAAGCTTTTTACAACATTAAAATCTACTGCTTCAAATTTATTATGAGTTATTACTGAAGATATAGAAGTTGGTAATATTATTGCAAATGATGTTCCTACCGCAATGTGCATTAGAAAGTTGCTATTTAAACCAGCAGCTTCAAAAACATAATAAAGTACTGGTACAGTAATTATGCCTCCCCCAATTCCAAATAGTCCAGCCATAAATCCAGCTGGTACTGCTGATATAAGCATTAGTAATGCAAAAAATAAGTATTGATTTGATAAAAAATTAAAATCCAATTTATCCCGCAGAAGTATTTAAATTATTAAAAGTAATTTTATCCATTATGTGATCTATTTTTTTTACATCTGCATCTCTTACACACATATTTTCACTTAAATATCTTTTCCAAAAACTAGAACCTACCTGACCATGAAATAAACCTAAAGTATGTCTCATAATTTGATTAATTCTTGTTCCTTTCTCAGTTTCTTTTTTTACGTAAGGTACTAATTCTTGAATTACATCTTTTCTTGATGGAACATTAAAATTTTTAAAAATTTCTCTTTCTATATCTGCTAAAATATATGGTGAATGATAAACAGATCTACCCAACATAACTCCATTGACTTTGTTTAAATGATTTTTAATTTCGCTAACCGAACTTATACCACCATTAATAATTATCTCTAAATCATTAAAATCTTTTTTTAATTTATAAACCATTTCATATTTTAATGGAGGAATATTTAAATTTTGTTTTGGAGTAAATTTACCAAGCATGGCCTTCCTTGCATGAATAATAAATGTTTTTACTCCAGTAGATTTTAAAAGATTAATAAAATTAAACAAACTTTCGTAATCTTCTACATCGTCATAACCAATCCTTGTTTTTACTGTTACAGGTAGTTTTGTTGATGACTGCATTTCATTCAAACAATCGGCTACAAGATTTGGTTCTTTAATTAAGCATGCTCCAAATTTATTTTTTTGCACTTTTTTGCTAGGACATCCTAAATTTAAATTAATTTCATCATATCCAAATTCTTCACCAATTTTAGAAGAAGTGGCTAATAATTTTGGTGAAGATCCTCCAAGTTGTAAAGCAACAGGTTTTTCGTTTATGTTGAATGATAATAATTTTTTCTTATCTCCCCTGGCTATTGCTTCAGAGACAATCATTTCAGTGTATAAAAGTACATTCTTACTAATTAATCTAAGAAAATATCTTTCGTGTCTGTCAGTACAATCCATCATTGGAGCTACTGATACTTTTCTATCCATAATATAAGATTAATATATTATTTTATTGATTATTTGTAGTGTCTGTATCTTCTTGTTCTGATGTTGATGCTTCTTCTTCCTTTAAATCTTCTATAGAAACATCTTGTTCCTGTTCATTTTGAGTTTCTTCTGATGGTAATTCTGGTGCTGGCTGCTCCGATACTGGATTTTTTATTTCATCAAGATCTTCTTGTAAAACTTTAATTTTTTCTGGTACTTTTCTTGCTCTTTTTGAAGGTAATATAGGTACTCCACTTTTTGATATTTCTCCTTTATAAAGATTTTCAAAATCATCTCCTACCTCTTCATCGTCTTCTGATATATCGTCAACTTGCTCAATATGTTTTCTTAGTTTGTAAACTGCACTATCTATTAAATCAGAAACTTTTATTTTTTCTTCAGCGATTTCTCTTAAAGAAATTACAGTGTTTTTATCATTTTCTCTAGGTAGGTTAGGTTCAAGACCAGAATTAAGTTGAGTAGCTCTTTCCTTGGCAACTAATACTAATTGGTATGGACTTTCAACTTTATCTATACAATCTTCAACGGTTACTCTTGCCATGCGAGGTGTTTATACTTGGAATTTTGTAAAATCAAGAGATTTTTACAAGATTATAGGATTTAGTGTTTTTCTTATTAGAAAGAGTAAAACCAAAGAAATAGAAATGTAAGTAGCTGAAACTACTGCTATTTGTTCGATGGAAAAACCATAATCTATAAGAACTCCAAATAATGCTGTACCAAATGCCGTTGCAAATACCATTAGTGCAGTGGTTAATGCTTTTATTGAGCCTATATATTTTACTCCATAAATCTCAGCCCATGTTGAAGACCCTAGTACGTTAGCAAAACCATTGGATATACCAATTAGACCTAGAAATACAAAAGACGATATAGGGTTTTTAAAATAAATTAGTATTAGAGCTGCTAATAATAGTGGAATATTCATATATATTAAAATCTTTCTACTAGAAAACTTATCAATTAAAAAACCAGAAAAAAATAATGTTATTACAGAAAGTATTGAGTAAGCCATAAAAGATTGAGCTATTATATATGGACCCCAATTTTTCGATTCTAAAATAAAAGATTGATAAACAAAAACACCTGTCGCAATCCACGGCATAGCCAACATATTCGCACCAATAATATAAAATCTATAATCTTTAAGCACCTCACTTCTTTTCCATTGTTTAATATTTTCATCTTTATAATTTTTATCATTAGTAATTTCTCTTGAATCTAAATGAAGATTTTTGAGCAATATATAAGAGACAATGGGTAAAAAAATTATTACTAAAGCAGAAATTGACATCCATATATTTTTCCAATCATAAATGGTGAGCAGATATATAATTAACACTGGTAAAATAAATTCAGCCGATGAAAGTCCAAACCAACTTGTACTTAAGGCTTTCCCTCTTGATTTACTAAAATATCTTGAAATTGTAGTTGTTGCTGTATGAGACATCATTCCTTGACCAGAAAACCTCATGAGAAATATAGCTAAAAAAAGAATTGTTACTGAAGAAATTTTAGAAAAAAAGAAACAAGAAAAAGAAAGCAATAGAGTAACTAAAAAAGCAAATTTAAATATATCTATGTCATCAATTTTTTTACCTAACCAAATTAAAAAAAAACTACTTAATAAAGTAGCAGAAGCGTATATTGAGCCAAATTGCCCATGAGTGATAGATAGTTCATTTCTAATACTAGAATTAAACAATCCTAAAAAAAAACTCTGTCCAAAGCTTGAAAAAAATGTAAATATAAATCCAAATATAATTACTTTTAAACTTAAATTTTTAAACATAATTTTATGACATGTAATGTTTCATTCATTGGTCTAGGTGTAATGGGTTATCCAATGGCTGGTTATATATCAAAAGCAGGACATAATGTAACTGTATTTAATAGGACAACTTCAAAAGCAGACAAATGGATTAAAGAATATAAAGGCACAAAAGCTGATACTCCTGCTAAAGCTGCAGAAAATGCAGATTATATTTTAACATGTGTTGGAAATGACAATGATTTAAGAGAAGTAACTTTTGGTGATAATGGAATTTTTAAAACAATTAAGAAAGGCGCTGTTTACATAGACAACACGACTGCTTCAGCAACTATTGCAAGGGAAATAAATGATTATGCAAATAAAAATGGATTTGGATTTTTGGATGCTCCAGTTTCAGGAGGTCAAGCAGGTGCAGAAAATGGTGCACTAACTGTAATGATTGGTGGTGACCAAAAAAATTACGATAAAGCAAATCATATAATTGATTGTTACAGCAAAAAAATGAAACTTTTAGGTAAATCTGGAAGTGGTCAGCTAGCCAAAATGGTTAATCAAATTTGTATTGGTGGTTTAGTTCAAGCTTTATCTGAAGCTATTAATTTTGGTATTAATGCAGGACTTAAGATGGAAGATGTAATTGAAGTTATATCAAAAGGAGCTGCACAATCTTGGCAAATGGAAAATAGATATAAAACTATGATTGATGATAAGTTTGAATTTGGTTTCGCTGTTGATTGGATGAGGAAAGATTTAAAAATTGCACTTGAAGAAGCTAAAAAAAATAATTCTCCTCTACCAATAACTGAAGTGATAGATAAATATTATGCTGAAGTTCAAGATATGGGTGGAAATAGATGGGATACTTCTAGTTTAATTAGGAGATTTAGAAAGTAATATTGTATGCAACCAGCATACTACGAAGATTTTAAAGAAATCAAAAAAAAAATTTGGTCAATGCTAGATGATGCTGTGACTAACAGAGGTTCTCAATTTAGAATTCCTATATTTATTTGTGGAGATCAATCTGACTTTGATGGAAGAATAGTGGTTCTTAGAAAATCTGATCAATCAAATAATCTAATACAATTTCATAGTGATATTAGATCAGATAAAATTCCAAAATTAAAAAATAATAAAAAAGCTTCTATGTTATTTTATGATAAAGAAGAAAAAATCCAAGTAAGGTTAAAAGTTGAATGTATTATTAATCATGAGAATGAAATAACTAAAGAGTCTTGGTCAAAAACAGGTCACATAAGTCGAAAATGTTATTTAGTTGATAATGGACCTGGGACAAAGTCCCCTTCTCCAACATCTGGATTAAAACCTGAATTAGATAATTTTGAATTTACAATGGAACAAAGTGAAGAAGGTTATAAAAACTTTACTGTAATTCAGTGTAAAATAAAAAGTATTGAATGGCTTTATTTAGCTGCAAAAGGACATCGAAGAGCTAGATTTGATTTAATAAATAATAAAGAATCTTGGCTAGTTCCTTAAGTATGATAAAATTTATTTTTTATTTATCTCTCATAATTTTTGGAATGTTTGTTATGAGATTTGGCATAATCCAAATAAGACAATACAAACAAGGTAAAACTAAAATTAAAAAGAAATTACCTGAACAAATTGCTTTTGGAATCTTTTTTATAATAATTTTAGGATTGATTATTTATTCGGTTAATGATTTGCTTTTTAGTTGAAGGTTATTTTTTCCACTTTTTAAACCAATCCTCTTTAGCATACTCGGTTAATTTATAAGTACACCACTCATTTTTTCTACCTTTGAGTAATTTTTTATGCGTGTATCTTGCTGGAATTTCATAATTCCCTGGTGGCTGTCCTCTTTTCTTTTGACCTAAAGCACATGCTATTTGCAATGGATCAAAAGGATTATCAGAAGTTGGAGTTAAATAAACCGAGTCTTTTAAATCAGGACATGTTGGATCTTTATGTTCGTAAACAGCTTTTCCAAATTTTGGTGAGAGTTCATGACTAAGTATACCAGTACCTAAGTGAGCTCCATCCCTAACTCCTTTAGTGCAAGGCATAGCAAAACCTAAACCATGAAGTAATTCGTGAATTGAAATTTTAGTAATTTGACCTTTAGCTTTACCAATAAATAAGTATCCGTGATGAGGTCCCATCTGACCTCCATCGCCACTTGATGCATCCGTAAAAGAGAAATACATTTTTTTGGGATTAGTAAATCCTTGTTTTTGCAAGTAATAGTCTGGATAGTTAACGTTCCATCCACCTTTTCTTGCTTTTCGATCCATTCTTGCAAATGAAATATCAAGTTTACCGTCTTGTCGGTAGTCAAATTTTAATCTTTGCTTATTGCCAGTCATTTGGAAAAATAAATCATCTATTTTTTTAACCTCTTTTTCTATCCAGCCATTGATATCTCTTTCTTTATCTTTTGTTTTCTTGGCTAATAAATAAATAAAATGAATTTGAAAATCATCATTTACATCCGGTTGGTCTTCAAAAAATCTTCCTGGTTTTTCATCAGATGCGAATAAGGATGTGCTAAAAAATATGATTGTAAGTATTAATAGTAACTTTTTCATTAAGTTACTTTATTGATTTTGAGTATTTTTTCCAGTTTTCTTGGTAATGAATTGCATTTTTCTCTACAGCTTTAATTTCTTCTTCTGTAAGCTTTCTAATAACTTTTCCTGGCGATCCTACAACTAGAGAGTTGTCTGGAATTTCTTTATTTTCAGTAATTAAAGATTTTGCTCCAATGATACAGTTCTTTCCAATTTTTACATTGTTAAGAATAACCGCACCTATTCCTATTAAGCTGTTATCTCCAATGGTGCATCCGTGAAGCATAACAAGATGCCCAATAGTTACATTCTTTCCAACTTTTAAAGGATACCCAGGATCGGTATGTAATACGCTGCCATCTTGAATATTTGAACCTTCGCCTATATGAATATTTTCAATGTCTCCTCTTAGGGTTGTATTAAACCAAACGCTTGTATTTTTTTCTAATGTTACATCACCTATTACAACAGCATTAGGAGCGACCCAATTTTCGCCTAAATTTTTTGGTTTTTTATTTTCCAAATCGTACAACATACTTTATATAATACTTAACATGGCTCTTACAAAAACTCCAATATGTGATTTTGGAAAAAAAGCTGAAAACTTTGAATTAAATTCTACTGATAATAAAATAATCTCTTTAAATGATGTTAAAGGTGAAAATGGAACATTGGTAATGTTTATTTGTAATCATTGTCCTTATGTTAAAGCAGTTGTAGATGACATTGTTGAGGATTGCAAAAAATTAGAATCAAATGGAATAAAATCAGTTGCAATTTGTTCTAACGATGTAAAAAACTATCCTGAAGACTCTTTTGATAACATGATTAAGTTTTCAAAAAATCATAAATTTAATTTTCCTTATCTATTTGATGAAACACAAAAAATTGCAAAAAGCTATGGAGCGGTTTGCACACCAGATTTTTTTGGTTACAATAAAAATTTGGAGCTACAATACAGAGGAAGAATAAGAGAGTTGAAAGAATTAAAGCCAGTTGGAAGTGGAGATAGTGATTTATATAAAGCAATGAAACAAATTGCTGAAACTGGAAAAGGTCCAGAAGATCAAATTCCAAGTATGGGTTGTAATATTAAGTGGATAAATAATTAATGTATTTAGTTGTTACAAGATCTTTTCCTCCAGAAGTAGGAGGAATGCAAAACCTTATGTGGGGTTTAGTTAACTCAATTTCAAAATATAATTTAACAAAAGTATATGCGGATTATCATGAAGATCACAAAAATATTGATGATACAGTATCATATTCAATTGAAAGAATAAAAGGAGCAAAATTAATAAGAAAGTATAGAAAAGCTTTTTTAATTAATAACTTCATTAAAGATAACAAAAATATTAAATGCATAATTGCAGATCATTGGAAAAGCTTAGAATTAATTAAATCAAATAAGAAAAAGATTTGCTTAATCCATTCAAAAGAAATTAATCATAATAAAGGTAGTTTATTAAATAAAAGAGTGACAAATGTTTTAAATAATGTTGATTATGTTGTTTCAAACTCAGAGTTTACAAAAAATTTAGCAATAGAAAATGGCGTTAATTCAGAAAAAATCATTGTAATTAACCCTGGGGTATATCCTGTTAAAGAAATTAATAAAAAGATTTTAAACGAAGCTGATAGTATACTTCAAAATAAAAATCCAAGGTTAATTACAGTTTCTAGATTTGATAAACGAAAAAATCATGAAAAAGTAATAATGTCTTTAAGAAATTTAAAACAAATTTATCCAAATATAATTTACACATGTATTGGATATGGTGATGAAGAAGAAAATATAAAAAAACTTGTTAAGGAATTAAATTTAGAGAAACAAGTTTTATTTTTAAAAAATATTTCTCAAGATTTAAAGAATGCCCTTGTAGCAAAATCAAATTTATTTGTAATGCCTTCAATTATTCATAAAAAATCTGTCGAAGGATTTGGTATTTCTTACGTTGAGGCAGCTCAATATGGAATTCCATCTATTGGTGGAAAAGATGGTGGTGCACCAGATGCAATTAAAGACAAAGAAACGGGAATTATTTGTGATGGAAATAATTTAGAAGAAATTTATTCTAGCATAGACTCAATGTTAAAAAACAATCTTTATAAAGAGTTTGGAAAAAAAGCAAAAGAATATGCAAAAAAATTTGAATGGGAAAATACTGTTAAAGAATATTTAAATATTCTATAAAAAATTTTAATTTATATTTATTTTTTCGAAAACTTTTTCAGGACTAAGTTTTGACAAATCACTAACTTGGATAGGTTTAAAATTCTCTCTCTCAATACTTACTTTTTTTGCAGTTGTATGTGAACCAAACAAAGTTAATCCTTTTACATTTAAGTGTGCCGCAATATGTGCGGGCCCAGTATCATTTCCAATTACAAAAGAACTTTCTTTAATTAAAGATGATAATTGCGAAATATCTATTGGTTTGCCATTGTCTAAAATACACACTGCATTAATTTCTTTTGATTGACTTATTTCATTTGGTCCTGGGGCCACAATAATTTTAAATTGATCTTGGTATTTTTTTTTAATTATATCTATTAAAGCATTGTAGTGTGGCCATTTCTTTTGATCTAAATGGGGTGAACAAAAAGGTAATAAAACAATATAATTATCTAATTTATATTCATTTTTAATTTTACTAATATCTGAACATGCCCAAGAAAAATCCGGGAGCATTGTGTTCTTTGTAATTATTCCAGATTCTTTTAATTGATGTTCAAATCTATCAAGCACTGGATTTTTATCGAACTCTTCTTTTGTTTTATCTGCCGGTAAAGTTGTATCTGAACTAGACCATTTGTTTAAATTAGAATTTGGAAAAAGAATTCTTTTATAAAACTTAGTCCTTGATGAGTTTTGAAGATCAAAAACTTTTTGAAAGTTTAATTTTTTAATACTTTTCATTAATGAATAAAGATAAATCAAATTAAATCTCGACAACCTCTTATCTAAAATAACATCATGTATATAAGGACTTTTCTTAAATAAATCTAAATATGGTTTAGTGGTTAGTAAGTATATTTGATCATTATCGTGATTTTCAAATATATCTTGAATTGCACCACTTGCTTGGGCTATATCACCTAAAGAACCATGTTTAATGACTAATATGTTAGACATATTTTTAACAACTTAACACAATATAAGATTTTATGAATAAAATTCTAGTTGAAGTTTCAGTTGGTGAACTTTTAGATAAAATTTCTATATTAGAAATTAAAAAAGAAAAAATTAAAGACAACTCAAAACTTAAATTCATTGATGATGAATATAACGTCTTAAAAGAACAGCTAAAAAATAATGTAAAAAATGATGAAAAATTAAATAAGCTATTTCTATCTCTAAAGGAGATTAATTCTAAACTTTGGGTAATTGAGGACGATAAAAGAATGTGTGAAAAAAAATCAGATTTTAGTGAAAAATTCGTTGAACTTTCAAGAAATATACATTTTTTAAATGATAAACGAGCTAAAATTAAATTAGAAATTAATCAATTAACAGGTTCAAAGATTAGAGAAGTCAAAGAATACACTGATTATTGATACCCAAATCGCTTTTCTAAATACTTAATTAAATTGTGAATTATAAAAGTCATAAATAAATAAATACCACCAGCGACAATAAAAACTTCAACAGGTTTAAAAGTTGTAGAAATTATATATTTAGCAACTCCAGTTAAATCCAACAATGTAACAGTGCTTGCTAAAGATGTACCTTTCATCATAAGTATAATTTCGTTACCATAAGCAGGTAAAGATTGTCTTATGGCGATAGGAATCTGAATTTTATAAAATATAATTTTATTTGATATTCCTAAACTTTTTCCTGCTTCTATAAATCCAGGTTTGATTGTTTGGAAAGCAGAACGAAGTATTTCAGATGTATAGGCTCCTGTATTTAAAGCAAATGCAATTATAGCACACCAATAAGGTTCTTTTAAAACTACCCAAAGTATAGTTGTTCTTAGATATTCAATTTGTCCTAATCCAAAATAAATTATAAAAATTTGAACTAAAAGAGGAGTTCCTCTAAATACATATGAATAACCATATGCGAACTTATTTAAAAAAATATTTTTTCTTAATCTTAAAACTGCAAAAAAAAGACCAATAAATAATCCAAACACCAATGACAAAGATAGTAATTTTAAAGTCACAAGAGTTGCATTTAACAACTTTGGAAAACTGGTTATCATTAAATCAAAATCCATCAAAACCCTCTACTGTATTTAACTTCCAATCTATTGATTAGTTTCATACTTAAATAAGTTAGCAACAAATACAAAACTGCTGCAAAAGAATAAAAGAATAATGGATCTCTAGTAGATCCCGCTGCAATATATGATTGTCTCATTATTTCAACTAATCCAGTAACAGAAATAAGAGACGTATCCTTTAAAGTTATTTGCCAAACATTGCTAAGATTTGGAATAGCCAATCTTAACATTTGTGGCATAATTACTTTAAAAAACTGAATTTTTTTTTTAAATCCTAATACTTTACAAGCTTCAAATTGACCCTTATCGATAGATTGAATGGCTCCTCTAAATACTTCAGTTGAATAAGCTCCAGATATAATTCCTATTGAAAAGGATCCTGTTAAAAAAGCATTTATTTCAATGTATTCATTGTATCCAAAAATAGAAGCAACATACATTATTGCTCCACTGCCGCCAAAAAAAAGTAAATAGATAACTAATAATTCAGGAACTCCTCGAATAACAGTTGTGTAAAAATTTCCTATTAAGTTAAGATATTTTTTATTTGAAAGTTTTAGTGGTGTAAAAATTAATGCAAAAACAAATCCAATAATCATAGCTGTAATCGATACAGCTATAGTCATTAGAGTTGCGTAAAATAACTCGTCGCCCCATCCAGTTTTTCCAAATGCTAGAAGATCCATAAAGAAAGGCGACTATACATTATAGTCGCCATTTCTTAAATACTTTACATAGAAGCGTCGAAACCGAACCATTTAATAGCAAGCTTACTGATAATACCTTCGTCTCTAGCTTTATCTATAGCTCTATTAAAATCATTTAAAAGTTTTTGATCTGATTTTCTAATTCCAACTCCTACACCGTTACCAAAATCACCTCCAGCAAATGTAGGTCCTGTTAGCACAACTGCTTTTCCTGATTTTTCTGCATAGTCAGTGAAAGCAACAGCAGCTGCTAAAGCAGCATCAATTCTTCCTGCTTCTAAATCTAGATTAACTTCATCCTGAGTTTTGTATGTTCTAACAGTTACTTTACCCATCAAACCTGATTCTAAAAAGTTTTGATGAATAGTTGCTGTTTGAACACCAATTGTTTTTCCTTTAAATGCTTTTGTTAAAACATCTAAAGTTGCTTGTTCATCTGCACTAATCTCTGAAAGATTAATAGCAGACATAGTTTTTAAACCTTCATTTTTAGAACCCTTCATTACTGCTAGTGAAGCAACTTCATCTGCATAACCATCTGAAAAGTTAATTGTTTTCTTTCTTTCAGCTGTAATTGACATTCCTGCCATTATTGCATCGAATTTTCTTCCAACTAAAGCTGGAATCATTCCATCCCAATCTTGTTCTACAATTGTACAATCATGACCCATGATCTTGCAAAGCTCTTCTGCAAGTTCAACTTCAAAACCTATTAATGCGCCTGAAGCATCTTTTGAGTTCCAAGGAGGATAAGCACCCTCAGTTCCTATTTTAATTGAGCCAGCATTTGCTGTAAACGACAAGAATAGAGATATTAATAATCCCAATCCAAATTTTTTAAGTTTTATCATTTTCCCTCCAAAAATATAAAATGGAGTATTCCACAAATTTGAAGATTTAAAAAGATAAATTAATTGTTTATTGACGTGGCAAAATTCCAATTACAATCGAAACTAGGTATATGTACTCTATCTAACTCTGCATTTCCAAAGTTTCTATTGAACAAATTCAACCAATTTTTAACCTGTTTTGGTTTTTTATCTTGGCTACCAACTTGAGCTGTTATGGTGCCATTTGTTTTAAGAATTCTCTTTAAAGATTTTATATTTTTTGCAGCAAGATCTATGCAATATTGATCATCATTTAGATCTACAAATATTTTATCATATTTGTTTTCTTCTACTTTTTTAATACTTTCAAAAGCATCCCCCCATACACATTTAACAGAATTTTTCTTTGTTGCTCTTTGACCTACTTTAGATAAATGTCTGTCACAAACTTCAACAACTTCTGGATCAAGTTCGTACCAATCTATAAAGTTAAAATTTCTATTTATACACTCTCTGGCTACGCCGCCATCTCCTCCTCCAATTATAGCTGCTTTGTCATTTTTCTTATTTAATTTTATTCCTGAGTTTACAAAAGTAGAACTGTAAAGATGCTCGTCTTTTTCAGCTACTTGTAGCTCATTATCAATGAACAAAGATTTACCGAATTCCTCTAAATCAATAATTTCAATGTGTTGTCCTACTTTGGATGTAAAATTTTCTAAATATTTTTTAACTACATAGTATTTTTTTTGACCTGGAGAACTATAAATATCATCATAAAGACCTAAGGAATCTCTGTTAAATTCTTTTTTCACAATTCTTTTATGTTCAATTTCTTTCTTAATAATATCTAAAGCAACTGCAGGTGATACCTTTCCGCAAGTAAAAAAATCAAAACTTACTATTCCTTTTTCAGGGAATGTATGAAAACTAATATGACTTTCTGCTAATAATGCCACTAAAGTAAATCCTTGAGGCTCAAATTTGTGCTTAGAAATTCCTAAAACAGTAACTTTTGCTTTTTTTGCAATTTTATAGACAAGTTTCTCATAAAATGAAGGAGAATACTCCTTCTTAGTTCCAATAATATCTAAAGTTATATGTTCCCCTACTTTAGTCATTGCTCCCTCAATAATAATTATAAAAATTTATGCTTTTTTATAATGTTTTATTTTATCCAAAATTTTATTCATCTCTGCAGATGAAAGAATCTTCGGATCTCCAATTTTTAAAGCAATTATGTATTGATAGCAAATATTTTCTACTTCTTCTGCAAGTTCAAAAGCTTGTTTTAAATTTGTACCAAATGCAACCTGTCCGTGGTTTGACATTAGACAAGCCTTTCTTTTTTCTAAAGCTTTTAGAATATTTTTTGATAATTCAGTTGTTCCAAAAGTTGCATATTCTGCACACTTTATGTCATCTCCTCCAGCTAAAGCTATCATATAATGAAATGCTGGTATTGGTTTTCCATGAGCTGAAACTGCGGTTGCATGAGGGGAATGAGCATGAACTATAGCTTTAGCTTCAATTTTTTTTAAATAAATATCTTGATGAAATCTCCATTCAGAAGAAGGATTTAATGATGAATTAAACAATTTAAGATTGTTATATTCTTCTTTTAAAGCAAGAAAAACAATATCCTCTGGTACAAGATCTTCATATCTTTTACCCGATGGTGTTAGAAGAAAACCTTCAACATTATCCTTGGTTGCTCTTATAGAAACATTCCCAGATCTTAAAGGAGATAAATTTGTGCTGTTAAGCTTTTGTGCATATTTTATCACCTCTTTCTTTAGTTCTATCATTATATTTAATACTTGATTTTAATTAATATAAATAACAAACTATCATAAAAATAAAATGTCTGATAAAATTAAATTTTTACTAGAAGAAAGCAAAATGCCGAAAACTTGGTATAATATTGCAGCAGATCTTCCAAAACCTCTTTCACCAGTACTTCATCCTGGGACTCTTAAACCTGTTGGACCAGATGATTTAGCGCCTTTGTTTCCAATGGCACTCATAGGACAAGAAGTATCGCAAGAAAGAGAAATTGAAATTCCAGAACCTGTTAGAGAAATTTATAAGCAATGGAGACCTTCTCCATTATATAGGGCTAGAAAACTTGAAAAAGCTTTAGATACTACTGCTAAAATTTATTACAAGTACGAAGGAGTAAGTCCAACAGGAAGTCATAAACCTAATACTGCAGTTGCCCAAGCTTTTTATAACAAAGAAGAAGGCACAAAAAAAATTACAACTGAAACTGGTGCAGGACAATGGGGAAGCTCACTAGCTTTTGCATGTTCAATTTTTAAAATCGAGCTAGATGTCTATATGGTTAAAGTAAGTTATGAACAAAAACCATATAGAAAAATGATTATGCAAACATTTGGAGCAAATTGTTATGCTAGTCCATCCAACCGAACTCCAACAGGTAAAGCTATTTTAGAAAAAGATCCAAATAATTCAGGAAGCTTAGGTATAGCTATTTCCGAAGCTGTAGAAATGGCTGCACAAGATAAATCAACTAAATATTCACTCGGAAGTGTTTTAAATCATGTATTAATGCACCAAACTATAGTTGGAAATGAAGCAATAATACAAATGGAAATGGCAAATGATTACCCAGATATATTGGTTGGATGCACAGGTGGTGGAAGTAATTTTTCTGGATTAGTATTTCCATTTCTTGGAAAAAAATTTAGAGAAAAAAAAGATATTAGGGTAATTGCATGTGAACCAAAATCTTGCCCTTCTTTAACAAAAGGTAAATTTGCATATGATTTTGGAGATACTGGAAATCGAACACCTTTAGTTAAAATGCATACTTTAGGTTCTTCTTTCATGCCACCGTCAACTCATTCTGGTGGTTTGAGATATCATGGTATGGCACCAATGGTAAGTCATCTTGTAGACATAGGTGCTGTTGAAGCTAAAGCCTTTGGTCAAAAAGAATGTTTTGATGCTGGTGTAAAATTTGCAAATGCAGAAGGAATTGTTCCAGCTCCAGAAGCAACTCATGCTGTGAAAGGAGCAATAGATGCTGCTCTTGAGTGCAAAAAAAATGGAGAAAAGAAAACAATTCTTTTCAATTTATGTGGTCATGGTCATTTTGACATGCAGGCTTATGGTGATTATTTTAATAACAAACTTTCTGATGATAAATACAATGAGGCAGAAGTAAACTCAGCATTAGAAAAGTTACCAAAAATTGCCTAAAGGAAATAAGTTTTATTTATAAGATTGATGAGTAGTCACAATGTATTTTATAAATCCATTTAAAGCTTTAAGACCAACCAAAGAAAACTCTTCCTCGGTTCCAATAGCAAGCACAGATCATTTATCTGAAGATATGCAAAAAGACCATCTAAAGAAAAATCCGTGGAGCTATCTAAATGTTTTTAATGCGGAAAATAAAAAAAAATCTAAAGAACAATTCGAATTAATGAAAGAAAAATCAGTAATAACAAAAGACAAAAATTTTTCTTTTTATATTTATAAAATTTCTAAAGGAGATTTTAAACAAGTTGGAGTAGTGGGAACAGCAAAATTATCCGCTTATGATAATTTACATATTAGAGGTCATGAAGAAATTTTTATTGAAAGGGCTCAAAAAAGAATGAAACAAATGGATAATTTAAATGCGCAAATAGGCCCTATATACGCCGTATACCCCGACAACGAACAGCTTAATAAATTAGTAGATAATGAACTTACCAATCCTGCTTTTTATTCTTTTGAAGCTATGGATGGATGCAAACATGAGATGTGGGTAATTGATAAAAAAAATAAAGTCGAAAAAATTAGTGATTTATTTAATTCTATTAATAGAATTTATATTGCTGATGGTCATCACAGAATGGAAGCTTTATTAAAACTTTCACAGTTTAAACAACATCAAAATCCAAATCATACTGGTGAGGAAGCATACAATTTTTTTATGATAGCAATTTTTCCTACAAGCCAAGCAAGAATACTTGATTATAATAGACTTATAAAAGATTTATATGGTTATTCACCGAAAGATTTTATTAAAGAAATTAAAAAAAAATTTAAAGTAGAAAAACAAAGTTCTTATTTCAAACCAAAAAAACCTCAAACATTTGGAATGTATTTAGATAAACAGTGGTATTCTTTGGAACTTAAAGAAAAACCTCATCCAAATTTATTTCATATCATTAATTTAGATATCAATTTATTACACTACTATTTACTAGAACCTACTTTAGGAATCGGCGATCCTAGATACGACAATAGAATTGACTTTTTAGCAGGTTTTCATGGTTTAGAAGCTATTGAAAAAAAAGTTAATTCAGGTGAAGCAAAAGTAGGTTTTGCTTTATTTGCAACTCAGATGGAAAATATTATTAATTTTGCTGACAAAAGACTAACTATGCCTCCCAAATCTACCTGGTTTGATCCAAAACCATTAGACGGTTTGGTCGCATATGATTTTGAATAAAACAAAACTAAAAGCTTCCAAAAATTTTTTTTATCGTTATACGTTTAAAAAAAATTAATTTTTATGGAAAAGCCAACAATAAAACCTGGCAATACAAATTTTTCTAGCGGACCATGCGCTAAACGACCAGGTTGGAGTATTGAATCATTAAAAAATTCACCTGTAGGAAGATCTCATAGATCAAAAGAATGCAAAGAAAAACTAAATGAAGCTATAGTTAAATCTAAGCAATTATTAAAATTGCCAGATAATTATCTTTTAGGAATTATGCCAGGTTCAAATACTGGATCTTTAGAAGCAGCACTTTGGTCCTTACTGGGGTTAAATGACGTTGATATTCTAGCTTGGGAAAATTTTGGAAAAGATTGGGTAGCAGATGTAATTGATCAGTTAAAAATTAAAAAAGTAAATAGTCATTTAGCTGATTATGGAAAACTACCAGATTTAAACAGGGTAAATTTTGATAATGATGTAATTTTTACATGGAACGGAACCACTTCTGGAGTAAGAGTTCCAAATGCTGACTGGATACCAAGTGATAGAAAAGGATTAACTATTTGTGATGCTACCTCAGGTATTTTCGCTATGGAAATGGATTATAATAAACTTGATGTAATTACTTGGTCTTGGCAAAAAGTTTTGGGAGGTGAAGCTTCACATGGTATGTTAGCTTTATCACCACGTGCAGTTCAAAGATTAGAAAATCATATTCCTTCTTGGCCAATACCAAAATTATTTAGAATAGCTAATAAAAAAAAATTAATTAAAGGAATCTTTGAAGGAAGTACTATTAACACCCCATCAATGATTTGTGTTGAAGACGTTTTAGATGCTTTAAACTGGGTTGAATCTATTGGTGGTTCAAAAGAATTAATGAAAATTTCTAATGAAAATCTTAATATTGTAGAAAATTGGGTAAATAAAAGTAGTTGGATTAAATTTATGTGTGAAGACAAAAACTCAAGATCTTCAACAAGCATCACGCTTAGTATTAAAGATGATTGGTTTAATAAATTTAAAGAAGAAGAACAAAGAGATACAATTAAAAAAATTGTTTCAATACTTAAAAAAGAAGGTGTTGCTAACGATATTAATGGATACGCTAAAGCACCGCCAAGTCTTAGAATATGGGGTGGAGCAACAGTACAAAATGATGACATGAAAGTATTGTTACCTTGGATAGACTGGGCATATCATTCGGTAAAAAATAATGCCTAAAATTTTAATATCAGACTCAATGAGTAATGTTGCTCAAAAAATATTTGAAAAAAATAATATTTCAGTTGATGTAAAGACAGGTTTGTCTGAAGAAGAAATTGTAAAAATAATTCCAGAATATGATGGTATGGTTGTTAGATCAGCTACTAAAGTAACTAAAAATATAATTTTAGCAGCAAAAAATTTAAAAGTTATAGGAAGAGCGGGGGCAGGAGTTGATAATATAGATGTTGTTGCAGCTAAAGAAAAAAATATGATTGTTATGAACACTCCAGGAGGAAATGCTAACGCAACAGCAGAACATGCATTCGCATTAATAATGTCAGTACTTAGAAAAACTCCATACGCAAATGAAACAACTCATAAGGGCCAGTGGGAGAAAAAAAATATCAAAGGAACTGAGTTTTCAAAAAAAACACTTGGTATAGTAGGTTTTGGAAATGTTGGTGTTAGATTAAGCCAATTAGTTAAAGGCTTTGATGTAAAAATTTTAGTAAACTCAAAATCGCTTGCTTCGAGAAAGAAAGATTTTCCTCATGTGAACGATGTTAGTTTTGATGATTTAATTAGTAATAGCGACATAATAAGTTTTCATTGCAAAGCAGCAGCTGATGGCAAACCATTATTAACTAAAGAACATTATAAAAAAATGAAAACTACTACTTATATAATTAACGCAGCACGAGGAAATATTGTTGATGAAAAAGATCTAAATGATGCTTTAAATGAAAATTTGATAGCTGGAGCTGCTTTAGATGTTTTTTCAAAAGAACCAGCAAAAGAAAATATTTTATTTAACAACCCAAAAGCAATCTTGACTCCTCATATAGCTGCATCAACTACTGAAGCTTCAATAGTAGTAGCTGAAATGGTCGCAAATCAAATGACTGATTTTCTATTAAATGGGGTAAAGAAAAATACTGTTTAATCTATATTAGGCAATTCATATAACCTATAACTTGTTCGGTGGAATTTTTTACAGGTCTTTTTTTAAATTTTTCAATCTGATCTTCATCAATAATCTTTAACTCAGATATTAATCCGGCTATTGCAACTTCAGCTGCTCTTGCAGCGCCATCTGTTATTTTAACAGCTAAAGCAGATTTTTGTTCTGGAATTATTGCTACAAAAACACCTTCGGCACCATTCTTAAAAAATGCTTTTCCTTTTGAAAGTTTAGTTAAAGCACAGTTAACACTTTTAGATCCTCCTGTTATTTCAGGAAATTTTACACATGAATCAAAAATTCTTTTAGCTATATCAGAAGCTTCATTAAGTGATTTATAATCAACAATTTTCGCTGCTGCTAAAGCAAATTTTTTTAAAGGAATTAGTGGGTTCGGCAATGTACATCCATCTATACCAATTTTTTTAATTTTAAAATTAGATAAATTTTCAATTAAATTGATTAGTTCTTTCTGTATTGGGTGATTATTTTGATTGTAATTCTCAATAGGTAAATCTTTGTACTTACTTACTGCTAAATGACCACAATGTTTTCCAGAACAATTGTGAAAAATTCTTCTTTTTTTTTTATATTTTAAATTCGCTTTAAATTTATCATCCATATTCCATGGCCAATCTGCTCCACAACAAAGTTTATCTTCCCCTATATTAATTTTTTGCAACCATTCAGTTATCATTTTTTGATGAAGATCTTCTGCATGATGTGAAGCTGTAGTTAGCGCTATATATTCATCAGTTAATTTTAAACCTTCTGCAACTCCATCTTTATAAAGATTTAATGATTGAATAGGTTTTAGAGCAGACCTTGGGTATATTAATAAATCTGAATTCCCCCATTCTTTTAATACTTCTCCCGATGAATTAATTAGTACTGCGGTACCATAATGTACACTTTCGACCTCGTTGCTTCTTGTTACCTCGACCATTCTAATTGAATCCATGAATCTAATCTTTACTCTTTATTTTCTTTTTGATCTCTTCTTCACAGTATTTTTTGGCTTCTTGTCTGTTAAAGTTTTTTGTAGTTTGTTTTTTTGCAAGCACACATGCTTCAACTGTTCTTTTTAAGTTATGATCGCTATAATTTGATCGAATTAAAAAAAGAACAATTATTCCAACTATTATTAAAATAATGGTAATAATATTTTTTTTCATTTAAATAACTTTTTTAAACCTTCTTTAGATGCTTCACATACACCTTTTTCTGTTATTAAACCTGTAACATATTTAGCTGGTGTTACATCAAAAGCTAAATTCATAGATTTGCTTTTCTTTGGATACACTTGAACTTTTATAACTTTACCAGTTTCATCTAATCCTTCTATATGAGAAAGTTCTTCTGAGTTTCTTTCTTCAATTGGTATTTCTTTAAAATCTTTAATATTCCAATCAATAGTTGAACTTGGTAGTGCTACATAAAAAGGAACATTATTATCTTTTGCTGCAAGAGCTTTAAGATAAGTACCAATCTTATTGCAAACATCTCCAGTTGAAAGTGTTCTGTCCGTTCCAACAATACACATATCAACCTCGCCTCTTTGCATCAAAATTCCTCCTGTATTATCAGCAATTATTGTGTTGGATATTTCTTCTTCGTTAAGCTCGTAAGATGTAAGATTGGCTCCCTGGTTTCTTGGTCTTGTTTCATCTACCCAAACATGAACTGGAATACCTTTTTTATGAGCATGGTAAATTGGTGAAGTAGCTGTGCCCCAGTTAATTGTTGCAAGCCAACCAGCATTACAGTGAGTTAAAATATTTACTTTATCTTTTTTTTTTTTATAAATTTCTTCAATAATTTTTAATCCATTTAAACCTATATTTTCACAAAACTTAATATCTTCTTCGCATATTTCTTTTGCTTCATTTAAAGCTATATTTAAAATTTGATCACTATTAACTCCTGAAAGCTTTTTCATCATTCTGTCTACTGCCCATTTAAGATTAATAGCTGTGGGTCTAGAATTAATTAAATCTTCACTGGATTTTTTTAAAAAAGTTTGGTCATTATTTTCTATAATTGCTAAAACCAATCCATACGCAGCT